>NZ_JAKZGX010000010.1:0-116134 GCF_024539665.1 Arthrobacter sp. STN4
GATCCACTGACCCGCCAACGCCGTCGAACCCTTCGCCGAATACGGCCAGATCCACTGACCCGCCAACGCCGTCGAACCCTTCGCCGAATACGGCCAGATCCACTGACCCGCCAACGCCGTCGAACCCTTCGCCGAATACGGCCAGATCCACTGACCCGCCAACGCCGTCGAACCCGACTCCGTGATTGAATACGGCCAAATCCACTGGCCCTGTGAGACCGCGGCAGCCGGGGCAACCTCCGTGCGGGAGACGTTCATGGCAGCCTGTGGGGCAGTGGCAGCTGAAGCCGCGCCAAATCCAAACAACATGGCCGCGGCGGTCAGCAGCGCACCCAGCACCGCAATCCTGCCGACCCGTGGTCGTTTAACCGCTTGACTTCTTAGCATGGAAGACCCCTCGAATGGTAGTACGTGCGACCGGCCGGACGGCCCCAAGGCCCTCCCCCAGGAAGGATTACCCTTGGCAGGCATAACTTTTGGAAGTATGCGCTTGTCACTTACAGTGTCAGCCACCCGCACCCAAAATGTCCAACATTAAACCACCCAAGTTGGTGCCAGCGTTACAACGGGCCATAACGGGCAGCAGCCGGGCCCAACATCCGGCCATCACCGGAAGCCGCCCGGCGCCCGCTATCCGTAGAAGAGGCGCTCAAAGACGGCCCGGGCCCGACGTGTGAGACCCAGGTAGTCCTCCTCGAAGGCGGCCGCATTGCCGGGTTCGTAGCCGCACCACCGGGCCACGGCCTCCAGGTCCCCGCGGGCGGACGGCAACACGTCCGAGGGCTTGCCGCTCCAAATGACATTGGCGTTGCGGATCTTGCCGGCCAGCCGCCAGGCGCCTTCGAGGACGCCGGCGTCCTCCCGGTCAACAATCCCCAGCGCAAGGGCGGCATGGAGCGCCCCGATGGTCTGAGTGGTCCGCAGGGACGCTTCGGCGTGCGCATTTTGCAGCTGCCACAGCTGCACCAGCCATTCAACATCGCTCAGGCCGCCGCGGCCCAGCTTCACGTGCCGTGCCGGGTCGGCGCCGCGGGGCAGCCGCTCCGATTCCATGCGGGCCTTCAGGCGCTTGATCTCACGCAGTTCGGTCTCCCCCAGCGCCGCCGGGTACCTGACCGGGTCAATCATGGCGATGAAGTCGGCGGCCAGTTCGTCGCTGCCGGCCATCGGCCGGGCCCGGAGCAGCGCCTGCGCCTCCCAGGGTGAGGACCATCTGGCATAGTACTCGCGGTACGCCTCGAGGGAACGCACCAGCGGCCCGTTCTTGCCCTCGGGACGCAGGTCCGCGTCAATGCTCAGCACCCGCTCGGCCATGATGGCAGGGCGGACGGGCTGGGTGAGCATGGACGTCAGTTTCGCCACGACGTCCTTGGCCTGCGCCTGGGCCTGCACCTCGTCGGCGCCGTCCACGGGCCGGTGGACAAACATGACGTCGGCGTCGGATCCGTAGCCGATCTCGCGTCCGCCCTGCCGGCCCATGGCCACCACCAGGACCCGGGTCAGGGCGGGCGCACCTGCCTGGACGTCGGCCTCGGCCACCAGCAGCGCCCCGAGCACCGCCGCCCGGTCCGCGTCACTGAGCGCCTTCGAGACCTGGTCCTGGGACAGGAGCCCGGAACAGTCTGCGATGGCCGTGCGCAGGACCTCGCGCTGGCGGATCAGGCGGATCAGCCGGATGGCCTCGGCGGGTTCCGGGTGCCGCGACATCTTGGATTGGATTTCAGCCCACTGGGCCTCAAACGCCACCGGGCGAAGTTCCTTGTCATTGCCGAACCAGGCCGTGGCTTCGGGGGAAACCTCCAGCAGGTCGGTCACGAGCCGGGAGCTGGAGAGGACATGGCACAGCCGCTCGGCAGCCGCCTGGTGGTCGCGCAGCATCCCCAGATACCAGTGGGAGGTCCCCAGCGCCTCACTGACCCGGCGGAAGGCCAGGAGCCCGGAATCGGGGTCGACGCCGTCCGCCAGCCACCCCAGCAGCACCGGCAGCAGCTGGCGCTGGAGGGCCGCCCGGCGGCTCACCCCGGCCGTGAGGGCCTCGATGTGGCGCTGGGCGCCGACGGCGTCGCGGTAGCCCAGCGCGGCCAGGCGGGCCCGGGCGGTGTCGGTGGTCAGGGCGGCATCCGCAGCGCTCAGGTGCGCGGCCGAGGCCAGGATGGGACGGTAAAAAATGTGTTCGTACAGCGCATGGACCTGCCGCTTGACCCGGCCCCAGTCTTCCATTAGGGATTCGGCACTGGGCCGCTTGAGGTTCATGGGGCCTGCCACGGCGCGCGCCAGGGCGCGCAGCTGGTCCGGTGCGGTGGGCATCAGGTGGGTCCGGCGCATGTGGACCAGCTGGATCCTGTGCTCCAGCACCCTCAGGTAGCGGTATGCGGCATCCAGCTTGGCGGCGTCGGTTCGGCCGATGTAGCCGGCCGCCGTCAGGGCCTGGATGGCCGCGGTTGTCCCCCGCTGCTGCAGGGAAACGTCGTTCTTGGCGTGGACCAGCTGCAGGAGCTGGACCGTGAATTCAACGTCGCGCAGCCCGCCCTTGCCCAGCTTGATCTGCCGGCCGGCCTCGGAGTCGCGGATGTTGGCGGTAACGCGCCGGCGCATGGCCTGCACGGAGGCCACAAACCCCTCCCGTTCCGAGGAGGTCCAGATCAGTGGCGCCACGGCGTGTTCGAACCGTTCACCCAGCTCCTGGTCGCCGGCCATCGCCCGCGCCTTCAACAGTGCCTGGAACTCCCAGTCGGCGGCCCAGCGCTGGTAATAGCTCAGGTAGGATCCCAGCGTGCGCACGAGGGGCCCGTCCTTGCCCTCCGGGCGCAGGTTGGCGTCCACTTCCCACAGCCCCGGTTCACGTTCCGGGGCGTAGATGGTTTGCGACACGGCAGAGGCCAGCGCACTGCCCACAGTGACGGCCTGCGCCTCATCCGGCAGCCCGGCACCGTCCACCTCGATCACGTACATGACGTCGACGTCGGAAATGTAGTTCAGTTCGCGGGCACCGCACTTGCCCATGCCGATGACGGCAAACTTGACGGCGGCAACGTCCCCGGCCGGGAATTGCGCTGCGAGCTCGGCCCGTGCCACGGCCAGGGCGGCCTCCAGCGCGGCTGCGGCCAGGTCCGCAAGTTCGGCCCCCACCATCGGCATGACGTCCTGCGGCGAGGCGGCACAAAGGTCCCGGATGGCCAGTTCCACCAGGTGCCGCCGGTACTGGGTCCGCAGCGCGATCCTTGCCTCCGTGCCGGTCAGCCCCGCCCCGGGAACGGCCGCCCCGGGGGAAGCGCGCACCGAGGACAGGAGCGAGTCACGCAGCACGGCCTGCGGAACCGCTGCCGGCTCCGGGGATGCCGGCGTGTCCAGGACGTCAAGGTGTTCAGGGTGGCGGATCAGGAAGTCCACCAGGGCCTCCGAGGCACCCAGCAGCCGGAACAGCGCCTCGTTGGGCACGGCCGCGCCCGTTTCGGGGTCGACGGCGGTGAGCCTGCCGCGGGCGGCCGGCACGGCGCTGAGCAGCCGCACCAGGGATTGCAGGGCCAGGTCCGGGTCGTTGGCGGATTTCAGTGCCGTGAGCAGTTCGTCCCGGTCGATGTCGGCAAGTTCCCGGAAACCCAGGAACCTCTCGCTCTTTTCCAGGTCGGAGAAGCCCAGGGTGATCAAGGTGCGCGTCAGGGAACTCATGGGTGGGCCTAAAGCACCCCCAGGTAGCGGTCGATCTCGTACGGGGTGACCTGGAGGCGGTAGTCCTGCCATTCGTCGCGCTTGTTGCGCAGGAAGTGGTCAAAGACCTGTTCGCCGAGGATCTCGGGCATGAGCTCGGATTCCTCCATCTGACGCACGGCGTCGTGCAGGCTGGACGGCAGCGGATGGTGGCCCAGGGCGCGGCGTTCGGCGGTGGTCAGGGCGCTGACGTCCTCCACGGCCGCCGGCGGCAGCTCGTAGCCTTCCTCAATACCCTTCAGCCCGGCCCCCAGCAGCACCGCATACGCCAGGTACGGGTTCGCTGCCGAGTCGATCCCGCGGTATTCCAGCCGCGAGGCCTGGCCCTTGCCGGGCTTGTACAGCGGCACGCGCATCAGCGCCGAGCGGTTGTTGTGGCCCCAGGAGACGTAGCTGGGCGCCTCTCCCCCGCCCCAGAGGCGCTTGTAGGAGTTCACGAACTGGTTGGTGACGGCCGTGAATTCCGGTGCGTGGCGCAGGATGCCGGCCATGAACTGGCGGGCCGTCTTGGACAGCTGGTACTCGGCCCCGGGCTCATGGAACGCGTTGGTGTCCCCCTCGAACAGGGAGAAGTGGGTGTGCATGCCGGAGCCGGGATGCTGTGAGAACGGCTTGGGCATGAACGTGGCATAGGTGCCCTGCTGGATGGCCACTTCGCGGATGACCGTGCGGAACGTCATGATGTTGTCCGCCGTGGCCAGCGCGTCGGCGTAGCGCAGGTCGATCTCGTTCTGGCCCGGTCCGCCCTCGTGGTGGCTGAACTCCACCGAAATGCCGACGTCCTCGAGCATCGTCACGGCCGTACGGCGGAAGTCCTGGGCCACCCCGCCGGGCACGTGGTCAAAGTAGCCGGCCTGGTCGACGGGAATGGGGATCCCGTCCGGGCCGGGCCTGTCGCTCTTGAGCAGGTAAAACTCGATCTCGGGGTGCGTGTAGCACGTGAATCCCATGTCGGCGGCCCTGGCCAGGGTGCGCTTGAGCACGTTGCGGGGATCAGCGGCGGAGGGTTCGCCGTCGGGCGTAAGGATGTCGCAGAACATGCGCGACGTCTGCTCGGTGGTCCCGCGCCAGGGCAGGATCTGGAAGGTGGACGGGTCCGGCTGGGCCAACATGTCGGACTCAAACACGCGCGAGAGGCCCTCAATGCTTGAACCGTCGAAGCCCAGGCCTTCGGTAAACGCGCCTTCAACCTCAGCCGGGGCCAGCGCCACCGACTTCAGGCTGCCCACCACGTCGGTGAACCACATCCGGACAAAACGGACGTCCCGTTCTTCGATGGTGCGCAACACAAATTCCTGTTGACGGTCCACTATGGCCCTCACTTCCTTTTCATTCACCGCGGATGGCTGAAGCCCTGTGCAGGAACCCGGCATCCATGGCTGGCGCCACCACCTCGGGCCTTCGAGTCATACTCTACTCAGTACTCCCGGGTGCCAGGACAAGAACTTGTGAACCGACTCGTAATAAGCTCTAGGCATGCCTTCAACAAGCACCCCAGAGCCTGCCCTGTCCGCCCCTGCATCGTCCGCCGCGGAGGCGCCCGTCCCCGCCGAAGTGGCCGCACCCTATGGCCGGGCCATTCCCGCGACGGCGGCCCGCGTCCGCACCCACCATTTGCAGGCGGCCAAGCGCAACGGCGAAAAGTTCGCCATGCTCACCGCCTATGACCAGTACACGGCCCAGATCTTCGACGAAGCCGGCATCGAAGTGCTGCTGGTGGGCGATTCGGCCTCCAACAACGTCCTGGGCAACGAGACCTCCCTGCCCATCACGCTCGATGAAATGATCATCTTTTCCCGCGCCGTCACCGCCGGCGCCAAGCGCGCCCTGGTGGTGGCCGACCTCCCCTTTGGCAGCTACGAACAATCCCCCGAACAGGCCATCGCCTCCTCCGTGCGGCTCATGAAGGAGGGCCTGGTCCATGCCGTCAAGATGGAAGGCGGCGCCTACTACGCCCCCACCGTCCGGGCGCTGACCCAGGCCGGCGTCCCCGTCATGGCGCACATCGGCTTCACACCGCAAAGCGAGCACATGCTGGGCGGCTACCGGGTCCAGGGGCGCGGTGACGCCGCCCGTGCCATGGTGGACGACGCCGTTGCCCTGGCCCGGGCGGGCGCGTTCTGTGTGCTGATGGAAATGGTCCCGGCCGACACGGCCGCCGCCGTGGAGGCCGCCATTGACGTGCCGACCGTGGGCATCGGGGCCGGGAACGGCACCACCGGCCAGGTACTGGTGTGGCAGGACATGGCCGGGCTGCGCACCGGCAGGATCGCCAAGTTCGTCAAGCAGTACGCCCAGCTGCGCACCGTGCTGGCCGACGCCGCCCACGCGTACGGCGACGACGTGCGCTCCGGCGCGTTCCCCGGCCCGGAGCACACTTTTTAGCCCTCCCGGGACCCGCGCAGGTTCACGCCCGGCCGGGGCCGGCCTTCCGGCGGACATGCGGGACGTGCCGGACGGAAATGTCGCGTCCCCGCCGGCCCGAGACGAGCCGCACTTCCGTCCCCGAGCGCCGCGAGGCCCGGAAGGCAAACCAGGCCAGGGGCCTCCGGCGCCCCTTCCGGTAGACCCGGTGCGGGACACCGGCCAGGCCGCCGTTGTTGTAGCCGGCAGCAGCCACCACACTGGGCAGCATCACCATGGCCGCCTGCGCATAGCCGTGGGCGGACGGGTGCAGGCGGTCGGTTGAGAACATCTGCTTGGGCTTGCGCCGGAAGATCGGTCCCAGGAGGTCCGCCAGGGAGACGGTCCGCCCGCCATTGCGCAGCACCACAATGGTCTGTCCGGTGGCCAGCATCAGGCTCATCCAGTGCGCGCTGAAGCGCAGCGGCTGCAGGAACACCGAGACGGTCCCCAGGTCCGGGCAGGAAGCGAGGACCACCTGGCTGCCGCGCCGCCGCAGGGCCCGGACCGTCTCGGCCAGGGCGGCCAGCGAGCGGCTGAAGTTGCGCAGGTGCAAGATGTCGTTGCCGCCAACAATGATGACCGCGACGTCGGGGCGCAGCCCCCGGGCATCAAGGGCGGCCACCTGGAGCACCAGGTCCTCGGAGGTGGCCCCGATGAGCGCCACGTTGTCCAGGGTGACGGGGCGGCCGGTGGCTGCGGCCAGGCCGTCGGCCAGCATGTAGCCGACCGAGCCTTCCGGCACGGCGGCGCCGTAGCCCACGGCCAGCGAATCGCCCAGCAGCGCCAGGCGCAACGGTTCCCGGCCGTCGTCGTGCCGGCCAAAATATCCGGTGGCGGGAACGGCGTCCACGCGTTCCTTCAGGGCCAGCCGTTCATAGGCCAGCAGTCCCTCGAGGACCGTGAGCACAGCCAGCCCGGCCACGGCCCCGCAGGCGATGGCCGCCGCCCTTCCGGCGCGGCGAAGAAGGGACTGTCCGGCCGGGTTCCGGCCGGCCAGGGCCCCGGGGCCCGCATCGACTGGCTGCTTCACGGCAGGCTCAGTCCTCGTCCCGGGCTTCCCACTCCTCGTTGCGCTGGTGGACCTTGGCCAGGGCCGCCTCGGCCTCCTCCCGCGTGGGATAGGGGCCGATCAGTTCCTTCCAGCCGGACTGCGCATCCTGTTCCACCTGGTGCGTGTTGACGTTGTACCAATACTGCGGCATTTTTCCTCCAGTGCGGCGGGACGGTTGTTGCCATCATAGGCCCGGCGCCACGGCCGTGCAGCAAAACTTATAGGATGGGTCCATGTCTTCCACTGCCGCCACCGCACCCCTTGGCACCCTGGTCCAGGGCACCGTCAGCCCGCAGCTGCCTGTCCCCGCCTCCATCGCCCGGCCCGAATACGTGGGCAAGGCAGGTCCGGCGCCGTTTACCGGCTCCGAAGTCAAGGACGCCGGGACGCTGGAAAAAATCCGCATCTCCTCCAAGATCGCCGCGCAGGCCATCGTTGAGGTGGGCCGGCACATTGTCCCCGGCGTCACCACGGACCAGCTGGACCGCGTGGGCCACGAATTTTTGCTGGACCACCACGCCTACCCGTCCACGCTGGGCTACCGCGGCTTCCCTAAGTCGCTGTGTTCCTCGCTCAACGAGGTCATCTGCCACGGCATCCCGGACAGCACGGTGGTCCAGGACGGGGACATCATCAACATCGACATCACGGCGTACAAGAACGGCGTCCACGGCGACACCAACTGGACGTTCACGGTGGGCGACGTCGACGAGGAGTCACGCCTGCTGGTGGAGCGGACCCGGGAATCCCTCAACCGCGCCATCCGGGCCGTGGCGCCCGGCCGGGAGATCAACGTCATCGGCCGCGCCATTTCCGCCTACGCCAAGCGCTTCGGCTACGGGGTGGTGCGGGACTTTACCGGCCACGGCGTCGGGGAGGCCTTCCACACCGGCCTGATTATTCCGCATTATGACGCCGCGCCGGCCTACAACACTGTGCTGAAGGAAGGCATGGTGTTTACCATCGAACCTATGCTGACCCTGGGCGGCATCGAGTGGGACATGTGGAACGACGACTGGACGGTGGTCACCCGGGACCGCAAGCGCACCGCCCAGTTCGAGCACACCCTGGTGGTCACCGGCTCGGGCGCCGAGGTCCTGACCCTGCCCTGAGCCTTTCCCGCCCGAACCAGTCCCCGCGAGAACCTGCCACTTCCACGTCTGGAGCCCTGCATGTCCAAGAAGCACTCGTCCACGGAAACCGTCATCGGCATTGACATTGGCGGCACCGGCATCAAGGGCGGGATCGTCCGCCTGGAAACCGGCGAGATGGAGGGCGACCGCTACCGGATCGACACGCCCCAACCGTCCACCCCGCAGGCCGTCGCCAAGGTGGTCAAGGAGATCGTGGACGAACTCATGACCCGCAAGCATGCCCCGGCCGCCGACGCGCCGGTGGGCATCACCTTCCCGGCCATCATCAGCCAGGGCATTGCCCGCTCCGCCGCGAACGTGGACAAGTCCTGGATTGACGCGGACGTGGACAAGATTTTCACCGATGAGCTGGGCCGCGACGTCCAGGTGATGAACGACGCCGACGCCGCCGGCCTGGCCGAGGCCCGCTACGGCGCCGGCAAGGGTGTCAAGGGCACCGTCCTGGTCATCACCCTCGGCACCGGCATCGGCTCCGCCTTCATCAACGACGGCCGGCTCATTCCCAATGCGGAGCTGGGCCACCTGGAAATTGACGGCTTTGACGCTGAATCACGGGCCTCGGCCAGCGCCCGTGAACGCGACGGCCTGAGCTGGGAGGAATACGCCGTGCGGCTGCAGCGCTACTTCTCCCACGTCGAATTCCTCTTCTCCCCCGAACTGTTCATCGTCGGCGGCGGGATCTCCAAGCGCAGCGAGGACTACCTGCCGGCCCTGAAGCTGCGCACCAAGATCATCCCCGCGGAGCTGGCGAACAACGCGGGCATTGTGGGCGGCGCCTTGCAGGCGGCCGTCCACTTCAAGATCACCAAGTAGCCCGGGGTCGCGGGTCCGGCGGCCCGGCCTAGGGGTTCAGCGACCCCGGCCGGCCCGCCGGATATTCGCGGCGCAACGCCTCGATGGACTTTTCAAAATCGTCCAGGGACTCGAAGGCCTGGTAGACGCTGGCAAAGCGCAGGTAGGCCACCAGGTCCAGGCGCTGCAGCGGTGCCAAGATAGCCAGGCCGACGTCGTGCGCGTCAATTTCGGCGGCGCCGCTGGCCCGGATGGATTCCTCGACCTCCTGTGCCAGCAAGGCCAGGTCGTCGTCCGTGACGGGACGGCCCTGGCAGGCCTTGCGCACGCCGCTGATGACCTTGCTGCGGCTGAAGGGTTCGGCCACGCCGGAGCGTTTGGTCACCGACAGGCTGGCCGTTTCCACTGTGCTGAAGCGGCGCCCGCACTCGGTGCACTGGCGCCTGCGGCGGATGGAGGACCCGTCGTCGGACACGCGCGAGTCAACCACGCGCGAGTCGGGATTGCGGCAGAACGGGCAGTACATCCGGCTCCCTCCAGGAACAATTGCTGTCAGTCTATGGCTACATATGGGGAAATTACAATCGCGTAAGTACCATATGTAGTGGTTTGCCGTCTCAGGCGAAGCGTGCCGAGACGGCGTCGCCGTGCGCGGGCAGGCCCTCGGCCTGCGCCAGCGCCACGACGTGCCCGGCCACCTGGCCCAGGGCCGCCTTGTTGTAGTTGATGAACTGGACGGCGCGCAGGAACGTGGTGACGTTCAGGCCGGAGGAAAAGGCCGCCGTGCCGCTGGTCGGCAGCACGTGGTTGGACCCGGCACAGTAGTCGCCCAGGCTCACGGGGCTGTAGTCCCCCACAAAAACGGCACCGGCGTTGGTGATCCGCGCAGCCACGCCCGCCGCGTCCTCGGTCACGACCTCGAGGTGCTCGGCCGCGTAGGCATTGCACACGGCAACACCTTGGGCGATGTCGTCCACGAGGACGGTGCCCGACTGCGGCCCGGATAGCGCCGTCTCCACACGTTCCCGGTGCCCCGTCCGGGCCACCTGGACTGCCAGTTCACGGTCGACGGCGTCCGCCAGCTCCATGGAGGTGGTCACCAGGACGGAGGCCGCGTTGGGGTCGTGCTCGGCCTGGCTGATCAGGTCCGCCGCAACATACGCCGGGTTGGCCGTGTGGTCGGCCAGCACGGCAATCTCCGTGGCCCCTGCCTCGGCGTCGATCCCCACCACGCCCTTGACCAGCCTCTTGGCGGTGGCCACGAAGATGTTCCCGGGTCCCGTGACCACGTCGACAGGCTCCAGGGCGTCGCCGCCGCCCTGGGCCGTGGTGCCGGCCGGGATGCCGTAGGCGAACGCGGCAATGGCCTGCGCCCCGCCCATGGCATAGACCTCCTCAATGCCCAGCAGGGCTGCGGCGGCCAGGACAGTCAGGTCCGGCAGGCCGCCAAATGCCTTTTGCGGCGGTGACGCCAGCGCCACGGATCCAACGCCGGCAGCGAGGGCGGGGACCACGTTCATGACGACCGAGGACGGGTAGGCCGCCAGGCCGCCGGGAACATACAGCCCGACGCGTCGCACCGGGATCCAGTGCTGGGAGACGACGGCGCCGTCGGCGACGGGATGGTCGACGTCGGCCGGGCGCTGGACGGCGGCAAAGGCCCGGGCCCGGGCAATGGACTCCTCCAGGGCCGCACGCACGGCGGGGTCCAGCTTTTCCAGGGCTTCGCGCAGCGCCGCGGCGGGGACGCGCGGGTGGGCCTGCTCCACGCCGTCGAATTTTTCAGCCAGCTCGGACAGGGCCGCAAAACCGCGGGTGCGCACGTCGGCGATGATGCCGGAGACGGCGTCCTCGGCCGTGGCGGCGGTGGCGGCTGCTGCGCGCGGGACGGCGCCCTTGAGCCCGGTCAGGGTCATGGTCTGCCCGCGCAGGTCGGTGCGGGAAAAGGTGAAACGGGCGCCGCTCCCCGGGGCGGTTGCCGCCGCGGCGTCGGAGGGATTGGACACGGGGGTTTCAGGGATGCTCACACGGCAAGTTTACCGGGTGGTGCGGGGCTGTGGCACAAAGGTGTAGGCGAGGAACGCGTAAACGAACACCACGGCGGAGGCTGCCAGGGGCCACAGCAGCAGGACCGAGGGCGACCGCAGCGAGAAGACCATGCTGGGGCTGGGCATGTTGTCCGGCGGCGTCTGGAAGAGGTCCCCCGCAAAGACACCGACCCGCCAGGCCAGGACCGAGCCGAGCAGCCCTCCCGCCAGCACCGCCAGGAAACGTGCGGCTGCGCCCGTCCCGTACCGGGCGGCGTGGCGGGCCAGCAGCATGCCCGCAAGGAGGCCACACAGTACGCACACGCCCGCCAGGACCAGGTCACGGCCCGGCCAGACGGTGTAATCCTTCCCCTGGCCGTAAAAGGCTCCGCCGGGAGCGGCGAGCCACCATACGATTCCCGCCACGATGCCGGCGGCCATGGAGAGGGCAAGCCACCGCAGCCAGCCCGGACGGGCCGGAGCCGTGGTACGCCGGGAACTGCGCCGCACCTCCACGTTCAGCCTTCCAGACATGCCGGACCCAACAGGACCTTGAGGTCGCCAAAGAGCGCGGGGGTCGGGTTGACCCGGTGGTGCAGGGGCAGCTTCATGACCTTGATGCTGCGGGTTCCGCTGAGGTGCATCTTGACCTCGGTGTTGCCCCGGTGGGTGCCCAGGACGTCCTTGAGGGCCAGCAGCACCGGCTCGGTGGCCTTGTGCTCGGGCAGGTGGAGGACCAGCGGGCCCGCGAGCCCCTCGCTGAGGTCCGGCACCGAGAGTTCCATGGCGTTGAGGGTGATGGCGCCGTCGTCGCGCTTTTGCAGCCGGCCCTTGATGACCACGATCAGGTCCTCGGCGAGGACATTGGCAATGGGGCCGTACACCTGGCCGAAGAACATGACCTCCACGGACCCGCCCAGGTCCTCCACCTCGCAGCGCGCGTAGGGGTTGCCGCTGCTCTTGGCGATGCGTCGCTGCAGGCTGGTGATCATGCCGGAGATGGTGATGATGTGCCCGTCCGCAGGGCCGTCGTCGGAAAGCACCTGGGTGATCGACATGTCCGCGTTTTGGCTCAGGATCCCTTCCAGGCCCTGCAGCGGATGGTCCGAAACGTACAGGCCGAGCATGTCGCGTTCAAAGGCGAGCTTGTCCTTCTTCTCCCACTCGGGCAGGTCCGGGATGTCGGTGACGAGGGCCGATTCGGGTTCCGCGTCCCCGCCGAGGCCGGCGAAGAGGTCGAACTGGCCCACGGCCTCGTTGCGCTTGAGCGTGATGACGGAGTCGATGGCCTCTTCATGGATCATGGCCAGCGCCCGTCGCGGGTGCCCCAGCGAGTCGAAGGCACCGGCCTTGATCAGGGACTCAATGGTGCGCTTGTTGCAGACCACGGCCGGGACTTTCATGAGGAAGTCGGAGAAATTCTCGAAGTGGCCCTTTTCGGTGCGGGATTCGACCAGGCCGTTGACCACGTTGGCGCCCACGTTGCGGATGGCGCCCATGCCGAAGCGGATGTCCTTGCCCACAGGGGTGAAGTTCAGCGCCGATTCGTTGACGTCCGGGGCCAGGACCGTGATGCCCATGTGGCGGCATTCGTTCAGGTAGAGGGCCAGCTTGTCCTTGTCGTCGCCAACGCTGGTGAGCAGCGCGGCCATGTATTCGGCCGGGAAGTGGGCCTTGAGGTAGGCCGTCCAGTAGCTGACCACGCCGTAGGCCGCCGAGTGGGCCTTGTTGAACGCGTAGTCGGAGAACGGCAGCAGGATGTCCCACAGGGTGGTCACTGCCGCGTCGGAATAGCCGTTGTCCAGCATGCCCTGGTGGAAGCCGGCGTACTGCTTGTCCAGTTCCGACTTCTTCTTCTTGCCCATGGCACGGCGCAGGATGTCGGCCCGGCCCAGCGAGTAGCCGGCGAGCTTCTGCGCAATGGACATCACCTGCTCCTGGTAGACGATCAGCCCATAGGTGCCGCCCAGGATTTCCGCCAGCGGTTCCTCCAGCTCGGGGTGGATCGGGGTGATGGGCTGCAGGCCGTTCTTGCGAAGTGCATAGTTGGTGTGCGAATCGGCGCCCATGGGGCCGGGCCGGTACAGGGCCAGGACGGCGGAAATGTCCTCAAAGTTGTCCGGGCGCATGAGCTTGAGGAGCCCGCGCATGGGACCGCCGTCGAGCTGGAAAACGCCCAGCGTGTCACCGCGCGCCATGAGTTCGTAGGACTCGGCGTCGTCCAGTTCCAGGTGCTCCAGGTCCAGGTCGATGTCCTGGTTGGCCTTGATGTTCTCCAGCGCGTCCGTGATGATCGTGAGGTTCCGCAGCCCCAAGAAGTCCATCTTGATCAGGCCCAGGCCCTCGGCGGTCGGGTAGTCAAACTGGGTGATGACCTGCCCGTCCTGGAAACGGCGCATGATCGGGATGACGTCGATGATGGGGTCCGAGGACATGATCACGCCCGCCGCGTGCACCCCCCACTGGCGCTTGAGCCCTTCCAGGCCCTTGGCTGTCTCAAAGACCTTGGCTGCCTCCGGATCGCTCTGCAGCAGCTGCCTGAAGTCCCCCGCCTCGCCGTAGCGCTTGGCTTTGGGGTCCTCAATGTCGGCCAGCGAAATGTCCTTGGCCATGACGGCCGGCGGCAGCGCCTTGGTCAGGGACTCGCCCATGCTGAACGGGTAGCCCAGGACGCGGGAGGAGTCCTTCAGGGCCTGCTTGGTCTTGATGCTGCCATAGGTGACAATCATGGCCACGCGCTCGTCGCCATATTTTTCGGTCACGTACTTGATGACCTCATGGCGGCGGCGGTCATCGAAGTCGACGTCAAAGTCAGGCATGGAGACGCGTTCCGGGTTCAGGAAGCGCTCAAAGATCAATCCGTGCCGGAGCGGGTCCAGGTCGGTGATGCGCATGGCGTAGGCCACCATGGAACCGGCACCGGAGCCGCGGCCCGGGCCCACCCGGATGCCGTGGTCCTTCGACCAGTTGATGAAGTCGGCCACCACCAGGAAGTAACCGGGGAAGCCCATCTTGATGATGACCTCGAGCTCGTAGTCGGCACGGGCCCGGACGTCGTCGGGAACGCCGTTCGGGTACCTGTATTTCAGCCCCGCGTCGACCTCCTTGACCAACCACGACGTCTCGTCGTCGCCGGGCGGGCAGGGGAACTTCGGCATGTAGTTGGCGTCGGTGTTGAACGAGACTTCGCAACGTTCGGCAATGAGCAGCGTGTTGTCGCAGGCCGACGGCAGCTCGGAGAAGAGGGCCCGCATTTCCGCCGGCGACTTCAGGTAATAGCCGCTGCCGTTGAAGGCGAAGCGGGAACCGCCCTGGTCGTAGGAGGGCTCCAGCAGGGTGGAGCCGGACTGCAGCGCCAGGAGGGCCTCGTGGGCCTTGGCATCGTGTTCGTGCGTGTAGTGGAGGTCGTTCGTGGCGACGAGCGGGATGTCCAGTTCCTTGGCCAGCTTCAGCAGGTCCTTGGTGACACGGCGCTCTATGTCCAGCCCGTGGTCCATGAGCTCGCAGAAATAGTTCTCCTTGCCGAAGATGTCCTGGAATTCGGCTGCGGCGGCCTTGGCCTCGTTGTATTGGCCCAGCCTCAGCTTCGTCTGGACCTCGCCGGAGGGGCACCCGGTGGTGGCAATCAGGCCCGGATGGTATTCATTGAGCAGTTCCCGGTCCAGCCGCGGGTACTTGCCGAACACGGAGTCCAGCGATCCGATCGAGGAGGCCCGGAACAGGTTGCGCATGCCCTGGTTGTTGTAGCTGAGCAGCGTCATGTGCGTGTAGGCGCCGCCGCCGGAGACGTCGTCGCGCTTTTGGCTTTCATCCGTGCGCCACTTCACGCGCGTCTTGTCGGTCCGCGCCGTGCCGGGGGTCACATAGGCCTCGACGCCGATGATGGGCCGCACCCCGGCGTCCGTGGCCTTCTTCCAGAAGTCGAACGCGCCGAACAGGTAGCCGTGGTCTGTGGTGGCCAGCGCCGGCATGCCCAGCCGGTTGGTTTCCTCGAACAATTCCGTCAGGCGGGCGGCGCCGTCGAGCATGGAGTATTCGGTGTGCGTGTGAAGATGGACAAAACTGTCGGTCGATGAGGAAGCCACCCCACCATCCTACGTGCCGCCCCGCCTTCACACACCCGCCCAGCGGCTGCCCCTGCCCCACAAACCCTCCCGCACAACCGGGGCCAAACCCACAAACCCTCCCGCACAAAGCGGCGTAGCTATGCCCCGTTGGAACTCCTATTGCTCCAACAAGGGGCCAAGAACGCCCCGCTCCCGCAGGAGCGTCACGACAAAACGCCCCGGTTGCGCGGGAGCATCACGACAAAACGCCCCGGTTGCGCGGGAGCGTTGCTTAGGGCTCGCCGCGGAGCGCCTTCAGGGCATATTGCAGGTCCTGCGGGTAGGGGCTGGTGACGGCCACAGGCTTTCCTGTGGAGGGGTGGGTGAAGCCGAGCTGGTGGGCGTGCAGCCATTGGCGGGTCAAGCCGAGCTCGGCGGCAAGCTTGAGATCGGCGCCGTAGGTGAGGTCGCCCGCGCAGGGGTGGCGCAGGGCGGAGAAGTGCACGCGGATCTGGTGGGTCCGACCCGTTTCCAGGTGGACCTCCACCAGGGTCGCCTTGCCGAAGGCCTCCAGCACCTCGTAGTGGGTGACCGAAGGCCGTCCGTCCTCGATGACGGCGAAACGCCAGTCGTGTCCGGGGTGGCGGCCGATGGGCGCGTCGATGGTGCCCTGCAGCGGATCGGGCAGGCCCTGCACCACGGCGTGATACACCTTGGACACGGTGCGGTCGCGGAAGGCCTGTTTGAGGACGGTGTAGGCGTGCTCGGTCTTTGCCACCACCATGGCGCCGGACGTTCCCACGTCCAGGCGGTGGACAATTCCTGCCCGCTCCTGCGCACCGGAGGTGGAAATGCGGAAGCCGGCCGCGGCGAGGCCGCCCACGACGGTGGGTCCCACCCAGCCTGGCGACGGGTGCGCGGCAACTCCCACGGGCTTGTCCACGACGACGAATTCCTCGTCGTCCAGCAGGATCTCCAGCCCGTCGACCGGCTCCACCACGACGGCGAGCGGGTCGCGCCGTTCGGGAATCGTCACCTGGACGCTCGCACCTGCCCGGAATTTCTCGGACTTGCCCGCCACCGCACCGTCCTGGAGCACATTGCCCTCCGCGCACAGCAGGGCCGCCGCGGAGCGGGAGATCCCCAGCAGCTCGGCCAAGGCCGCGTCGATGCGACGCCCGGCGGCCCCTTCGGGAACGGTAAACGTCTCAGTCATTGCCGGTCTCCCCCGCGTCCAGCTGCGGTCCGGGCTCCCCCGGGTCCCTGTCGGTGTTGTCCCGCCGCCCGCCAAGGGGCACGCCGATCAAGGTCAGCAGGCAGATGGCGATGACGCCGCCCACCACGCCCATGTCCGCCATGTTGAAGATGGCGAAATGCGGGAAGGAGATGAAGTCCACCACGTGGCCCATGCCAAAGGAGGGTGCACGGAAGAGCCTGTCGGTCAGGTTCCCCAGGGAGCCACCCAGCAGGAGTCCCAGTCCCAGTGCCCACCAAAAGGATCCGATCCGCTTCGCCAGGAAGATGATGATGAACGCAGCGACCGCGGCCATCACCAGGGTGAAGAACCACGTGAAGCCCTCGCCGATGGAGAACGCGGCGCCGGAGTTGCGGATGTAGTACCACTGCAGCACCCCTGGGATGACGGTGGTGCGTTGGCCCTCCACCATGGTGGAGGTGACCCACAGCTTGGTGAGCTGGTCACACACGTAGGCCAGCGCCGCAAAACCCAGCCAGACCGCCAGCAGGCCGCGCCTGCGGGGCAGGGCCCGCACGCCTGCCGCGGTCGCGGGCTCCGTGCCGGGGGTGTCGCCGGGATTGCGGCTCGCGTGTGCGTTGGTTGCAGGTTTCTGCGGGGAGTCGTCGCTCATGGCTCTTTCATTGTCACTGCTGTTGGTGTCAGCGGCGGAACCGTGGGATTCCGTCGTGCGGGGACACAACAATCATAGGTTGCCGGCCGGCCTTCGGAAGGCACGGGCCGTTCGGCCGCCACCCGTGGGGCCCGCCGGGTTAAAGGCAACAGGCCGGTGGTGCGGGAATTCCCGCACCACCGCCCTGCCGGCTGCCCGGTCCCTCAGGGACCGGCGTGCCTAGGACTCGTTGGCCCCTTCGGCGTAGTCCGGTGAAGCCACCGAGCCACGGGCGTCGAGGTCGCGAAGCTGGCCCTCGATGTAGGTCTTCAGGCGTGAACGGTAGTCACGCTCGAAGCCACGGAGCTGTTCAACCTTGCGCTCCAGGACGGAACGCTGCTGCTCCAGGGCGCCGAGCGTCTTGCGGCTCTTCTCCTGGGCATCGTTGACGAGCGAGCTGGCTTCAATCTGGGCCTCGGCGATGATCTTGTCGCGCTGCTCAACACCTGCATTGACGTATTCGTCGTGCAGCTTCTGGGCCATGGCAAGCACGCCTGCCGCTGATTCAACTCCCGTGGCGGCGGCTGCGGGGGCCGGTGCAGGGGCAGCTGCAACGGGCGCGGCTTCAGCCACGGGCGCTGCCGCGGCTGCCGGCTCGGCCGGCTTGCCCTTGGCCGGAGCCTCCGGAGCGGTTTCCGCTACTTCAGGAGCCTTGGACGCCAGGGGCGCCGCAGCGGCGGGTGCAGCCTTGGGGCTGTTTCCGCCATCGGCGAGCTGCTTGCGCAGTTCGTCGTTTTCCTGGTGAAGCCGGCGCAGTTCCACGACAATCTCGTCAAGAAAGTCATCGACTTCGTCCTGGTCGTAGCCTTCACGGAACTTGGTCGGCTGGAACCGCTTGTTGACAACGTCTTCTGGCGTAAGCGCCATCTAGTCACCTCGTTGGTCTAAGTAAGTTTCGAATCCGGCCGAAGCCGTTCAAACTACGGTACCTAATACAAATCATGTGATCCGTACTTGGGCTGTTTCGTTTTCACAATATAACCTTTTGGCCTTGAAAACTAACGGCGCGGCCCTAAACCGCCAAATTCCATGTGACGCTCATCCCTATGCCCACCGCCACCAGCAACAACAGGAACCCGATATCCAGCGCCATGCTGCCGATCCGCAAGGGCGGAATCAGGCGTCGGAGCGTGCGAAGGGGCCGGTCCGTCATCCGGTAAATAAACGACGCGCCCACCAGGGCGGCCCCGCGCGGACGCCATTCACGGGCAAAGACCTGGATCCAGTCAAATACCAGCCGGACCATGAGCGTGAGGAAGTACAGCAGCAGCAACAGGTAAAGAAGCCCAAAAACCAGGCTTAATGGATTTGACACGTTGGTGAACACATTCCCTAGGGAGCAGATGAAAGCGGAGCCGAAACGAATTAACCGTACCTGTTTTCCACAGTTACCGTATATAACGGATTGCCCGGGCACTTAGTGCCCGGGCAATCCGTTAAGGCTGGTGCGGTTGCGCCGCTCAGCTCTGGTTGAAGAAGCTGGCCTGGGTGTCCGAGACCTTCTTGTCGTCCCCCAGGACTTCAATATAGGAGGGCGAGAGCAGGAACACCTTGTTGGTGACGCGCTCGATCGAGCCGCGCAGGCCGAAGACCAGTCCGGCGGAGAAGTCCACCAGGCGCTTGGCGTCGGCTTCACCCATGTCGGTGACGTTCATGATGACGGGAATGCCGTCACGGAAGCTTTCACCGATGATCTTCGCGTCATTGTAGGACCGCGGGTGGACAGTGGTAATTTGACGCAAGCTTGCAGCCTCTTCCCGATTCGATGCGGCACGCTTGATGGGGGTCACCGGTGCCCGGTATTCTTCATCGCCCGCCTTGGGCGTTGCGGGCTCGGCCACGGGTGCCGGGGCGGCCTCCCGTACTCGTTCGAGATCCGGACCGGATTCCTCGCCCTTCTGGATTGAGGGGGCCTGTTCGGCCTCGTAATGCTCGTCACCGTCGGCGAGCCCAAGATAGATCATTGTCTTGCGCAGAGCGCCAGCCATGGTAGCTCCTCATTCGTTACGCGCTCTGCCAGTGCGGCATTGTGCGGGTGGGTCGAGTCGAATATTGCCGTTGTTGCCAACACCCAAAACGCTACAGCACGGCGGGGCGCGGGCCGAGTATATCGGAACCGACACGCAGGTGTGTCGCCCCGGCGGCAATGGCCTCCTCCAGGTCCTGGCTCATGCCTGCGGAGATGCCCGTGGCCGCGGGGTGGTCACGGACCAGGGCCGCTGAAATGCCGGCCAGCATTTCGAAGGCGGCGACGGGGTCGCCGCCCAGCGGAGCCACGGCCATGACGCCGGCCAGCGTGAGCCCGGGCGTCCCCGCCACGGCGTCGGCCAGGGCGGGGATGAGCGACGGCGCCGCCCCTCCCCTGCCGCCGGGGCCGGCGGCACTTCCGCCCGCGGATTCGGCGAGGTCCACCTGCAGGTAGCATTGGAGCGCGTCGCGGCCGTCCAGGTCCTGTTGGACGGCCATGGCCTTGCCCAGCGCGGCCACGAGTGACGCCCGGTCCACCGAGTGCACCGAGTGGGCGTACTTTACGACGGACTTGGCCTTGTTGCCCTGCAGCTGCCCGATGAAATGCCAGCGCAGGGCCGGATCGGCCACCTCGGCCGCCTTGGCCGCGGCTTCCTGGTCGCGGTTCTCCCCCACATCGGCCACGCCGAGGCCGCGCAGGAGCCTGACGTCCGCAGCGGGGTGGAACTTTGTCACCACGATCAGTGCCGGCATGGTGGCACGGGCGGCGGCGTCGGTGGCCCGGCGGATCCGCCCGTTGACCATGGCCAGGTTGTCGGCAAGCTGCACGGCCCGGGTGTCCAGGGAGTTCATGGGTGGGAAACTTTCACTTCGGGCCCGTCCAACGGGCCGGCGAGGGCGGCGAAACCGATGAACCTGCCCTCCGCTTCGCCGTCACGGACCGCGCGGCGGTGGGAAAACAACGTGCCGTGTTCAAGGGTGCAGGCCCCGACCTGGCGGGCCGGGACGCCGAGCCTCCCGAGCCGGGCGGCAACGGCTGCGGGCAGGTCCAGGGCCGGGGTCCCCCACGAGGTGGTGGAGTAGGCCGCCGGTTCAACGGCCGACACCGCGGCCCGCATCGGTGCGGGCACTTCGTAGCAGCGCCCGCACACGGCCGGACCGATCCAGGCCTGCAGGGACCCGGCGCCCGCGGCGCGCAGCCCTGCGACGGTGGCGGCGACGACGCCCTTTTCGACGCCGAGGCGGCCGGCGTGGGCGACACCCACGAGCGGGGCGCCGCCGGCGCCCGTCCCGGCAAACACGACGGGCACGCAGTCGGCGACCATGACGGCAAGGCTGGCCGCGCGCGAAACCATCCCATCCGCCGTCGGACCGGCAGGCAGCTGCCCGGCCACGGCTGCGGAGGCCGGCGCCTCCACCACGGCCACCTCCCGGCCGTGGACCTGGTCCATGTACTGCAGGTGCAGTCCGCCGGCCGCACCGGCAAGTTCAGCCAGCCGGGCATCCAGGGCGGCGCGGTTGGCGGCAACGCGGGCAGGGTCGTCGCCAACGTGAAAGGCCAGGTTCCCTGCTGCGGCGGAGGTGAAACCCACCCACAATCCGGGGCGGACCTCCTGGGAAAACCACAACTCGGGCACACTGGCCTTTCCACAAGGCAGCGCGCTGCGCTGCCCTGCTGTCACACGGGCGGGAGCTACTTCAGGAAGTCCGGCACGTCGAGGTCGTCGGAACGGTGGCCGGTGAGGTCCGGCTCAACGATCGCCGGCAGCTCCACGTCGAAGCCGCCGTCAGCCGGCACGTGCGCCGCAGACTGCTGGCCCCACTGGTTCAGGCTGGTCACTGAGGCACCGGAGGAGGGCACCGTGGCGGGGACCGGAGGCGCGGACTGGGCGGCTGCAGCCTGCTCGGGGGCCTCGGAGGCGCTGTCCGGGGAGTCGAAGCCGGCAGCGATGACGGTAACGCGTGCCTCGTCGCCCAAGGCGTCGTCGATGACGGCACCAAAGATGATGTTCGCCTCGGGGTGGGCCACTTCCTGGACCAGGCGGGCGGCCTCGTTGATCTCGAACAGGCCCAGGTCGGACCCGCCCTGGATGGAGAGCAGCACGCCGTGGGCGCCGTCGATGGAGGCCTCGAGCAGCGGGGAGGCGATGGCGAGCTCAGCGGCCTTGACCGCGCGGTCCTCGCCACGGGCCGAGCCGATGCCCATGAGGGCCGAGCCGGCGCCCTGCATGACCGACTTGACGTCGGCAAAGTCAAGGTTGATCAGCCCGGGGGTGGTGATCAGGTCGGTGATGCCCTGGACACCGGAGAGCAGGACCTGGTCGGCGGAACGGAACGCGTCAAGGACGGAGACGTTGCGGTCGCTGATGGAGAGCAGGCGGTCGTTCGGGATGACGATCAGGGTGTCAACCTCATCACGCAGCGCGTCGATGCCGTTCTCGGCGCTGGTGGCGCGGCGGCGGCCCTCAAAGGTGAAGGGACGCGTGACGACGCCGATGGTCAGGGCGCCGAGCGAACGGGCGATGCGGGCCACGACGGGCGCGCCTCCGGTGCCGGTGCCGCCACCTTCACCGGCGGTCACGAAGACCATGTCGGCGCCGCGGAGCACCTCTTCGATTTCTTCCTGGTGGTCCTCGGCGGCCTGGCGTCCGACGTCGGGGTTGGCGCCGGCCCCGAGGCCGCGCGTCAGTTCACGGCCGACGTCGAGCTTGACGTCCGCGTCACTCATCAACAGCGCCTGGGCGTCCGTGTTGATGGCAATGAACTCAACGCCGCGCAGGCCCACGTCGATCATGCGGTTCACTGCATTCACGCCGCCGCCGCCGATGCCGACGACCTTGATGACGGCCAAGTAATTCTGGGGTGCTGCCACGTTAAGTGTCCCTTGTTCGTAGTCTTGCTTGAAGTTCTGTGGGTGCTGCTGGGCCATGCAGCTTCAAGCAGTACTTGAAACTGTCTAGCTTAACCTTCAAGTTGAAGGTTATAGTTATGTCAACCAACTCTTGTCAGTGACGCTATGGTGCATCCGCCGCGCTTGCAATAACCGCCGCCGCGTGTCGCGTGAATCCGGGAGAAAAAAGCGTCCCGGAGGTCCTTCCGCACACCTCTAGCGTGTCACAGGATGGAGCGGCGCGCTGACGTCGTACACCTTCACCGGCGGTGCGGGGGGTGCCCCGTTGACCGGTACGGGTGCCGGGGCATTGATCAGGGCATCCAGGACCTGGGCCTTGAGCACCATGTCCGAGGCATTGCCCCAGACCACCGTCTTGCCGTCGACCATCTGCAGTTCGACGGCGTCCGGCGACTTCGCCGAGGCACTCGCCAGCTTGCCCAGGACGGACTGGGGCAGCGTGGCCAGGACCGCGGTGACCGCCCGGAACGTGGGAGTGCCGATGGCGGCCGTGCCCCCGTTGATCAGGGGCAGCGGCACCTTCGACTGGTCCGCGACCTTGCCCAGCGCCACGCCGTCCTGGTCGACCCGGATCCATCCCACGCCGGTCTTGAGCAGCGCCACGGGGACCCGCTCGACCACATGCACCAGCAGCGTTGACGGCGGGCGGGCCTCAATGCTCGAGGACTTGATTTGCGGCACCTTCGCCAGGAGCGCGTCCACGTCCGCCTGGGTCACCTGCGGCAACGGGCGGTCCAGCAACGGGGCAACCGTTGCCTGGAGCGTCTTGGCCGCCACGAGCCTGTTCCCGGTGAATGTGACCTTCTTCACCGCCAGGGCGGGGGAAAACAATGCCAGCGCCATGACCACGGCAAGGACGACGGCGGTTCCCGCCACTCCCAGCCAGGCCCGGCGGCGCCGGCGCTTGTGCGCCGGTTCCGGGAAGGCCAGCACCCGGGCGCCGGCCGCTCCCCCGCCGGTGCTTTGGCCGGCGGCGGCCGCCTTCGGCGGGCCGGAGCGAAGGTTTCGCCAGTTTCGCCAGGTCCCGTCCGGCTTGCCGGGCCCGGCATCGGCGGACTGTGCCTTGGGTGCCTTGGGTGCCTTGGGTGCCTTGGGTGACTTGGGTGCGCCGGATTCCTTGTCGGTCCTGGCCCGGCGGTTTCCCGTCCCTGCCGCGTCGTCCGCCGGCACCGGAGTGACGGTGACCTTGGGGCTCGTGCTGCGGGCCTTTGCTGCAGGCGTGCCGGTCTCCTGGTCCGGGGCGTCCTGCATGGCGCCCTTTGGGGTCCCGGACCGGGAGCTGATGATGCGCGGACGGCGGGGCTCAGCCATGGGTGCCGCCTGTTTCATTCCCGGCGGGTGCCGCGTTGAGTGCCGCGACCAGGGCAGGGCCGTAGGCCGTGACATCGCCGGCGCCGACGGTCAGGATGATGTCGCCGTCCCGGGCAGCCGCGGCGAGGGCGGCGACGGCGGCGTCGGGGTCGGGCGCGTAGCCCGGTGCAGCGGTCAGCGCATC
Source organism: Arthrobacter sp. STN4 (assembly GCF_024539665.1). Taxonomy (NCBI): domain Bacteria; kingdom Bacillati; phylum Actinomycetota; class Actinomycetes; order Micrococcales; family Micrococcaceae; genus Arthrobacter; species Arthrobacter sp. STN4. The sequence goes on from NZ_JAKZGX010000010.1 coordinate 23,466, forward strand.
GGTGACCAGCCTGCTGGTGACGCCCGGGATGGGTTCCTCGCGGGCCGGGTAGATGTCCAGGACGGCCACGGTGTCCGCCAAGTCCAGGGCGCGGGCAAAGTCGGCCGCGAACTCCCGGGTGCGGGAAAACAGGTGGGGTTGGAAGAGCACGTGCACCCGGTGGCCGGCGGCCACCGTCCGGGCCGCCGTGAGGGCGGCGGTGACTTCCGTGGGATGGTGGGCGTAGTCGTCAAAGACGCGGACGCCGCGCCCCTCCCCCTTGGGCTCAAAGCGCCGCGCCGCCCCGGTAAAGGCGGTCAGGGCGGCCACGGCGGCGTGGACATCCACGTCCAGTGACAGCGCCACGGCGACGGCGGCGGCCGCGTTGCTGACGTTGTGGGCGCCGGGCACGTGCAGGTGCAGCGGCACGGAAAGGTCCGCGCCGCTGCCCAGCAGGCGTCCGGGGATGGCCAGGGTGGTGTCCGAATCCAGGCCGACGCCGGAACCGGGCGCGATGCGGAGGTCGGCGGCGTCGGAAAATCCGTAGGTGACGGTGCGCGTGCCGGCGGCCGCCGCCAGCGCTGCCAGGCGGGCCGAGCCGGCGTCGTCCGCGCACGCCACGAGCACGCCGTCCTCCGGCAGCAGGGCCACAAAGGCCTCGAAGGCGGCGAAGACAGCCTCGGCGGTGCCGTAATGGTCCAGGTGGTCGGCCTCCAGGTTGGTCACCACCGCCACGAGCGGGCGGTAGTTCAGGAAGGAGGCGTCCGACTCGTCGGCCTCGGCGACGAACACGTCGGCCGTGCCGTGGGCCGCGTTGACGCCCAGCGCCTGCACGGTCCCGCCAACGGCAAAGGACGCGTCCACGCCCGCGCCGCGCAGCATGACGGTGATCATGGAGGTGGTGGTGGTCTTGCCGTGGGTGCCGGCCACCGCCACCACCCGGTCCGCGGCCATGGCGGCGGCCAGCGCCTGGGAGCGGTGCAGCACACGCAGCCCGGCCGCCTGCGCGGCCGTCAGCTCCGGGTTGTCGGCCCGGATGGCGGTGGAGACCACCACGGTGTCCACGGCGGCAACGTTTTGTGCGGCATGGCCCACGTGCACCTCGGCGCCGAGGGCCGCCAGCTCGGACAGCCCGGCCGAGGCCTTGGCATCGGAGCCGCTGACGGGCACGCCCTGGCCAAGCATGATCCGCGCGATCGCGGACATGCCGGCACCGCCCATGCCGATGAAGTGGACGCGGCCCAGCTCCGCCAGGGACGGGACCGCATAAGCGGCCGGGACGCCGTTGCTCTCAGGCATTGTGCCGCTCACTTTCGGGCTGCTTCGAGGACCATGCCGGCCATGCGGTCGGCGGCGTCGCGGATGCCCAGCCCGGAGGCCCGGGCGCCCATGGCGGCCAGCCGTGCACCGTCCAGGCACAGCGGAATGATGTTGTTTTCAATCCAGGCGGCGTCCAGCTGCGTGTCCGGCACCAGCAGGGCGGCGCCGGCGGCCACCAGTTCGGCCGCGTTGCGGGCCTGCTCGCCGTTGCCCACCGGCAGCGGCACAAATACTGCCGGAAGCCCGACGGCGGCCACCTCGGACACGGTCCCGGCGCCCGAGCGGCACAGCAGGACGTCGGCCGCGGCATAGGCGTCCTCCATGGCGTCCACGTACTCCACCTGACGGTACAGGGGCGCGGTGAGCGGTGCGCCCTCGCTCCCCGTGACCTGCTTGCCGTTGCCGGTGATGTGCAGGACCTGGATGCCCGCGGCCCCCAAAGCGGGTGCGGCACCGGCCACGGCCCGGTTCAGCCGCACGGCACCGAGCGAGCCGCCCGTCACGACCAGGGTGGGCAGTCCGGGGTCCAGGCCCAGCCGTTCGCGGGCCGGGCCTTGTGCCGCGGTGCGGTCCAGGGATGCCACAGCCGGGCGCATGGGCATGCCCACCACGCGGCCGTTGCGGATTTTGGTGGCGGCAAAGGCGGTGCCGACGCGGCTGGTGTAGCGTGCGCCGACCTTGTTGGCGAGCCCGGCCTTGGTGTTGGCCTCGTGGATGACGATCGGCACGCCCAGCGACTTGGCAGCCAGGTACATGGGCGTGCACACGTAGCCGCCCACCCCCACCAGGACGTCGGCGTGAGCCTCGCGCAGGATGTCCTTCGAACGCGTGACGGCCCGGCGCATCCGCCCGGGGAGCTTCAGCAGCTCCGGCGACGGCCGGCGCGGCATGGGGATGCGCTCGATGGTGGCCAGTTCGTGGCCCGCGGCGGGCACCAGCCGTGACTCGAGGCCGTCGGCCGTCCCGACGGCCAGGATGGCGGCGCCGGGCACGCGGGTGCGGATGGCTCCGGCGATGGCCAGCAGCGGGCTCACATGGCCGGCGGAGCCGCCACCGGCCAGGACCACGGAAAGTGCGGAGGGTGTGGTGTCAGTCATGGTTCCTTCAGGGCAGTTCTTTTGAGGGCCGGGTCTGCGCCCCGGCCGTGTTCCGGGGCCGACCGGGCAAAGGAGAGCACCACCCCCAGGGCGGCCAGGGTCACCACCAGGGCGCTGCCGCCATAGGAAATCAGGGGCAGGGGCACGCCGATCACGGGCAGGAGGCCGGCCACCATGGCGATGTTGACAAAGGCCTGGCCGATGATCCAGGCCAGGATGGAGCCGCAGGCAACGCGGGCAAAGGTGTCGTTGCGCTTCATGATGACGCGGAAGATCGCGAAGGCCAGGATGGCGTACAGCAGGATGATCACCAGCGTGCCGATCAGGCCCAGCTCTTCGCCGAGGATGGCGAAGATAAAGTCGTTGTGCGCTTCCGGGATCCAGCTCCACTTTTGCCGGCTCTGTCCCAGGCCGACGCCAAACCAGCGGCCGGAGGCCAGTGCGTAAAGCCCGTTCTGGGCCTGGTCGCACAAGCCCTGTCCGTTGTCACAATTGCCCAGCCAGGCGGACAGCCGGGAGGTGCGGTTTCCGCTTAGGGCGGCGAGCAGGACGGCCGCGAGCAGTCCGCCACCGCCGGCGGCGAGCAGCACCCGCTTGCTGCCGCCGGCAAAATACAGCCCGGCGGCGACAATGGACATGGTGATCACGGAGGTGCCGAGGTCGTGCCCCAACAGCACCAGGCCCACCACCGCACCGCCGACGGGCACGACGGGCAGCAGGGTGTGGCGCCATTCCCGGATGAGGTCCCCCTTGCGGGCCAGGACCATGGCCATCCACAGCGCGAGGGCCAGCTTGGCGGCCTCGGAAGGCTGAAAGCTCATGGTGTCGCCGAGGTTGATCCAGTTCCGGTTGCCGCCCACTGACTTGCCCATCGGGGTGAAGACGAGCAGGAGCAGGAACACGGACAGGCCCAGCACGGGCCAGGAGAGCCTTTTCAGGCCGGAGGGCGGCACGAAGGACAGGCCCATCATCAGCGCCAGGCCCGTCACGGCAAAGATGCTTTCCTTGATGAACAGGCTGTACGGGTCCTGGCCTTGGGAGATCGATTCGGCGGCCGAGGCCGAGAGCACGGTCATCAGGCCGATGCAGGTCAGCGCCAGGGTGGTGCCGATGATCCAGTAGTAGGAGACGCTGGGGCGTCCGGCCACTTCATTGAGGCGCCGGCGCAGGCGCTGCAGGCGCCCGTCTGCGGTGGTTCCCGGTTGTGCCGGCGTTCTGGCCACTATGACTCCTTATTGGCGCTCGCCCGTCGTTCCAACAACTCGCGGACTGCGTCGATGAACGCCTGCCCGCGGTGGGCGTAGGAGGAAAACTGGTCCATGGATGCGGACGCCGGGGCCATGAGCACGGTGTCGCCGTCCGCTGCCAGTCCGGCTGCGGCCGCAACGGCCTGTGCCATGACGGCGTCCCCAAAGATGGGTGTTTCCACCATCCCTTCCTTGCCAGTGTGGGCCCTCCCGGTCTCAATGACCGGCACATCGGGGGCGTGTCGGGACAATGCACCGGCCAGGGCGCTGCTGTCCTCCCCGATCAGGACCACGGCCTTGAGCCTGTCCGCATGGGCGGAGACAAGCGCGTCGTATTCCACGCCCTTGGACAGCCCGCCGGCAATCCAGATGACGGGATTGAAGGCCGACAGCGAGGCGGCGGCCGCATGCGGGTTGGTGGCCTTGGAGTCGTTGACCCAGAGCACCCCGCCCGCCTGGGCCACCGGCTGGATGCGGTGGTCGCCGTTCTCGTAGGCCTTCAGGCCGTCGCGCACGTTTTCCGGGGTGAGCCCGTAGGCGCGCACCAGGGCGGCGGCTGCGGCGGCGTTGGCCACCAGGTGCCGCGGCACCAGCTCACCAATGTCGCCCACGTGGGCCAGTTCGACGGCGGAGTCCTTGCGTTCGGCGATGAACGCCCGGTCCACGATGAGCCCCTCGACCACCCCGACCATGCTGATGGCCGGCATGCCCGTGGTGAAGCCGACGGCCCGGCAGCCGTCCAGGACCTCGGCCGCCTCCACCATGTGCTCGGTTTCGATTTGTTCGGCGTTGTAGATGCAGGCGACCTTGGTGTTGGCGTAGACCTTTGCCTTGTCGGCCGCATAGGCCTCGAAGCTGCCGTGCCAGTCGACGTGGTCCTCGGCCAGGTTCAGGCACACGCTGGAGACCGGTTCCAGGGACTGCGTCCAGTGGAGCTGGAAGGTGGAGAGTTCCACGGCCAGGGCGTCCCAGCCTTCCGGGTCGCGTACGGCGTCCAGGATGGGGGTGCCGATGTTTCCGGCGGCAATGGCGCGCAGCCCGGCGGCCTGGAGCATGTGCTCGACCATGGTGGTGGTGGTGGTCTTGCCGTTGGTGCCGGTGATCGTGATCCATTCGGCCGTCTTGCGGCCTTCGCGGATGCGCACGCGCCAGGCCAGCTCAACATCGCCCCAGATGGGGATGCCGGCGTCGGCGGCGGCAGCGAGCAGCGGGTGGGTGGGCTTGTAGCCGGGGCTGGTGACCACCAGTTCCGCCGTCCCGCCGTCCACGAGGGGCAGCACGGTGGAGGTTTCCTGGCCCAGGATCACCTGGTGCACGCCCACGATCTTCAGCGTGTCGGCGGCCCGGCGGGCGGCGTCGTCGTCCGAGGCGGCCACCACCACCACGCGTGCGCCCAGCTCGGCCAGGGTGTCCGCGACGGAGAAGCCGGTCTTGGAAATGCCGGTGACCACCACGCGCAGGCCCGACCAGTCCGCGTCCCAGCTGGTCAGTCCGGCCAGGCGGTTTTCCACGGTGCTCATAGTCGTACGATCCATTCTGCGTAGAAGGCACCCATGCCGACAGCCACCATGAGCCCGGCCAGTATCCAGAAGCGCACCACCACGGTCACCTCGGCCCAGCCCTTGAGCTCAAAGTGGTGCTGCAGCGGGGCCATGCGGAACACCCGCCGGCCCTTGGAGAGCTTGAAGAAGCCGACCTGGATGATGACGGAGAGGGTGATCAGCACAAACAGCCCGCCAATGATGAAGAGCAGGATTTCGGTGCGGGAGAGGATCGCGAAGCCGGCGATGGCACCGCCGATGGCCAGTGAGCCGGTGTCGCCCATGAAGATCTTGGCCGGGGAGGTGTTCCACCACAGGAAGCCGATGAGTGCGGCAAACATGATGACGGCGATCAGGGAGAGGTCCAGCGGGTCACGGACCTCGTAGCAGACCGTTTCCGAGGGGATCTTGCGGGAGCCGCAGCCCTGGCTCGTCTGCCAGAGGCCGATGAGCGTGTAGGCGCCGAACACGAGGATGGCGGCGCCGGTGGCCAGCCCGTCCAGGCCGTCGGTGAGGTTCACCCCGTTCGTGGTTCCGGCAATGATGAGGTTGGACCAGATGACGAACAGGACCACGCCCAGTCCCGCGCCGGCGAAGGCGAGGTTGAGCGAGGGGATGTCGCGGGCGAAGGAGATGAACGTGCTGGCCGGGGTCCTGCCGGCGCTGTCCGGAAACCCGAGCGCCATGATGGCGAAGGCGATGCCGATCACGGCCTGCCCCACCAGCTTGCCCTTCGCGTCCAGGCCGAGGCTGCGCTGGTTGGAGATTTTCAAGAAGTCGTCCAGGAAGCCCACCAGGCCCTGGCCCACCATCAGGAAGATCATCAGCAGCCCGGAAGCCGTGGGCCCCGGCGAGGCGGGGTTGACCAGCCACAGGATCAGGTGTGTCAGGAAGTACGCCCCCACCACGGCCCCGACCACCACGGTGCCGCCCATGGTGGGGGTGCCGCGCTTGATCTGGTGGGTGGTGGGGCCGTCGTCGCGGATGATCTGCCCGTAGCCCTTTTTCACCAGGAGCCGGATGAACAGCGGCGTGCCGACCATGGCGAACGCCAGGGCCAGGCCGGTGCCAATAAGCAGTGCAATCATGCCTGATTGGTCCTTTCACCGGGTGTCGGGGGGATGGTGGGGGTGGAGGTGCCGCCAGCAGCCAATGCTATCGGATGCTCCAGCAGCCGGTCCCCCAGGAAACGCAGGCCTGCGCCGTTGGACGACTTGACCAGCACCACGTCCCCCGGTGCAAGTTCACGCTCCAGGACCGTGAAGGCCGCATCGGCGTCGGGCACGAACATGGATTCCTCGCCCCACGAGCCTTCCATGACGGCCCCCACGTGCATGGACCGGGCCGGGGCGCCGACCACCACGAGGCGCGAGATGTTCAGCCGCACGGCCACCCGGCCGACGGCGTCGTGCTCCAGGACGGAATCATCGCCCAGTTCAAGCATCTCCCCCAGGACGGCCCAGGTGCGGCGGCGTCCGCCGTCGCCCAGCTCGGCCAGGGTTCGCAGGGCGGCCCGCATGGACTCCGGGTTGGCGTTGTAGGCGTCGTTGAGGACGGTGACGCCGTCCGGGCGCTCCGTGAGTTCCATGCGGTAGCGGCTGGCGGCACCCTGGGTGTTGAGGGACGCGGCAATCTGCGCGGGGGCGGCGCCGGCTGCGTGCGCAGCGGCGGCCGCGGCCAGCAGGTTTGCGACGTGGTGCAGGCCCAGGAGTCGGCTTTTGACGGGGTAACTGCCGGCATCGCCGGGAAAGGAAAGCTCGAATTCCGGGTGTCCGGCGGTGGTGCGCACCTTGCGCGCCTGGACGGCGCCGGCCCCCGTGGTGTCGGATTCAGTGGTGCCGGATTCAGTGGTGCCGGATTCCGCGGTGTCGGCGCTGGTGAACCAGGTGACGGGCGCGGTGGCCCGGGCGGCCATGGCCCGGACGCGGGAGTCGTCAAAGTTCAAGATGGCGGTGCCGCCGGCGGGAAGGGCGGCCACCAGTTCACCCTTGGCCTGGGCAATGTTGTCGATGGAGCCGAATTCGCCGGCGTGGGCGCTGCCCACGCACAACACCACGCCGATGTCCGGCTTGACCAGGTTCGCCAGGTAGTTGATGTGCCCGATCTTCGTGGCGCCCATTTCGATGACGAGGTAGCGGGTGCTTTCCACGGCGCGGAACACCGTCAGGGGCACGCCCACCTCCCCGTTGTAGGAACCCACCGGGGCCATGGTTGCGCCCAGCGGGGCCAGGATGCCGGCCAGCAGGTCCTTGGTGGTGGTCTTGCCGGCGGATCCGGTGATGCCGATGACCGTCAGGGGCGAGTGGGCGCGGATGCGGCGCACCACCTCGGCGGCCAGCAGGCCCATGGCCAGCACGGCGTCGGCGACGACGACCGTCGGAAAGGGCTCGCCGGCACCGGCCGTTTCCGAAGGGCGGGGGACGTCCCGCTCGGCCAGGGCCAGCACGGCCCCGGCGTCAAACGCTGCGGCAACAAAGTCGTGGCCGTCGGCGTGTTCGCCGGCCTTGGCCACATACAGGCTGCCGGCGGCGGCGTCGCGGGAGTCGGTGGCCACCTGCGCCACGTCGATGCGGATGTGGGGATCCGTGCCCGCGGAAAGCCGCCCGTTGCATAGCTCGGCAATCTCAGCCGCTGAAAAATCAATCATCTCGGTTTATGACTCTATCCTGCTGGCTGTGGCGGCGGGGAATCCAAAGTGCGCCAGGGCCGACCGCAGTTCCACCCTGTCGTCAAGGGCCACGTTGACGCCCTTGATCTCTTGGTAAACCTCGTGGCCGCGTCCGGCAACCAGGATGGTGTCCCCCGGTCCGGCAAGCTCGACGGCGCGGAATATCGCGTCGGCCCGGCGGTCAAATTCCTCGATGGTCCGTGCTGCGGCGCGGCCGGCGTTGGCCTCGGCCGCACCCTTGAGAACGTCCGCCCGGATGGCCGCCGGGTCCTCGTCGTGGGGGTCGTCGTCGGTGATGATCACCACATCCGCCCCGGCCACGGCCACGGCGCCCATGATGGGCCGCTTGCCCGCGTCGCGCTCTCCCGTGGCGCCGAACACGACGATGACCTTGGATCCGGCCGCCGGCGGGCGGACGGCCGCCAGCGCCCGTTGCAGGGCGTCAGGGTTGTGGGCAAAGTCCACCACCGCCACAGGGGCGGTGCCCACGAGCTGCATGCGGCCGGGCACGTCAACGGTGAAGGGGTCGTGGGCGTCCAGGGCGGCCTGGAGCACAGCCTGGACGGTGGACAGGGGGGTGCCGCCGTCGGGCGCCACGGACAGCTGCGCCGCCACCATGACGAGCGCCAGGGCCGCGTTGGAGACGTTAAAGTCCCCGGGCAGGCCCGTGTGCACGGTAAAGGAAGCACCGTGCGGGCCGTCCAGGCGGAAGCGCGAGCCAATGCCGTCACGTTCGACGCCGGAAACCTGCCAGTCCGCCGTGGTCCCGGGGACGGTGGCCAGGGTCTGCACCGGAACGGTGGCCCCGGCGGCCATGCGCCGGCCCCAGTCGTCGTCCACGGTGACCACGGCCCGCTTGGAACGGGCAGGGGTGAACAGCTGCGCCTTGGTGGCAAAGTAGTCGTCCATGCCGCCGTGAAGGTCCAGGTGGTCCTGGGTGAGGTTGGTGAAGCCCGCCACGTCAAACACCACGGAGTCCACCCGGCCAAACGCCAGGGCATGCGAGGACACTTCCATGGAGGCCGCGCCGAGCCCCCGTTCGGCCATGGCCGCCAGGAGGGCGTGCACCTCGGTCGATTCGGGGGTGGTCAGCTTGCTGGGGATGGGCTCGTCACCGGCCAGGATCTCGATGGTGCCGATCAGCCCCGTCGACCTGCCCAGGGCGCGCAGCAGCGAATTCAGGAAGTAGGTGGTGGTGGTCTTGCCGTTGGTGCCGGTCACGGCGAAGAGGGGCATGGCCGCGGCATCACGGTCCGCCGTGCCGTAGACCAGGGCCGCAATGGCCCCGGTGGCCCGCCGGGGGTCGGCACAGCTGAGCACGGGTACGGCCAGGGTCCCGGCGAGTTGGCGGGCGCCGGCGCGGTCCGTCAACACCGCCACGGCACCCGCGGACACGGCCGAGGCGGCAAAGGAAGCCCCGTGCGTGTGCGCCCCGGGCAGGGCGATGTAGAGGTCCCCGGGCTGGATGCTGCGGGAGTCGAGGCTGGCACCGCTGACGGCCACCTGCGCATTGTTCCCGTCCGCCGCCCCTGCGAGGTCCGCAATCTTTCCAAGCGCCACCGCGGCGTGATGAACCGGTCGCACCGGGGCTGCTGGCTTTTCCACCAAATCCTTGTCTTTCATGTTGGTCGTGCCGGGCCGGGCTACTTGTAGAACTTCGGCGGCTTGGCGGGCGGGGTGGTCGACGGCGGCACGTTGTAGGTGCGCAGGACCTCCCCCATCACCTGGTTAAATGTAGCCCCCTGGGTCACCCCGTAGATGCTTCCCTTGGGCCGCTGGACCGTGATTGACACCACGTACTGCGGGTCCTCCATGGGCGCCATGCCAATGAACGAGGACGTGTATCCGTCAAACCCCACGCCGTTCGCGGCCGGGGCCTGCGAGGTTCCGGTTTTCCCGCCCACGCGGTATCCAGGAATGCCGATGGCGTTGTAGTGCGACATGGTGGCCACGCCCTCCAGCATGAGCCGGTCCTCGGCGGCGGTCTTTGGCGTGATCACCCGGATGCCGGGGGCCTGCTTGACGGTGTCCACCGTGCCGTCTGCGGCGGTTGTGGAGTCGATGATCTGCGGCTTGAGCCGCAGCCCGTCATTGGCCACCGTCTGGTAGATGAACGCGGACTGCAGCGGGGTCTGGGCCACGCCCTGGCCGAACAGCACCGTGTATTCCTGCCGGCCGTCCCACTGCTGCCAGGGCACCAGGATGCCCGGGCTTTCACCCGGCAGGTCGATCCCCGTCTTCGTGCCCACGCCGAACTTTGCCAGCCAGTCGTAACGCTCCTGCTTGGTCATTTTGGAACCGGCCATGACAGTTCCCGTGTTCATGGAGTCTGCGATGATGCCGGCCAGCGTGCGTTTTTCCGTGCCGTGGACAAAGGCGTCGTCAAAGGTCTGGCCGCCAATGGTCAGTGACGGCGGGACGAGGAAATGGCTCATGGGCGTGAACAGGCCTTTTTCCATGACACCGGAGGTGGTGACGATCTTTTCGGTCGATCCAGGCTCCACCACGTCGCTCACCGTTCGCGAGCCGATGTCCGACTTCTTGGAGGCGCCGGGGTTGTTGGGGTCGTAGGAGTCGCTGTCCGCGATGGCGATGACCTTGCCGGTCTTGACCTCCAGCACGGTGATGCTGGCCCAGTCGGCGCTGTACTGCTCCTTCTGCTGCTGGGCCGCCTGTTGGGCGTAGTACTGGATGTCCTCGTTGATGGTGAGCTTGACCGTCTGCCCGTCAACGGCCGGGACGGTCGTGACGGGTGCCGTGGGAATGATGATGCCGTTCTTGCCGGCCTGGTAGATGCGGTAGCCGGGGGTGCCGGTGAGCTTGGCGTTCATGGTCTGTTCAATGCCGGCCAGGCCGTTGCCATTGGAGCCCACAAAGCCGACGATCGGCCCGCCCACCTGGCCCATTGGGTAGACGCGCTTGGTCTGGGCCTGCGAATAGATGCCCGGCACGCCGAGGGCCGCAACCTTGTCCTCCACGGCAGGACTGACGTCGCGCACGATGTAGTTGAACACCTTGGTCCCGGTGGCGGCCTTCTTCACCTGGTCAACCGGCAGCGAAAGGACGTCAGCCAACTGCTGGAGGCCTTCGGCGCGGGTGAAGGTCTGCGTTTGCTTCGTGTCCGGGTCATAGTGCTGGTAGCTCGGGTACAGGGCGCTGTTGACCTGGTTGACGGTGATGTCGTACCGCAGGATGCTTTCAGCCAGCACCTTGCCGTTGGCGTCCACGATCTTTCCGCGCATGGCGGGCAGGACCTGCTTGACGGTGCGCTGGGATTCGGCGGCCTCGGCCATCTTCCCCACGTCCAGGCCCTGGATCATGACCAGCTTGCCGGCGATGACCAGCAGGAACACGATCATGGCAATGAAGCCAATGCGCATGCGTCCGCGGCCGACCTTGTTCAGTTGGTGTGCACCTGCACCCCGTCCTGCCTTGGTGGAGTCTTGTGCCACTGCGTTTCCTTGCCGTCTAGCCTATGCGGACCCCTCGGCCCGCCGTGTGCCTGTCTCTACCCTAGCTGGCCCGCTGCGCCGGGGCCGGGATGGTGCCGCCATTCAAATCCGGTGTCACGGCCGACGGCGCCGCTGCGGCCGGGGTGCCCCCCACCGGCTTTTCGGCCTTGGGCTGGTCCACAGTGGTGGTGGATTTGACGCCCGCCGGCGGACGGTTGACGTCGGCCGGGGGAAGGACCACCAGCCCCTTGGTGTCTGCCGAGGCCGGCTGCGGATTCCCGGTCACCCGCTTGGTGCGCACATCGATCTGGCCGGGGGCCGCGGCCGGGACCATGCCCATGGCCGTGGCCTGTGCCACGAGGGCCTGCGGGGCCTCCTTGGCGGACAGTTCAAGGTCCAGCGCCTGGTTGGACTTTTCCAGGGCCACCTGCTGGTTCTTCAGGTCAACCAGCTGGTACTGGCCCTGTGAGACGGACACACTCATCACGAGCACTGCCGTCAGGGCGCCGAGCACCAGCAGGAACAGTGAGACCACGACGGGCTTCCTGCTTCGCCGCGGCGCGGACACCACCAGGGACAGCGGGGTACGGGGCGACTTGGCTGCCCCCGCCGGAGGATGCAGCTCCTCCAGGGACAGTGCGCGGGCGGTGTTGCCCACTGTCGTGGGGACTCTGCGTGATGCGGCCTGGCTCATGCGGCGCTCCTGACTTTCACTTTTTCCACTGCCCGCAGCCGCGCGGAGGCGGCCCTGGGATTTTCCTTTATTTCTTCGTCTGTGGGAATTTCCGTGCCCTTGGTCAGGCGCTTAAGCGTCGCCTGGTGTTCCTCAAGTTCCACGGGGAATCCGGCGGGGGCGCTGGATCGCGATCCCGCGGCAAAGACCGCCTTGACGATCTTGTCCTCCAGCGAGTGGTAGGACATGACCACGGCGCGCCCGTGCAAGGCCAGTGCGTCCACCGCGGCCGGGACGGCGCGTTCCAGGACGTCCAGTTCCTCGTTGACCTCAATGCGCAGGGCTTGAAAGGTCCGCTTGGCAGGGTGCCCGCCGGTGCGTGCCGCCCCGGCCGGCACCACGTTGCGGATGATCTCCACCAGTTCACCGGTGTGGGTCAGGGGTGCCTTGTCGCGGGCGGCCACGATGTGGTTCGCGATGCGGCCGGCGAACTTTTCCTCGCCCCACTTGCGGATGATGCGCACCAGGTCCTCTTCCGAGTAGCTGTTGACGACGTCGGCCGCCGTCTGCCCCCGGCTGGTGTCCATGCGCATGTCCAGCGGGGCGTCAAAGGAGTAGGCGAAGCCGCGGTCCCGCTCGTCCAGCTGCAGCGACGACACGCCCAGGTCCATCAGGACGCCGTCGACGGACGGTATGCCCAGCCGGGCCAGGACTGCTTCGATTTCGTCGTAGACGGCGTGGACCAGGTCGGTGCGGGCGGCGAACGGTGAGAGCCTCTCCCCGGCGAGGGCGAGGGCTTCGGTGTCCCTGTCGATGCCGACGAGGTGGAGGTCGCCAAAGCGCTCCAGCATGGCCTCGCTGTGGCCGCCCATGCCTAGGGTGGCGTCCACTACGACGGGGGTGCGTCCGGCGTGCCGGGCCGCTTCAAAGGCGGGGGCCAGCAGGTTGATGCAGCGGTCCTTCAAAACGGGTGTGTGGCGGGCGGACGTGGGTGGCGTGGGGGTCTCCGACGTCATCACGCCTCCGTTTCTCATGGCTATGGATGGGTCTGTCATGCTGCCCGGGTTTGGCCTGGACTGGCGTGCCTGGTTCCGTTCTTGAACCAGATCCCCCTCCGCGCCGGGCCGTGTCCCGCCTGGCTCCGGGGAAGGTGAGCCAGGTTTGACACTGCCGGGCGGGTGGAGATCTCATGCAAGATCCGGCCACCTGCGCTCTCAACGGGTCATTTCCGCTGGTGCGAGGTTACTGCGGGGTGCTGCCGGGGATGGTGTTCTCATCAATTTCCGAGAACGCCTTCTCCTGTGCTTCGAGGTAGCTGTTCCATGCGGTGGCGTCCCAGATTTCTGCCCGGTTGCCGGCGCCAATGACCACCAGCTCCCGTTCAAGACCTGCATAGGCGCGCAGTGTGGCCGGGATGGTCACACGCCCCTGCTTGTCCGGAACTTCATCCGACGCGCCGGAGAGAAAGACGCGGATATAGTCCCTGGCCTGCCGATTCTGCATTGGCGCGCCGACCATGTCCGCATGGACCTTTTCAAACTCCCTGGCACTGAAGACGTAAATGCAGTTTTCCTGCCCCTTGGTCAGGACAAGTCCGCCGGCCAGTTCCTCCCGGAACTTGGCAGGAAGGATGATCCGGCCCTTTTCATCAAGGCGCGGCGAATGTGTTCCGAGAAACATCCCCCACCACCTTTAGATTGAGACCCCTGGACTGCCTTCCACCATTCCCCTCTTACGCGCTCCACCTTACTCCACAATCCTCCACCGTCAACGCCAAACGACACAATCTGCGGGCGTGTCGTGGGGCCACTTCCGCGCCAATGCTTGGATCCGGCCGGTGGTGCGTGGTGGAGGGAAATTTCGGCACTCCGGCGCGGAGTCCTCCAGGCAGCGTCAGGAGTTGCCCCACAGCCCCCTTTTGCCCACCCGGGCAGGCCGGATTCCAGCCCCGGTGGGGCGAAGTGGAGGACCCCGGTGGGGCGAAGTGGAGCGGCTGCGTTCGGGCACAAAAAAAGCCCGCTCAGCGGGCTTGGATCGCACTCCCCCGTCGTGCACATGCATCTCGCGCAGGGATTCGCCCCATGGCGCGGGGGGCGTCGTGGGGCGGTCGGCTGTGTTATTCGGCTACTGGTCCTTGCGGCGTTCTTCCCAACGCTCTTCAAGGTTGTTCATGAAGCCGCTCTTTGGCTTGGTGGCGGACTTGGCACCGCCTGCGGGGCCGCGGCTGAACTTGGGCCGCGAAATGGCAATGTACACGCCGGCTCCCATGATGAGGAATCCAATGATCCCCACCACGATCACCTTGATCGCAACGCCACCCAGCAGCACCATGATGCCGGCAATCATGACCAGGATGCCGATCACAATGTGCCGTGTGGACAATGAACGCGCTGGATCCGATGCCAGGGTGTGGGCAAATTTCGGGTCCTCGTCGTGCAACTGCTGCTCCAGTTGGTCAAGCAGTCTTTGCTCGTGCTCCGAGAGGGGCATGACGACCTCCTTCATATCAGTGCCATAGGCGTCTTAAACCCATTAACGCCTTCACTGCCCGGAATAGTTCCCCGCGGCGTGCCGGCCCAAGCAATGGACCGCGTCCTGCGGAGCGCCAACGGGCCGTGAAGCCATTGATAAGCCAACTCCTACTACTAACAATAGGCGTGTTTTCGTTGAACTGAAACCCGGCGCCGGGCGGTTCGACAGGCGGTGTCAAAAACCCTCCCGGCCGCCCCGTTCCGGGGTGTTCCGGGTGGTCTTGAGCAGTCTGGCAGGCACGATTCCGGCCCGGCCAAACTTCGCCGCAATCGCGTCCCCCACCACCTCGGCGGCCCGGCTGTTGTCCTCACGCGGGTCCAGTGCGAGTTGCAGCGGTGCCGAGCTGGCCGGCTCCAGGGACTCCACCCGTACGCCGATCAGCCGTACGCTTTGCGGCCGGATGCCCAGGGCGCGCAGCAGGCCCGTGGCCCCGGCATATATTTGCCCGGCACTGTCAATGCCCGCGGGCATGGCCTTGGACCGGCTGATCGTGGAAAAGTCGGAGTACTTGATCTTCAGCGCCAGCGTCCGACCGGCCAGCCCAGACTCGCGGAGGCGGCCGGCCACGCGGTGCGAGAGGCGCAGCAGTTCCTTGGTGAGGACGTCGTCGTCGAACGTGTCGACGGCAAAGGTTTCCTCGGCGCCGATGCTCTTTTCCACCCGGACCGGGGTGACGGGACGCGGGTCGATGCCCCAGGCCAGGTTGTGAAGGGCCACGCCGCCGGCGCCGAGCGCCTTGTGCATGACGGCCACGGGGGTGGCGGCGACGTCGGCCACGGTAAAAATGCCCAGCCGCTGCAGGGACTCGAGGGTCCTGGCACCGACGCCCCACAGCGCCTGGACCGGCAGCGTGTGCAGGTACTCCACGGTGCGGTCCTTTTCAATGAGCAGCATGCCGTCCGGTTTGCACCGCGTGGATGCGATCTTGGCCACAAACTTGGTCGCCGCGATTCCGACCGACGCCGTAATGCCCAGTTCGGTGGCCACGCGCCGGCGCACCATGGCCCCGATGTCCAGGGGCGTGCCCAGGCGGCGCAGGGCACCGGAGATGTCCAGAAACGCCTCGTCCACGCTCAGCGGCTCCACCTTGTCGGTGATGGAGTTGAACAGGCCCATCACCTGCCGGGAAACTTCCTGGTAGTCCCCGTGCCGCGGTTCAATGACGACAGCGGAGGGGGCCATCCGCAGGGCCGTCGCCATGGGCATTGCCGAGCGCACCCCCAGCGCCCTGGCCTCGTACGATGCGGAGAGCACCACCGAGCGCCCCTCCGGAAAGCCCACAATCACCTGCCGGCCCCTTAGCCCGGGGCGCCGGCGCAGCTCCACCGAGACAAAAAACGCATCCATGTCCACATGCATGATGGTGCAGCCGGACTGGTCCAGCACGCGTCCGGCCTGCCCGCGGCGAAGCGCCTCCTCGGCGCGGCTGCTCTCCGGCCGGCGCGGTCGTTCCGGGATGCGGCGCGGTTGCTGTTCCACGGAACCAAGCTTACTGGCCGGCGGGCGCTTCCGGCCGAGGGCCCCACACGTGCGCCCGGCAGGCATTGGGTAAACTTGGAGGCGATCCGTTGCACCGCTCCCGGCAGCTAAGGAAACCAAGTCATGACCAGCAGCAACATTGCCCCCTCGCGCCCCTTCCGGCGGTGGCGGTGGGCCGGCCCCTCGGCGGCAGCCCTTGCCGCCGCGATGTTGCTGACGGGCTGCTCCGGCGGCACCGCCCCCGCCGCCACCGTGGCAACCACCGCCGCGGCGGTTCCGGCCAAGGCGGGCCCGACGTCGTCGTCCCCCTCCTCCGCCACGGCCGCTGCCACCCCCACCGCGCTCACGGCCAAGGACAAACTAGTGGCCGGATTCCCGGCCAGGCTCATCCCGGTCATGAAGGGCGCACAGGTCCAGTCGTCGAGCCTGCAGCACTCGACGCCCCTGTCGGTGGCAACCCTGATCGAGACCGTGACCGCCAAGCCCGCAGACGTGCTTGCCTTTTACACCAAGGTCTACGAGGGCCAAAAGTTCACCGCCCTGAAGGGTGAGAAGGTGGACGGGACCCCCTTGAAAACGTTTGTGCGCTCCGCCGGCCAGGAGACTGTCAACGTTGCCGTGGTGGAGACGGGCAACACCGCAACGGTGACCATCGGCGCGAATGTCCTGCCGGCGTCGCTCAAATAGTCCCGCCTTCACCTCCCGTTTTTTACGACAGCGACGGCCACGGCCGTCCCCCGCTCCACACATAGCAAGGATCCGCCCGCATGACCGCATTTGCCGCCACCCCCAAGGAATCAACGGCCGTTGAACAGGACGCGTTCGTCGCAGCGGTGGCCGTGAAACTGAAGGATTTCCTGGCTGAAAAGAGCGCCCTGTTGGCAGGCATCTCCCCCGATTCCCTGGTCCTTGTTGATTCAATCGCAGCCCTGGCCACGGGCGGCAAGCGCATGCGCGCGCTCCTTTGCTATTGGGGCTGGCGTGGAGCCGGCGGGGCCCCGGACGCGGCTGAAGTCATCATGGCCGGTGCCGCGCTGGAGCTGTTCCAGGCCGCCGCACTCATCCACGACGACATCATCGACCGTTCGGACACGCGCCGCGGCGGCCCCAGCGTGCACCGCCAGTTCGGCACCCTCCATGCCGCGAACGGCTGGTCGCTGGATGAGGAGCGGTTCGGCCACGCGGCCGCGATCCTCGCCGGGGACCTGTGCCTTTCCTTCAGCGAGGAGATGTTTGCCGCCATCGGCACGGGCCCGGACAGCCGCGCACGCGCCGTCTTCAACCTGATGCGCACCGAGGTCATGGCGGGGCAGTACCTGGACATCCTGGAGGAAGTTTCCGGACCGGCGAAGCCGCACAGCACCGCCGTCGCCCGGGCCGCGGCGATCATCCGCTTCAAGAGCGCCAAGTATTCCTCGGAGCATCCGCTGGTCCTCGGCGGGGCGCTGGCGGGAGCGTCCCCGGAATTCCTGGAGGGCTACAGCGCCTTCGCACTGCCCCTGGGCGAGGCGTTCCAGTTGCGCGACGACGTCCTGGGGGTGTTCGGGGACCCTGCACAGACCGGCAAGCCGGCCGGCGACGATCTCCGGGAGGGAAAGCGCACCGTGCTGGTTGGCCTGACCATTGACGCGGCGGGCGAAACTGACCGGGAATTTGTTGACAGCCATCTGGGCCGCCAGGACCTCAGCGACGCAGAAATCGACAAGCTGTGCTCGATCATCGTCGGCTCCGGCGCCTTGGCGGGGACCGAGGCGATGATCTCCGAACTCAGTGCCAGCGCCTTCGCCGCCCTGGACGGACTGCCCATCGACGACGAAGTTTCGGCAGCGTTGTCCGCCCTGGGCCGCGGCGCGGTCTCCCGCACGTCCTAGCGGCCAGGGCGGGCCCTGCTACCAGCCGAGGGCTGCGGCCCGGCGGCGGATTTCGGTTTTGCGTCCCTCGTGCAGGGCGTCGATGGGCCGCCCCGGCAGTGAATCGTCGGCAGTGAACAGCCAGGTGATGGCTTCCTCGTCGTCGAACCCGGCGTCGTGAAGGACCGTGATGGTGCCGCGCAGGCTCTCGATGATGTGGTCGTCGATGAAGAATTCGGCCGGCACGGCGCGGATCGAGCGCTCGCCCACACGGGCCGCCAGCAGGGATCCGTCCTTCACGAGGGCGTGGACTTTGGTGATGGAGACATCCAGCTTGGCCGCGACATCGGGCAGGGGCAACCATTCACTGACTACATTTTCAACTTTACTCACGTGTCCAAGGTTCCCACAGGAACGACCCGTCCGCACACCGGCGCCACGGGCCGGCGGCAAATTACACATCTGTGGTTTAGCCAGTTTACGCCCGGGGCACTGCTTGCTGAGCGGTTTTGGTGTAAATTCACATTAGTCACACAAGTAACATCATCATCATGAGCACCAATCGTCACGGAAACCAGAGGATCACACCCATGACTTCCCAACGTCCCTCCCGGCCCGCGCCCTCAAGCGGCAGGCAGCTGGCGGCTGTTGCCACGGCCGCCATTCCGGTGGTGATGCTTTCATCGCTGGCGCTGGCCCAGCCCGCCTCGGCGGCCGCTGTCCCGGCCGGCCCCAAAATCCTTCCCTCCGCAGTGACCCACGGCGGGCTTGCCACGGCAGTCCAGTCCGGACCGAAGGCGGCAGGGATCCCCGCCTCCGTGGTGGCCGGGTCCATTCCGACGCGGATCGCACCGCAGGCCCCTGCGGCGAAGACCTACAAGGTTGTCCCCGGCGACACCATTTCCGCCATTGCCGCCCGCCACGGGCTGTCCACGAACGCCGTGCTGGCGCTGAACAGGCTCAGCGCCACGAGCATCATCTACCCGGGCCAGCTGATCAAGGTCAGCGGCGGCGCCGCTGCCCCGGCACGGGCCAAGGCCGCGCCCAAGGCCGCGCCCAAGGCATCCACCTACACCGTCAGGGCAGGCGACACCATCAGCGGCATTGCCGCAAGGCATGGATTGTCCACGGCCTCCGTCCTCTCAGCCAACGGCATGAACAACTCCACCGTCATCTTCCCGGGCCAGACCATCAAGCTCAGCAGGTCCGCTGCCCCGGCCAAGGCTGCCCCGGCCAAGGCCGCGCCCGCCAAGGCCGCCCGGCCGGCGTCGTCCGCGGCCAGCTACGTGGTCAAGTCCGGTGACACCCTCTCGGGCATCGCCGCCCGGCACGGGGTGTCCCTGGCATCGGTGATGAGCGCCAACGGCATGAACAACGCCACCGTCATCTACCCCGGCCAGACCATCAAGCTCGCCAAGTCTGCGCCGGCCCCGGCGGCAGCTCCGGCCAGGGCCTCCAGCACCACGCCGGCGTCGAACGGCAGGTACGTCATCAAGTCCGGTGACACGCTATCCGGCATTGCCGCCCGGCACGGCGTCCCACTGAAGTCGCTCGCCTCCGCCAATGGGATTTCGGTCAACGGCATCATCTATGCCGGGAAGACACTTTCCATCCCCGGCGTCAGTGCGGCATCCAGTTCCATCACGCCGATCAAGCCGGCGGTCCCCAAGGTGCCCAGCACGTTCCTGCACTACACGTACCCGGCCGCCGTGGTGGCCGATGCCAACAAGAACCTGCAGGCCCTGCTCGCCGCACCCGTGCCGTCGCAGGCACAGATGAAGGAAATGGTGGCCCGGACCGCTGCCAGCATGGGCGTGGACCCGTCGCTGGCCATGGCGTTCGCCTACCAGGAATCCGGCTTCAACCAGCAGGTGGTCTCGCCCGCCAACGCCATCGGCACCATGCAGGTCATCCCCGACGCCGGCGACTGGGCGTCCGGGATGGTGGGGCGCAAGCTGAACCTGCTCGACCCGCAGGACAATGTCACGGCGGGCGTCGCCATCATCAGGGCGCTCCTGAAGGACGCCAAGACGGAGGACCTGGCGATTGCCGGGTACTACCAGGGGCAATATTCCGTCAGCGTCCACGGCATGTTCGCGGACACCAAGGCCTACGTGGCGAGCGTGAAGGCCAACCGGAAACTTTTCCGCTGATCCACTGCTTCCATGCAGGGCCGGGGGCCGCCAGCGAGTGTTGCTGGCGGCCCCCCTTCGTTTCACCCAATAAGATCGAAGGGTGCAAGACGAGCCGTTTGATGCCCTGATCGGGACCACAGTTGACGACCGCTACCTGGTGCTGGCCAAGGTGGCCCGCGGAGGCATGTCCACCGTCTACCTGGCCAAGGACGTCCGCCTCAACCGCAACATCGCACTCAAAATCCTGCACCCGCACCTGGCCACCGACAACGCCTTCCTCGAACGCCTGCAACGTGAGGCGTGGAGCGCGGCCAGCCTGTCCCACCCCCACGTCGTGCAGATCCATGACCACGGCGTCGGCGCGGAGCATGCCTACCTGGTGCTGGAGTACATAGACGGCCACACCCTGCGGGAGGTCATCAATGCCACGGCACCGCTGACCGCCGGGGCGGCGCTGGAACTACTGGACCCGATCGTTGAGGGGCTGGCCGCTGCCCACGCCGCAGGGCTCGTGCACCGGGACGTGAAACCTGAAAATGTGCTGGTCTCGCGCAGCGGCTGGGTAAAAATCGGCGACTTTGGCCTGTCCCGCGCCGTCACGACCACAACGAACACGGCAACCTTGATGGGCACCGTGGGCTACATCGCCCCCGAACTGGTCAACGGCGGCGGCGGGGACGCCCGCAGCGACATTTATTCCGCCGGCATCATGCTGTACGAGCTCCTTACGGGCCAGCAGCCCTTTCACGGCCAGGTGCCCATCGCCGTGGCCATGCAGCACGTGCGCGACGACGTGCCGGCGCCTTCCGCCGCCGTGCCGGGGCTCCCGGCGGAGATGGACGAGCTGGTGCGCTACATGACCGAAAAGGACCCGGACAACCGGCCGGCCAACGGTGCCTCGCTCTTGGAGGACCTGCGCCACATCCGCCGCACGCTGACGCCGGAACAGCTTGCCGCCGGCGGAATCGGCGCGGGATCCCGCCCCCTGCCCCCGGGCGCGGTGACCGAGGCCCTGGCCCCGCCCTACGGCAGCCCGGGCAACGAGACCGCCGTCATCGCCGCACCGGCAAACCCCACGAGTGTGCTTCCGTCCCCCGGCAGGTTGTATGTCGACGAGAACGGCCGTCCGTCAGCCTATGCCACGCCCAACATGACGATGGCGCTGGAGCCGGGGGCCGGCGTCGGCCGGAACGCAGCCGGGACGGGCGGGCAGGCGCCTTCCAAGCGGTCCGTGCGCATGGCAGCCCGGGAGCGCGCCCGGACCGCCGCCCAGCCGATCGCCACCCTGGGCACGGCCCATCCACGGCGCCGGGCCACCCTCTGGATCCTGGTGGTGGCCCTGCTGGCGCTGCTGGTGGCCGCGGCAGGCTGGTTCCTGGGGATGGGTCCGGGCGCGCTGGCCACCGTGCCGGACGTCCACAACAAGACCGTGGCGCAGGCGCAGGCACTGATCCAGGCCCGCGGGTTCCAGCTGGCCGCAACGTCGGAGGTCTTCAACGAAAAGACCGCCGCCGGACTGGCCGTGGACACGGACCCCACGGGAGGGACCGAACAGCGCAAATTCCAGGGCGTGACGATCCTGGTTTCCAAGGGTCCCGTCCTGTACCCCGTGCCGGCCCTTGCCGGCAAAACGCTCGCCGCGGCCCAGGCGGCGCTCTCGGCGGGCCACCTCGCCACGGGCACCGTGACGGAGGCATACGACGAAAAGGGCGCAGCCGGCACCGTCGTCAGCCAGAATCCGGCCTCCGGCACACAATTCCGGGGCAACACCAAGGTGGACATCGTGGTTTCCAAGGGCCCCAGGCCGATCCCGGTGCCGTCCGTCGTGGGCAGGCCCGCCGCCGCGGCACAGGCCGCGCTCAAGGAACTTGGCCTCGTGCCCGCCGTCGCGGCGGGGCAGGTCTACAGCACCACCGTCCCTGCCGGCTCCGTTGCCGCCCAATCGCCCGCCGGCGGCAACCTCACCGCCGGGGGCACGGTCACCCTGACCCTTTCCAAGGGCCCCAAAATGGTTGAGGTGCCCGATGTGGTGGGCAGGCAGCTGGACGACGCCCGCTCCCGGCTCGAGGCCCGCGGCTTCACCGTGAAGGTGGAAAAGCTGTTTGGCGGCTTCTTCGGCACGGTGCGCTTCCAGGACCCGCAGGGCGGGAAGGCCCCCGAAGGCAGCACGGTCACCCTGCAGGTCATCTGACCCGGCCGCCGGAGCCCGGCGGCCGGGCGGTGCTACTTGCTTTGGCTCAGCGCCCCCGCCACGAGGAAGGCCATCTCGAGCGACTGCTTGTGGTTCAGGCGGGGGTCGCACACGGATTCGTAGCCGGTCAGGAACGCTTCCTGGTCGATGGGGTCGGCGCCGCCGAGGCACTCGGCCACGTCGTCGCCGGTCATCTCCACGTGCAGGCCGCCGGGGAAGGTGCCCAGTGCCTGGTGGACCTCGAAGAAGCCGCGGACCTCGTCGATGACGTCGTCGAAGTTGCGCGTCTTGTAGCCGTTGGGCGAGGTGACGGTGTTGCCGTGCATGGGGTCGGTGACCCAGAGGACCTGGGCGCCGGAGGCGGTGACCTTCTCCACGAGGTTCGGCAGCTTCTCGCGAATGTTCGTGGCGCCCATGCGGGTGATGAACGTCAGGCGGCCGGGCTCGCGGTTCGGGTCCAGTTTCTCGATCAGGCGCAGCGCGTCGTCCGGTGAGGTGGTGGGGCCGAGCTTGACGCCGATCGGGTTCCGGACGCGGGAGAGGAAGTCCACGTGCGCCTGCTCCAGGTCGCGGGTCCGCTCGCCGATCCACAGGAAGTGTGCCGAGGTGTCATAGGGGGTTCCGGTGCGGGAGTCGATGCGGGTCAATGCACGTTCGTAATCGAGCAGCAAGGCCTCGTGGCTGGCAAAGAATTCCACCGTCTTCAGCGCCTCGAAGTCGGCACCGCAGGAGGCCATGAACTTGATGGCCCGGTCGATGTCCTTGGCCAGCTTCTCGTACCGGCTGTGCGCCGGGTTGGAGGTGAAGCCGCGGTTCCATTCGTGGACCAGCCGGAGGTCGGCGAAGCCGCCCTGGGTGAACGCCCTGATCAGGTTCAGCGTCGACGCGGAGGTGTGGTAGGCCTTGAGCATGCGCGAGGCGTCATGCCTGCGCGACTCGGGCGTGAATTCAAAGCCGTTGACAATGTCGCCGCGATAGGCCGGCAGGGTCACGCCGTCGCGGGTTTCGTCGTTGGATGAGCGCGGCTTGGCAAACTGGCCGGCCATGCGTCCCATTTTGATGACGGGCAGCTGGGCACCGTAGGTGAGCACCACCGCCATCTGCAGGATCGTCTTGACGCGCGAGCTGATCCGGTCGGCCGTGGCGGCCTCAAAGGTTTCGGCGCAGTCGCCGCCCTGCAGCAGGAACGCCTTGCCCTGCGCGGCCTTGGCCAGGCGGGAACGCAGTACATCGACCTCGCCGGCAAACACGAGCGGCGGCAGCGAGGAGAGCTCCTTCACGCTGGCGGAAAACGCCTCGGGGTCGGCCCAGGTGGGCTGTTGCGCGATGGGCAGTTCACGCCAATCGTCAAGGCCGGGATACACGGCAGCGCCGGGGAGGGACATGCCGGGAACGGACATGGCGGCGGGTGTGGGCGCTACGGGGGCATTTAGCTCAGTCACCCCTCAAGACTAACCCCCTGCGCAACTGCCGCGGGAACCTGTCCGAGTCATGAGATGCGACGGCCTTTCCGTGCGCACTCCCCTCCGCTTGGGCCTACCGTGGCGCTGTTTCCGGCGGCATTTCGCCCGGATCCGGTTCGTTCACGGCATCGGCCCCTCCTGCCGCCGGCAAAGGGTCCGTCAGGATGCCATCCGCCGTAACGTCATCGGCCGTAACGTCTTCCGCAATAATGCGCGGACGCTTCGGCCCGGCCTTGGCGCCGATCACGGTCACGGTCCCCGGGGCCACGGTCTCAGAGGGGTCGATGCGGACGGCGTCCGCGGCTTTCGCGCCGTCCTCCGGGGCGGCCGCTGCCTGGCCCGGCGCCTTGGGTTCAGCGCCGGACTTGGCACCGGCCTTGGCGCCGGCAGTCCTGCCGGCCTTTTCCGCCGCAATCCGGTCCTTGACGGTGCTGGCGTAGGAATCGACGTATTCCTGTCCGGAAATGCGCATCAGCTCATACATGATCTCGTCCGTCACGGAGCGTTGGACAAAGCGGTCGTCGTGCAGGCCCTGGTAGCGGCTGAAGTCCAGGGGTTCGCCAAAGATGACACCCAGGCGGCGGATGTTGGGGATGCGCCGGCCAATGGGCTGGACCTTGTCGGTGCCGATCATGGCGACGGGGATCACGGGCACGTTGGCGGTCAGGACCAGCTTGGCCACCCCCACCTTCCCGCGGTACAGCCGGCCGTCGGGGCTGCGGGTTCCCTCGGGGTAAATGCCCAGCAGGCCGCCGTCCTTGAGGACTTCCACCCCGGTCTGCAGCGAGTTGGCGGAGGCCTTGCCGCCGGAGCGGTCCATGGGCAGCTGGTTGGTCAGCTTAAAGAAGGCAGCGGTCAGCCGGCCCTTGAGGCCGCGTCCGGTGAAGTAGTCACTCTTGGCCAGGAAGACGACGGGGCGCGGGACCATCAGGGGCATGAAGATGGAATCGGAAAAGGAAAGGTGGTTGCTGGCCAGCACGGCCGGGCCGTCCACCGGCAGGTTGTCCAGGCCCTTCGTCCAGGGGCGAAACAGGATTTTAAGCACCGGTCCGAGGAAGATCTTCTTGAGCACCCAATAAATCACGGTAATAATCCTCTCCGGCGGGACCGGGTTCAGCCAGGCGTGCCCGATGCGTCCACCCGCACCCAACGTAACAACAGTAGTCTAGTAAGTGGGGCGCCATGGGTGGTGACGCGGATGCGTCGCACCTTTGGTGTCTGCCCGAAAATGGTGCTTATACTCATGGCACCTGACTTCACGGAGGCCACCATGGCAACGGCGCAATCCTTCCGCTCGGACGGACATGGCAGTTTGGCGCGCGTCGGTGTGGCACTCAGCCACGGCTTTACCGGCTCCCCCGTCAGCCTCCGCTCCTGGTCGGAGTCCCTCGCCAACGAAGGCTATGCCGTGAACATGCCGCTGCTGGCGGGCCACGGCACCACGTGGCAGGACCTTTCGCGCACGCCGTGGACCAACTGGTACCGCGACTTTGAAGCCGCCTATCTGGAACTCTCCGCCCGCTGCGACACCGTCTTTGTGGCCGGGCTGTCCATGGGCGGCGCCCTTGCCCTGCGGGTCGCGGCCAACCACCCGGTGGCCGGCGTCGCCGTCGTCAATCCCGGCCTGACGTTCAGCGACGGCCGGGCCAAATATTCGGGCCTGTTGCGGCACATGCTCAAAAGCGTGCCGGCCATTGGCGACGACATCAAGGCCCCGGGCATCACCGAGGGCGCCTACCTGCGGACGCCGGTGGCCGCCGTCCATGAACTCTCCAAGCTGTTCGCCGACACCATCGCCCAGCTGCCCCGCGTGGTGGCACCCACCATCGTTTTCCGTTCCACCGTGGACCACGTGGTGCCGGAATCCAGCATGACCGCCTTGCGGGCCGGCATAGGTGCGAAGGAGTTCGAGGTGGTGCCGCTGGGCAACAGCTACCATGTGGCAACCATGGACAATGACGCCGCACAGATCTTCTCCCAGTCCAGTGACTTCTTCCGGAGGCATGCACGTGCAGTCTGACCATGGCCACGACACCCCGAGCACCGGCGGCGACGACCGCGACGAGGCCGTCTGGCTCGACCTGGTGGCCCGGCTCCAGGAGCCTGACGACAGTTTCATGGAGGGCGCCCTCCCTGAGGCGGCGGACGAAGCCGGCACGCCCCCCGCTGCCCCGGCTGCCGGCCCGTCGAAGGGCGTGGACGACTTCGACCCCCTGGGCGTGTGGCGCCGGCAGCTTTCGCCCGCCCCGGAGGAACCGCCCTACGGCGGCGGCCGCGGCGGGTCCGCCTCCCCGGACACCGGTCCGCGCGACTACGCGGCAGCGGATCCGGACGACGAATTTGTCCCTCCGGTGCCGCCGAGCCTGGCCGGGGCGGAACCTGCCATGGTGCTCGCCTGGATCGGCGCCGCCGGCGGACCCATCTTCCTGGTGCTGGCCGCGATCTTTTGGCGCGGCATGCCGTTGGTGGCTGTCATCGGCGTGATCCTGGCCTTCCTGGCGGGCACCGGCTACCTGATTTACCGGCTGCCGAAGAACCGCGATCACGAAGGCGGGGACGGCGCAGTCGTCTAGCCGGCCTGGGCGCCCGGCCCATGTGGCGGCTGTTGCCCTTAGCTGCCCAGGGTGCTGCGGGCGTGCCTCGTGTGCCGGCGCCGCACCCCCAGGCGGTCGGACTGGCGTACCCGTGAGAGGTCCGCGGCACCGATCAGGCCGGCGGAGGGCCCCAGCTGCGCCCCCGTGATGACGGCCTCCTGCCGGAAGCCGCGGCCCGTGAGGTTCTTGGCGTAGGTACGCCGGGCCGGGGCCAGCAGCAGCTCGCCGGCCGCGGACAGGCCGCCGCCAATGACGAAAAGCGCCGGGTCCAGCGCCGCGGCCAGGTTGGCAATGCCCAGGCCGAGCCAGTCCCCCACTTCCTCAACCAGTTCCCGCGACGTCGGCTCCCCGGCCAGGGCAAGTTCCGTCACCACGGTCCCGGTGATGTCCTTGGGGCGCCCGTCAACGGCGGCCAACAGTTCGGTGGCCATCGGCGACTTCGCCCGGGCCAGTTCCCGTGCCTCCCTGCCCAACGCGTTGCCGGAGGCGTATTGTTCCCAGCAGCCGCGGTTGCCGCACTCGCAGCGGTGCCCGCCGGGCATGATGATTTGGTGGCCGAACTCCCCCGCCATGCCGAAGCTGCCCCGCTCCACCCGGCCGTCGACGACGAGTGCGCCGCCAATGCCGGTGCCCAGGGTCAGGCACACCAGGCGGTCGTGCCCGCGCCCGGCGCCGAAGCGCCACTCGGCCCAGGCGGCGGCGTCGGCGTCGTTGGCCAGCGCAACGGGCCGGTTCAGGAGCCTCTCCAGGTTTTCCCGCAGGGGCTCGTTCCGCCAGGCGAGGTGCGGGCTGAAGACGACCGTGCCGCCGTCGAGGTCCATCCATCCGGCGGCGCCAATGCCGACGCTGCGCAGCTCGTGGCGGGCGCCCAGCTCGCGGACCAGGTCCACGATGACGGCCTCCACGGCCCTGGGGTCGCGGCCCGGGGTCTCACGGCGCAGCTCCTCGCGGATGTTTCCCATGCCGTCCACGACGCCCGCGGCAACCTTCGTTCCGCCGATGTCTATGCCCAGGGCCAGGCTTCCACCGACGGCCGCCCGTCCTGGAAATCGCAGGGTGGGCCTGAAGACGGGGCGAGGTTGCTGCATCCCCCGAGTCTAGCCACCGCGGGCGGCACGGTCCCCGAATTGAATGTGTGATCCAAACAACATAAAGTTACTGATGAGTAACTTATTTCTTCGGACCGGCTGCTGCGGGCTCCGGATAGAGTAAGGCCAAGCCTTGTTTGGACTGTCATACGTAAGGAGCCACAGTGCGCGAGATTACCGTTCCGGCCCAGGTGGTCAGCCCGCGGACCATGAACACCACGGACCTTTTACTGCGCCAGTCGCGGTTGGATTCAAATCCCGCCCTGTTCTCCCGCCGCAACGCGGACAATGTCTGGGTGGACGTCTCCGCCAAGGAATTCCACGCCGACGTCTGCGCCATTGCCAAGGGCCTGATCGCCTCGGGCATCGGGGTGGGCGACCGTGTGGGCATCATGGCCCGCACCCGCTATGAATGGTCGCTGGTGGACTTTGCCATCTGGTTCGCAGGTGCCGTGTCCGTGCCGATCTACGAAACGTCGTCGCCGTCGCAGGTGGCCTGGAACCTGGGCGACTCCCAGGCCGTGGCCGTCATTGCCGAATCCGCCGGCCACGAAAACGTGATCCGACAGGCCGCGCACAATGAGGGGCTGGCGGCGCTGAAGAATGTCTGGCAAATGGAAGGCGACGGCCTGGACGCCCTGCGGGACGCAGGCCGCGACGTGCCCGACGCAGTGCTGGAGGTCCACCGCACCTCCAACAGCCTCGATGACATCGCCACGATCATCTACACCTCCGGCACCACGGGCCGGCCCAAGGGCTGCATGCTCATGCACCACAATTTCGTGGAACTGAGCGAAAACGCCTTGGCCGTGCTGGGCAGGGATGTTGTCCCGCCCGGCTCACAGACCGTCATGTTCCTGCCCCTGGCGCACGTGTTTGCCCGCTACATCTCCGTGCTGGCCGTGGCAGCCGGCGCCAAGGTGGGGCACACCCCCGACATCAAGCACCTGCTCGAGGACCTCCAAAGCTTCAAGCCCACCTTTATCCTGGCCGTGCCGCGCGTCTTTGAGAAGGTCTACAACTCCGCCGTGCTCAAGGCCGAGGGCGAAGGCAAGGGCAAGATCTTTGCCGCAGCCGCCCAGACGGCGATCGATTTCTCCCGCGCGGGCCAGGCAGGGAAGGTGCCGCTGCTGCTGAAGGCCAAGCATGCCCTGTTCGACAAACTGGTCTACGGCAAGCTGCGCGCAGCCATGGGAGGCAACGTCCGCCATGCAGTCTCCGGCGGCGGACCGCTGGGCGAACGGCTGGGCCACTTCTTCCAGGGCATTGGCCTGCAGATCCTCGAAGGCTACGGCCTGACGGAAACCACTGCACCCGTCACGGTCAACCGCCCCGAACTCATCAAGATCGGCACAGTCGGCGCCCCGCTGCCCGGCAACGCCGTGAAGATCGCCGACGACGGCGAGATCCTCGCCAAGGGCGTGTGCGTCATGAAGGGCTACTTTGGCCGCGATGACCTCACCGCCGACGCCTTCGCCGACGGCTGGTTCCGCACGGGCGACATCGGCGAGCTGGACGAACAGGGTTTCCTGAAGATCACCGGGCGCAAAAAGGAAATCATCGTTACGGCCGGCGGCAAGAACGTGGTGCCGGCACTGCTCGAGGACCAGATCCGCGCCGACGCCATCGTTTCCCAGTGCCTGGTCATCGGCGACAACCGCCCGTTCATTGCCGCCATCGTGACCCTCGACGCGGATGCCCTGCCGCAGTGGGGGCGCCACAACGGCCTGCCCGAGGGCATCACCGTGGAGCAGGCGGCGAAGGAGCCGGTGGTCATCGCCGCCGTCCAGCATGCCATCGACAAGGCAAACGGCTCGGTTTCCCAGGCCGAGTCCGTCAAGGCGTTCCGGATCATCGACACCGACTTCACCGAAACCTCCGGCCACCTCACCCCCTCCATGAAGGTCAAGCGCGCCCAGGTCCTGAAGGACTTCGACGCCGTGGTGGAGGACATCTACTCCGCAAAAAAGCCCGCCTGACCCACTTCCAACGCTCGGTTGCAACCGGGGCTGTTTTTCGCGACCGTCGGTTGCAATTGGGCGTGTTTTCCCAAACCCTCCCGCGCTTCCCCCGCGTCGACCCGCGATCGGGGCATGTTTTCCAACGCCCGGTTGCAACCGGGGCTGTTTTGGTAGACGCTGCCGCACGTTCGAGGGCGTGCTCATCGAGGCTGGGTTGCAACCGTCGGGAGGACTCGGCTGGGTGGCGGGGCCTGCATCACTGTGGTCACGCCGTGGGCCGCAGCCCCGGCAGCTGGGCGGAACGGGCGTGTCGGTCCTCTGCCTGTTGGGGCCCTATAGGGATGCAGAAACCGGCGTGTTCCCCCGGAGGCGGAGCCTTCAATCGAGTCCCGGACCCGGGCACGGGACAATTCGGATCCAAGGCCCACCAGGGGCCGAGGGGGTGTTGAGTCACCGTCATTGAAGAACAACCAGTACTTACCCTGCCAGCTAGTCACAGACCAGCCACTACAAAGACTTACAGGGGGGTGTTGTCACCGGGACGCAATAGGCGCCAGGGATATCGCTAATGGGGACCAGACCAGGAGAGGGAATCAGAGTGTAGGTCAGCCGTAACCAAAGATGCCGAGCCTTGCCGCCTTAGGACAAGCCAACGCGGTTTCATACGACAAATTCTGGGAGTTGTGCGTTGATCAAGAACCACGACGAAATCGATGTTTTCATAGGTGTTGATGTTGGCAAGAGCAATCACCACGCGGTCGCCATCGACCGTGCCGGCAAGAAGCTCCTGGATCGGGCGCTGCCCCAGGATGAAGCCAAACTCCGTGCAATCATCAAGGCCGTGGCCGGCAAAGGCACCGTATTGTTGGTCGTGGATCAGCCCTCGACCGTTGGTGCCCTACCAGTCGCTGTGGCCCAAGCTGAAGGCATCATGGTCGGCTACATTCCGGGACTGGCCATGCGCCGCATCGCCGACCTGCACCCCAACGAAGCCAAGACAGACGCCAGGGACGCTGCGATCATTGCTGAAGCTGCCCGGTCCCTGCCGCACACGCTGCGTTCCATCGTCCTCGCCGACGAACAAGCCGCCGAACTCTCCATGCTCTGCGGGTGTGACGATGATCTGGCCAAGCAGGCCACGGCGACTTCCAACCGGATTCGGGGCCTGCCCACGCAGATACATCCGGCGCTGGAACGCGTCATTGGTGAGCACCTGGATCACCCGGCCATGGCCGAGTTGCTGATCAAATACCCGACCCAGGAAAAGCTGCGCAAAGCCGGGCAGGCCCGCTTGGCGACACTGCTCTTGAAATATGCGCCACGGGCCGGGAAACGCTGGGCCGCCGATGTATTCACAGCCTTGAATGAGCAGAGTGTGGCGGTCTCAGGCACCGGCGCTGCAGGCGTTGTCTTCCCTCAGCTCGCCGCCATGCTCAGGCAACTCCGCACGGCCCGGGATGAGCTCCTCACCCAAGTCGAAGCACTCGTGGAGGCCCACCCCCCCCCCCAGAACGAACCACCGACCGGACGAACCACCCGGCCACCGGCGGCTTCAGGTCCCGACCGCAGCGGCGCCGCTGGCACGACTACAGGCGCCCCCGCCACGACTACCGCCGCTGCAGCTCCGTGACAACGAGTGACGCAAGTTCCTTGACAGCCAGGCGCGTGGCCGGGCGCAACTTGGCCAACTCGACGCGGGACCCTTCTGCCAGGTGCTTGTCATACGGAATGCGCAAGACATTGCGCACCCGGGACCTGAAGTGTTCCTCGATCTGGGCAATGTCCACTTGGGTTTCCCCGCCCGACATGTTGACCACCACGATGGCGTTGGCGACCAGGTCGTGGCGTCCGTGGGCTTCCAACCAGGAGAGCGTCTCCGAGGCGAGTCTTGCCTCGTCCACGCTTCCGCCGGAAACCAACACCACGGCGTCGGCCTTTTCCAGGGTGCCCTTCATGACCGAGTGGACCATGCCGGTGCCGGAGTCCGTGAGGACAATGGAATAGTACTTGCTGAGGATGTCCGTGACGGCCCGGTAGTCGGAATCGTCAAAGGCCTGTGCCACCGTGGGATCGGTATCGCTTGCGAGCACGTCCAGGCGTGAACCGTCGCGGGCCACATAGTTGGACAACTGTGAGAATGTGGTGACGTTGAAACGGTCCTTGACCAGGTTCCGGGCGGTAAAGTCCGCACTGCCGGGCGATCGGTCTGACAACGTGCCGCGGTCCGGGTTGGCGTCCATTGCAATGACGCGGTCCTCACGGGTGTCCGCCAGGACCATCCCGAGCAGCGTGGTGACGGTGGTCTTGCCGACGCCACCCTTCCGGGACAACACCGGCACAAAGCGGGTGCGCTCCCCCAGGCGCGAGGCAATCAGGTTGTCCTGCGCCCGTTCCAGGCGGACCTTGTCCGAGTCCCCCATATTGACCGAGCCGAAGCTGGCCTTGTACAGCCACAGCCGCCAGCCGCCTACGGGAGGCGCAGCGACCTTGTTCAGCAGGCGGTCGCTGGTGAGCGCCGCTGCGGGTTCGGGCCCGTCCTCACGCTGCCGGCGGGGGCTGGTGCCCTGCTGCACCGGTACTTCCAGGGGTTCCACCGTGGTCTGCGGCATGGAGGTGGCTGTAGCGCGAACGGCGCCTGAAGCCGGTTCAGTCTGCGGCCGTTCCGGGAGGGTTCCCAGGGTCACCTGCGTAATGGTTTCCACCGCTCCCGTTGACGCCGGATCGGCCGCCGCGGGCGCGAGGGCAACCCCGCCCGCCAGGTTCTCGGACGCCGGTGTCACGTCGGTGTCCAGCCCGTCCAGTTCGTCCAGCTCAGCCAACCCGCCCGCCGGGGCCTCCCCTGCCACGGGCCTGCCGGCTTCTTTCGGCTTGGTGTTTTTATTCGCCATGTCTCCGTTACCCACTAAAAATGCCACCGCGGCCGGAAGGAATTTTCCGGCCGCGGTTGCGGTGCCTGTTTGGTTTTTAGTGTAGCGCAGGGCGTTGGGGCGCCTTTCGGCACCCGACGCCGGCATCGGTCCTAGCCCACCACCACCAGCAGGTCCCCGCCCTGCACCTGTGACACGCCGTCCACGGCGAGCCGGGAAACGGTGCCGCCCACCGGCGTCGTGATGGAGGCCTCCATCTTCATGGCCTCGATGGTGGCCACGGTGGCCCCGGCCTCCACGACGTCGCCCACGGCAACCTTGAGGCTGACGGCGCCGGCGAACGGCGCGGCGATCTGTCCGGCCACTGCATTGTCCGCCTTTTCCGCGGCCTTGACCTTGCTCTCGACACTGTTGTCCCGCACAATCACCGGCCGGCTTTGGCCGTTGAGCTTGCACGTTACGGTGCGCATGCCCTTCTCGTCGGCCTCCGAAATGGTTTCCAGGGAGACAATCAGGCGTACGCCCTTGTCCAGTGCCACGACGTGCTCCTGGCCCCGCTGCAGCCCGTAAAGGTAGTCGCGGGTGTCCAGCACCGATACGTCGCCGTACGTTTCGCGGACCTTGGCGAAGTCCGTGGTGGGACCGGCAAAAAGCAGCCGGTTCAAGGCCGCGCGCCTCGTTTCGCTGTCCGCCGCCAGCTCTTCGCTGTCCTGCGGGCTGAGCGTGCCCACGCGTTCGACGACGGTGCGCCCCTGCAGCGCCTTGGTGCGGAACGGCTCGGGCCAGCCGCCGGGAGGTGTGCCCAGTTCGCCGCCCAGGAAGCCCACCACGGAATCCGGGATGTCGTAGTTCTGCGGGTTTTGCTCGAAGTCGGCCGGGTCGGCCTTGATGCCCACCAGGTGCAGGGCGAGGTCGCCCACCACCTTGGACGACGGCGTCACCTTGACCAGGTGCCCCAGGATCCGGTCGGCGGCCGTGTACATGTCCTCGATTTCCTCGAAGCGCTCCCCCAGGCCCAGGGCGATGGCCTGTTGGCGCAGGTTGGAGAGCTGGCCGCCGGGGATCTCGTGACGGTAGACGCGGCCCGTGGGCGCGGCCAGGCCGGACTCAAACGGCGCGTACACGCGCCGCACGGCCTCCCAGTAGGGTTCCAGCGAGCTGATCGCGGCCAGGTCGATCCCGGTGTCGCGGTCGGTGTGCGCCAGTGCGGCAACCAGGGCCGAGGCGGACGGCTGGCTGGTGGTGCCGGCCAGGGAGGCGGAGGCGACGTCGACGGCGTCGACCCCGGCGTTGACGGCGGCCGTCAGCGTCGCGAGCTGGCCGCCTGCGGTGTCGTGCGTGTGCAGGTGGACGGGCAGGTCAAAGCGCTCTCGCAGTGCCGTGACCAGTTTGGCCGCGGCCGCCGGGCGCAGCACGCCGGCCATGTCCTTGATGGCCAGGATGTGCGCGCCGGCGTCGACGATGCGCTGGGCCAGGTCCAGGTAGTAGTCCAGCGTGTAGATGGTTTCCGCCGGGTCCAGGAGGTCGCCGGTGTAGCACAGGGCCACCTCGGCCACGGCCGTGCCGGTGGCGCGGACCGCCCGGATGGCCGGTTCCATCTGGTCCACGTCATTCAGGGCGTCGAAGATGCGGAAGATGTCGATGCCGCTGGCGGCGGCCTCTTGCACAAATGCGTCGGTGACTTCTGCCGGGTACGGGGTGTAGCCAACGGTGTTCCTCCCGCGCAGCAGCATCTGGAGGCAGATGTTCGGCAGGGCCGCGCGCAGCTTGACCAGGCGCTGCCACGGGTCTTCGCCAAGGAAGCGCAGCGAGACGTCGTAGGTGGCCCCGCCCCAGGCCTCCACGGAGAGCAGCTGCGGCGTCAGCACGGATACCGCAGCGCCGGCAGTGGCCAGGTCGCGGGTGCGCACCCGGGTGGCCAGCAGGGACTGGTGGGCGTCGCGGAAGGTGGTGTCGGTGACCGCGACGGCGGTTTGCGCGCGCAGTGCGGCGGCAAAGCCCTCCGGGCCCAGCTCGGCCAGCCGCTGGCGTGATCCGGCCGGCGCCGTGTCCACGTCCACAAACGGCAGCTTCAGGGCCGGGTCGGCATGGACCTTCAGCTCGCCGTTGGGCTTGTTGACGGTGACGTCCGCCAGCCAGGTCAGCAGCTTCGTGCCGCGGTCGGAGGATACGCGGGCGTGCAGGAGCTCCGGGCGTTCGTCGATGAAGGAGGTGGCGATGTCGCCGGCGTTGAAGGCCGGGTCGTCCAGCACGGCCTGCAGGAACGGGATGTTGGTGGACACGCCGCGGATCCGGAATTCGGCCAGGGCGCGGCGTGCGCGGCCCACCGCCGTCTTGTAGTCGCGGCCGCGGCAGGTGAGCTTGACCAGCATGGAGTCGAAGTGCGGGCTGATTTCGGCACCCGCGTAGATGGTGCCGCCGTCGAGCCTGATGCCGGCGCCGCCGGCGGAACGGTAGGTGGTGATCTTTCCGACGTCGGGGCGGAATCCGTTGGCCGGGTCCTCGGTGGTGATGCGGCACTGCAGGGCTGCACCCTTGACCTGCACGGTCTCCTGGCTCAGGCCCAGGTCGGCCAGGGTCTCGCCGGCGGCGATGCGCAGCTGTGCCTGCACCAGGTCCACATCGGTGATTTCCTCGGTGACCGTGTGCTCCACCTGGATGCGGGGGTTCATTTCAATGAAGACGTGCTGGCCGGCCCGCTCCCCCACGGTGTCCACGAGGAACTCGACGGTGCCGGCGTTAACGTAGCCCATGGCCTTGGCAAACTTCACGGCGTCGGCGTGCAGGGCCTTGCGGATGTTTTCGTCCAGGTTGGGCGCCGGGGCGATCTCCACCACCTTCTGGTGGCGGCGCTGCAGCGAGCAGTCACGCTCAAAGAGGTGGATGACATTGCCCTCTGCATCGGCCAGGATCTGCACCTCGATGTGGCGGGGACGCAGCACGGCCTGCTCCAGGAACATGGTGGCGTCGCCGAAGGCGGCATCGGCTTCACGCATGGCCGCGCTGAGGGCCTCCCGCAGCTCCTCGCGCGTGTCCACGCGCCGCAGGCCGCGCCCGCCGCCGCCGGCCACGGCCTTGGCGAAGACGGGGAAGCCGATTTCCTCGGCTGCGGCAATGAGCGTGTCCAGGTCGTCGCTGGGTTCGCTGGACTTGAGAACCGGAATGCCGGCCTCGCGGGCGGCCTTGAGCGCCTGGAACTTGTTCCCCGTCATCTCCAGCACCTCGGCCGGCGGGCCCACAAAGGTGATGCCTTCGGCAGCGGCGGCGGCGGCCAGTCCGGGGTTTTCAGACAGGAACCCGTAACCGGGGTAAATGGCGTCCGCGCCGGCTTCCTTGGCAACCCGGACCACCTCCTCCACGTCCAGGTAGGCACGGACCGGGTGGCCCTCCTCTCCGATGAGGTACGCTTCGTCCGCTTTTTGGCGGTGGATGGAATTGCGGTCCTCGTGGGGGAAGACGGCAACCGTCTTGGCGCCGAGCTCGTAGCTCGCGCGGAAGGCACGGATGGCGATCTCACCGCGGTTGGCAACCAGAATCTTTGAAAACATGTCACTCCTGTGTTTACGCTGGCGTGGCGGTCCGCCTCCCGCTGTGGCAGCCGGCGGACTGGTGCAAATGATGGTTCAGGAACTGTGGTTGTTGATGTCCAGGCCCGCGTTCCACGGTAGTGCGCCTGAATCGTCACTTTAGAAAAAACTAAAGTGATGCAAGTTTGGCCCCACGGCCGCCGGCGCGCCAAATGATGTGTCGCATCTCACGGCCGGAAACCGTAATAAAGGTGTCCGGAGACACAAGGTGCCTGCCCATGTTCCCACAAGGAACAGGGACAGGCACACCCGTCAGGACACTTCGGCCAGTTCCTCAATGGACGGGCACGAGCACACCAGGTGCCGGTCGCCGTAGGCCTGGTCCACCCTGCCCACCGGCGGCCAGTACTTGGCACGGGGGTCTACGCCGGCCGGGAACACTGCCTCTTCGCGGCCGTACGGGTGCCCCCATTCCTGCGTCAGGCTGTGGGCCGTGTGCGGGGCGTTGGCCAGCGGGTTGTCCCCGGCCGGCCACAGCCCGTCCTGGACGGCCGCGATTTCCTTGCGGATGGCAATCATCGCGTCGATGAACCTGTCGAGTTCGGCCAGGTCCTCGGACTCCGTGGGCTCCACCATCAAGGTTCCGGCGACCGGGAAGGACATGGTCGGAGCATGGAAGCCGTAGTCGATCAGGCGCTTGGCCACGTCATCCACGCTCACACCGGAGTCGGCCGTGATGCCGCGCAGGTCCAGGATGCATTCATGGGCCACGAGGTCGTGGGCACCCGTGTACAGCACCGGGTAGTGTTCGCTGAGGCGGCGGGCAATGTAGTTGGCGGACAGGATGGCGGTCTGGGTGGCCAGGCGCAGCCCGTCCGGACCCATCATGCGGATGTAGGCCCAGGAGATCGGCAGGATCGACGCCGAGCCGTACGGCGCGCTGGAGACCAGGCCCACGGAGGAATCAAGCCCGAGTTCCCGCGCAGGCAGGTGCTTGGCCAGGTGCGACCGGACGCCCACGGGCCCCACCCCGGGGCCGCCGCCGCCGTGCGGGATGCAGAACGTCTTGTGCAGGTTGAGGTGGGAGACGTCGGAACCAAACTTGCCGGGCCGGGCCAGGCCCACGAGGGCGTTGAGGTTGGCGCCGTCGACGTAGACCTGGCCGCCGGCGTCGTGCACCATGGCGCAAATGGCGCTGATGGACGTTTCAAACACGCCGTGCGTGGAGGGGTAGGTGACCATGATGGCCGCCAGCCGGTTTTCGTGGACGGTGATCTGGCGCTTGAGGTCGTCAATGTCGATGTTGCCGAAGCCGTCCGTGGCCACCGGCACCACCTTCAGCCCTGCCATGACGGCGGACGCGGCGTTGGTGCCGTGGGCAGAGGTGGGGATCAGGACAATGTCACGGTCCGTGTTGCCGTTTTCCACGTGGTAGGCGCGGATGGCCATGAGCCCGGCAAACTCGCCCTGCGAGCCGGCGTTGGGCTGGACGGAGACGGCGTCGTAGCCGGTGATCTCGGCCAGCCATTCCTCCAGCTGGGTGGCCATCTCCACGATGCCCACGGTGTCCGACGCCGGAGCGAAGGGATGGAGGTTGGCGAACTCCGGCCAGGTGATGGCGGCCATCTCGGCGGTGGCGTTGAGCTTCATGGTGCACGAGCCCAGCGGGATCATGCCGCGGTCCAGCGCATAGTCGGCGTCGGCCAGCCTGCGCAGGTAGCGCAGCATCTGCGTTTCCGAGTTGTGCACGTGGAACACCGGGTTCTCCAGGTAGCCGGTGCTGCGCGCCGGGGCGGGAAGTGCGACGCCGGAGGCATCCGCTGGCAGGACCGTTCCCGTTGCGCTGTTCGCACCGGTGTTCCGGGCGGCGGCCGTGCCCGAGGGCGCCCGGCCTGCGAGCAGCCCGGCCAGTGCGGCGACATCGGCTTCCGTGGTGGTCTCGTCCACCGCGATCTGGAGGTGGTCGTGGTCCACCTGGCGCAACAGGTAGCCGGCGGTGTGGGCGGCCGCCACAAACTCGGCGGCCGAGTGACCGCTGGCCGAGGCAATGCGCACTTTCACGGTGTCGAAGTAGTTGGCATGGACCACGGTGTGGCCGGCGGCCGTTGCCGCGGCGGCCACGGCCAGGGCGAGGGCGTGGACCCGCGTGGCGATCTTCCGCAGGCCCTCGGGGCCGTGGTAGACGGCGTACATGCCGGCCATGACGGCCAGCAGCACCTGGGCGGTGCAGATGTTGGAGGTGGCCTTTTCACGGCGGATGTGCTGCTCGCGGGTCTGCAGCGCCAGGCGGTAGGCCATGTTGCCGGCAGCGTCCTTGGAGACGCCCACGAGCCGGCCGGGAAGCGCACGCTCCAGGCCCTGGCGTACGGCCATGTAGCCGGCGTGCGGGCCGCCAAAGCCCATGGGCACGCCAAAGCGCTGTGAGGTGCCCACGGCCAGGTCGGCGCCCAGCCCGCCGGGCGACTCCAGCAGCGTCAGGGCCAGCAGGTCGGCCGCGACGGCCACCACTGCCTTGCGTTCCTTGGCCGCGGCGATGATCGGGGCAAGGTCGCGGATGAGCCCGGAGTCGCCCGGGTACTGGAGCAGGAGGCCGAAGAACTCGACGTCCGGCAGGGCGCCGTCGTCCTCGAAGTCGTGGACCAGCACCGGGATGCCCATGGCCTTGGACCGGGTGCGGATGACGGCCAGGGTCTGCGGGAAGACGTCGGCGTCCACCACCATGACGGCGTCGGCCTTGGCGGAACGGTTGCTGCGGCGCATCAGGGCCACGGCCTCGGCGGCGGCCGTGCCTTCGTCCAGCATGGACGCATTGGCGGTGACCATGCCCGTCAGGTCCGCAACCACCGTCTGGAAGTTCAGCAGCGCCTCGAGGCGGCCCTGGGAGATCTCGGGCTGGTAGGGGGTGTAGGCGGTGTACCAGGCGGGGCTTTCAAGAACGTTGCGCTGGATGACACCGGGCGTGTGCGTGCCGTAGTAGCCCTGGCCAATGAACGACTTGTTGACCGTGTTCTTGGCGGCGAGGGCCCTTAATTCGGCCAGCATCGCTTCCTCGGAAGCCGCCGCCTGGAGGTCCAGCGGCTCGGTGGTGTAAATGGATTCGGGCAACGCTGCGGCCGAAAGCTCCTCCAAAGAGCCAAATCCGAGGGTGCTCAACATATGATGAACGTGGGGCTGTGCACCAACCCCGATGTGCCGGTCACTGAAAATGGCCGACACGAGGCTGTTTTGGTGCTGGCTGCCGGGCTGGTTGTCTGGGGTGTTTGTCAATGGGTTCTCCAAGTCGCGAACGTTCCAGAGCCATTGTATGTGTCTTGGAACATGCCCCGGCATCCACAGGCGGCCCCTGGTTTTTGAACGCGACGCAAAGGTAATGGTTCATCCGTGCAAGTAGTGAGCATCAGCAGCCTCAAGGGCGGTGTCGGCAAGACGTCGGTCACGCTCGGCTTGGCGTCGGCAGCCCTGGCCGCCGGCATCCCCACCCTGGTGATAGACCTTGACCCCCATGCGGACGCCACCACCGGGCTGGGCGTCCACCCCGCCGGGCAGCTGGACATCGGGCGCATGATCAAGGGCTCGCGCAAGGCCGACCTCGCCGCCAATGTGGTCCCGTCCGGCTGGCTGGCCGCCCACAAGCACGACGGCGTGCCGTTGCCGGTGCTTGACGTCGCCATGGGCTCGGCCTTCAGCGGCATTTACGACCGCCCCGACCTGGGCCGCCGCGACCTGCGCCGGCTCTCCACGGTCCTGGCCAACGCCGACCGGGACGGCAAGGCACCGTACCAGCTGGTCCTGATCGACTGCCCGCCGTCGCTGAACGGCCTGACCCGCATGGCCTGGACGGCCAGCAGCCGGGTGCTGCTGGTGGCCGAGCCCGGGCTGTTTTCCGTCGCCGGCACCCAGCGCACGATGCGGGCCATCGAGCTGTTCCGCAGCGAATTCGCCCCCGCCCTGGTTCCGGCCGGCATTGTGGCCAACCGCGTGCGCAGCGGCTCCAACGAGCACAGCTACCGGCTGGGGGAAATGAAGACCATGTTTGGCGAGCTGCTGCTCTCCCCCACGATTCCCGAGCAGGCAAACTGGCAGCAGATCCAGGGGGCCGCGCACCCCATCCACCAGTGGCCCGGCGATTCGGCCAAGAACTCCTCGGCCCTGTTCGACAAGCTGCTGGATGCCGTGCTGAACCAGGGCGCCACCCGCAGCCGCCTGTACCGCGGCTGACGGCGGGGTCAACCGCACTTAAACGACAAGGGTCCGCTGGGGCCCGGCCACCCTGGGCCGGGCCCCAGCGGACCCTTTTACATACTGCCGGCTGGCGTGCGGCCGGCTAGGAAATCTTGCGCTCGGCGCGCCGGCGGCTGAGTTCGTCGTCGGGGAAGGACTGCACGGGGGCGTGTTCGCTCGGCAGGGCGGCCAGGCTGCCCTCAACTTCCCGCCAGACCCGGCCCACGGCAATGCCAAACACGCCCTGGCCGCCCTGGACCAGGTCGATGACCTCGTCGGCGGAGGTGCATTCGTAGACGGAGGCGCCGTCGCTCATGAGCGTGATCTGGGCCAGGTCCTCCACGCCGCGCTCGCGCAGGTGGTCCACGGCGGAGCGGATTTGCTGGAGGGACACGCCGGTGTCAAGAAGACGCTTGACCACCTTGAGAACCAGGATGTCGCGGAAGCCGTAAAGACGCTGGGATCCGGAGCCCGCGGCGCCGCGCACGGCCGGCTCCACCAGGCCGGTACGGGCCCAGTAGTCCAGCTGGCGGTAGGTGATCCCGGCCGCCTTGCAGGCGATCGGGCCGCGGTAGCCCGCATCTTCGTCCAGGACAGGGAGATCCTCGGTGAAAAGCAGTCCCTGGGCACCTGCCGTCAGGGCGGGACCGGGGACAGCAACGGCGTTGAGCTCGCCGGCGTCACTTTTCGGACTCACGTGGATCCTCCTGTTCGCGGTCCCCCGAACGGATATT
The DNA here is from genome assembly GCF_024539665.1 of Arthrobacter sp. STN4. NCBI lineage: Bacteria > Bacillati > Actinomycetota > Actinomycetes > Micrococcales > Micrococcaceae > Arthrobacter > Arthrobacter sp. STN4. Next base: position 64,085 of record NZ_JAKZGX010000010.1, read on the forward strand.
GCGGGGCGGCGGCCGTGCGGACCACCTGGGGCGTGGGCACGGGTCCCAACCTCCAGTGTGACTGCACCCGCCACAGCTTGCAATGGGGGACTGATTACTTCGACGTTAGAACGGGGCGGCACCAAGGTCAAAGACGTCAAGATAACAATTTGGCCGTGTCGAAAGTTTCAGCCTCAGGTTTAACGTTAGGCATGGCCGGCGGGTGGCCGCCGGGACCCTTCGGCGGGGGTCATTTGTCGAAGTCCTCGGGCTCAACATCGTTGAGGAACTCACGGAACTGGCGCACCTCACGTTCCTTGGCCTCGGCGTCGTCGTCCCCCGTCCCGGAGGAGTCGTGCTCGTCGTGGTCGGCAATGAGCACCCCGGCTTCCTCCACCAGGGCCTCCGAAGCCCAAATCGGGCAGGCGGACCGCTGGGCCACGGCAATCGCGTCCGAGGCGCGGGAGCCCACGGCGGTGCCGTCGTCGAACAGCAGCTCGGCGAAAAACACGCCGTCCTCCACCTTGGTGAGGTTGACGCGGACCACCCGGTGTCCCAAGGCGGCCACGACGGCGCACAGCAGGTCGTGGGTGAGCGGGCGCGGCGGCACCACCCCTTGTTCAGCCAGCGCGATGGCCGTGGCTTCGGAGGCGCCAATCCAAATCGGGATGTGGCGCTCCCCCAGCCGCTCCTTGAGGAGCACCAGCGGCTGGTTGGAGGGCATCTCAATGCGCACGCCCACAATCTCCACCTCGATCACGGCGCCTCCATGGAGGAGATCCTTGACTGCACCAGGGCGCTGTGCAGGCCCAGGCACAGCTCGGCGATCTCGCGTGCCGCCTCCGCGGCCCGGGCGGCGGAGGCGCCGTCGCGGCGCGACGCCAGGGGTGCCACGGCGCGTTCCACCAGGCCGAATTCACGGTCGGCCGCCGCCTGGAAGGGACGCAGGTGGCGGGGTTCCAGGCCGTGGGCGGCCAGCTCCGTGCAGGCCTTGGCGACACGCAGGGCCTGGTCGTCAAAGCTGCCGTCGCGCATTTCCACCAGGCCGTAGCTGACCATGGCCTCCAGCAGCCCGGCGCTGGCCCCGCATTCGGCGCGCAGCTGCTCGGAGCTCAGGCGGCGTGAGCGGCGCTTCAGTTCCACGCCGAGCTCGTCGGAAACCATCCGGGGGGCGATGGACACGCCGGGCGGCAGGTTCGTCGGCGCCTCGCCCTGGTCGATCGCATCCAGGTATTCCCGGATCACCTTCAAGGGCAGGTAGTGGTCGCGCTGGAGCGCCAGCACGAACCGCAGCCGTTCGACATCAGAGTCGCGGAACTGGCGGTAGCCCGCCGGCGTCCGTTGCGGGGTGATGAGGCCTTTTTCCTCGTAAAACCTGATCTTCGACGCCGTCACGGACGGAAAGTCGTCAGCAAGCTGGGCCAGAACCTCGCCGATGTTGAAAATGACGGCAGTGCCGGGCCGGCGGCCGGTGGATTGGACCTCCACCAGCCGCCTGCCGGCGCCTTGGTTCACACTTGCCACCGGGCCCTCAGGAGTTCGTGGTGGCGTGTGCGGTGCTGAAGTAATACGTCAAGCGGAACTTGCCGATCTGCACCTCGTCCCCGGTGCGCAGCAGGATGGTGTCCACGCGGTCGCCGTTGACGTAGGTGCCGTTGAGGCTTCCGGAATCGGTGATTTCAAAGCCGCCGGCCGCCTTGAAGAACTGCACGTGCCGGCGCGAGACCGTCACGTCGTCAAGGAAAATATCGGCGTCCGGGTGCCGCCCCACCGTTGTCACGGCGCTGTCCAGCAGGAATCGCGCGCCGGCGTTGGGGCCCGCGTGGGCGATCAGCAGGGCCGAGCCGGCCGGCAGCGAGTTCACGGCCGCCTGCTCGTCCGGGGCCAGCGGCGGGGCCTGGATGCGGCGGCCGCTGACGGGAGGGAGCTGGATGGACGTGGTGTCTGAAGCACCCGGCTGATCCTGGGAATCCGCCTGACCATTCACTCCGGCGTCGTTACCCGTGTCAACCATTGGTACTCCTCCTAAGCTTGATAGCTAAATGTGTGGACGTATGGCCCATCTGCGGCCCGCAGATGGTCCGTTCTTCTAGCCTACCTTTTCCTGGTACTCGGCGGCGCTGAGCAGGGAGGCGTGGGTGGACGCATCGGCCAGCGTGATTTCCACGAGCCAGCCGGCACCGTAGGGGTCCGAGTTGATCAGGGCGGGGTCGGCGTCGAGCGCTTCATTGCGCGCCGTCACGGTGCCGGTCAGCGGGGCGTAAATGTCGCTGACGCTCTTGGTGGACTCCACTTCGCCAACCACGGTGTCGGCAGTGACCTCCGTACCGGACTCGGGCACCTGGACGTAAACCACGTCGCCCAGGGCGTCCTGGGCGAAGTCTGTGATGCCAACCCGCACAACACCTTCGGCATTGGGCGCACCGACCCATTCGTGCTCGGCGGTGTAGGAGAGGTCTGCGGGGATGTTGCTCATGTGGCGCACCTTTCGGGGTTCATCGCTGCGGCGAGGAATGTGCAATGGATAACTTGGGCCAGTCCGGCCAGGGGTGTTGTTCCCTTTGGCCACGTCCAGTCTTTAGTGTGAAAGCCTTCTTGACAAGTCGAAGGTTGCTTCGAGACTTTTCTTGCCCAAACGGGTGTCTGCGCTGACGCAGTGTGCGCCAGGGTGGCATGATGCCTTGTATGGGCGAATCGACTGCACCGCATCCGGACAACGCTCCCCTCCCCGCAGGGGGGGCCGGCCGCTCCGCCGGCAGGAAAAAGGTGCCGGCGTGGCTGACGCGCACCATCGTTGGCGTGGTGGCAGCCGTGGTGCTGCTGGTCGCGTATTACATTGCCTCGGTCACGGTGCCGCTGGCGTGGGCCACCTCCATTCGCGACCAGACGGGCGGCAAGCTGGGCAACGCCATCCCGCTGGGGATGTTCTATGGCTTCGTGTTTGCCTTTGTGCCGGTGCTGGTGGCGTGGCAGGCGCACCACAGGAAGCTGAACAAGTGGGTCCGCGTAGGGCTCCTCGTGGCGGGGCTGGTGCTGACCCTGCCCAACCTGCTCACCTTGTCCGTGGTGTACGGCAACACCGCCTCGGCTGCCGACGCCCGTGCCATCTGGACCACCGGCGGCGCCAACTGGTTTGGCACCTGGAGCCAGATCTTCATGGTGGCCGGCGTGGTGTGCGCCGTGGCCGTGATCGTGCTGGGCCGCGCCTGGATCCGCCGCGGCCGCCGGATCCGCCAGATCAAGGCTGCGGAAAAGCTGGTCCGCAAAAACGAACAAGCCAAGGCACGCGCGGACCTCGCCGCCCAACGCGCCGCGGACAAGGCGGCCAGGACCGCAGCGCGTGCCCACGCCCGCAACCCGCGGCAGGGCCCCCCATCCACGCCCTCCGAGCCCGACGCTCCGGGCGCCCCGGAGGCCTGAATGGTGGCACAGCAGCCCCGGGCGGCCCTGGTGCTGGCAGGCGTGTTCCCGGGCCAGTCCCCCGACGTGGTGGGCGAAGCAGCCAGGCTGGCAGCGGCTTTGGGCGCCGAATTGGTCTGCGCCTATGTCAACCCGGGCCGCTATGTGGTCTCCGAGGCGGCGGACGGCTCCGTGGCCACCGCGTCCGTGGACCCCGACTATGACGACGAGTCCGACGCCGAGTTCCCGGCCGGCCTCGCCGCCGGCCTGGACCGGCAGCTGGCGCCGCTGGGACTGCCCTGGCGGCCGCTGCTGCTGGCCGGGGACGTTGCGGATGCGCTGGCGCACTGTGCCGACACCCTGGCGGCGGCGTTGCTCGTGGTGGGCACGCACGGCGACGCGCACACCACGATGCACGACCTCTTCAAGCATTCGGTGGCCACCCGCCTGGCCCGCCGGCAGCACCGCCCCGTCCTGGTGGTCCCCACCCACCACGGCGCGCCCGACGGCGGCGCACCGGGAACCGCCCGCTGATGCCGGCCGCTGCAACCCGGCCGTTTCTGCGTGCGCAGTCCCTGGCCCTGGTGGCGCTGGGCGGGGCCCTTGGCACGGCGGCGCGTGAGGGACTGGTCCTCGCCCTGCCCGGTGGCGGCCCCCTGCCGTGGCCGATCATCGCCGCGAACCTCGCCGGGGCCTTCCTGCTGGGCTTCCTTTATGAGGAATTGACGCGGCCACGCTGGGCGGGCCGCCGCGCAGCCAGGCTGCGGCTGCTGCTCGGGACCGGCTTTTGCGGCGGCTTCACCACGTACAGCACGCTGGCTGTGGGCACCGTGGCGCTGGCTGGAGCGGCGGCTCCCGGGGCCGGGTGGGCCGCGGGCTACGCGCTCGGCACAGTGGTATTCGGCGCGTTCGCCACCTGGACCGGAATCCTGGCCGGCTCACGTCGCCCGCGGCCGGCTGCACCAGAAGTGGCGCCTGCCGGTTCCGCCAGCGGCCATGACAACGGAGGCAGCCGGTGAGCCCGCTGGTATTTGTGGCGCTGGCCGTGGCCGGCGGCGTGGGGGCGGTGGTCCGCTTTGTGGTCGACGGCCTGATCCGCAGCCGCTTCAAGACGATTTTTCCCTGGGCAACGTTTGCCATCAATGTCACCGGCTCGCTGGCACTGGGCGTCCTGACGGCTCTTGCAGCCGGCTCCGTGCTCCCCGCCGGCGCCAGCCTCATCGCCGGCACGGGCTTTTTGGGTGGCTACACCACCTTCAGCACGGCCAGCTATGAAACCGTGCGGCTGATGGCCGAACGCCGCCATGTGGCATCACTGGCCAACGCCCTGGGCACGCTGCTGGTGTGTGTTGGCGCCGCCGCCGCCGGCTACTGGGCCGGTGCCGCCTGGGCCGGCTGAGCTGTTGGGGAAGTTGGAACAAGGCGGCCCGCACAGAGACGGCGAATCGCTGCACGGGCCTGGCCGCAGCTGACTTTGAGAAAAGCGCATTGGCTACCAAGAACACTACCTGCCCGGCGGCCGAAAGCCAGCATCGCCGAAGCTGCCAAGCCGCCGCACGTGGCGGATAATCGAGGGAAAGGCCGGCAGCGGCCATGGAGGCGGGGAGGAAGCCATGCAGGCCGCACCGCGCATCACGGTGGAAGTGCCGGTCCTCGCCGTGGGCGCCGGCCCTGCCGACTACGAGGGCCTGGGCGTCCTGGTCGACGGTCTCCGGCGCCCACGCGGACTCCACATGACGCTGCTGCACCTGGGGATCCTGGATGATTTCTCCCGGGATGTTTCCCAGTGGACCAGGGGCATTTCCAGTCCCGGGGACGTCCAGGCGGCAACGGTCCGCTGGCTTGGGGCGCTGCCGGTCCTGGCCCCCTTTTCCGGACGCTCGGCAGCCCTGACAGTCCTCGGCGGAGGCAGCGTGTGCGGCCTTGAAGTCGGGGTGCCCCGGGAGGTCCGGGATTTCCAGGTGGAGCTGGTGCAGGCCCTGCACCGGCTGCTGGACGGGCTGCTCGTGGACAACGTCGACGATTTCATCCTCAGCTCACGGGCACTGGGCTACCGCCACCCCCATTGGACGCCCCACGTATCCGTGGGCAGGCCCAAAACCAGGGACCGCCGGCCGCTGGAGATCGAGCCGCTTGCGCTCGACTTTGGCGCCTCCCGGATCCGGAACCGCCAGTTTCTCCCAGAACCCGGGCCGGCCGGCACCTCCCCCGCCGCAAGCTGACCCTCACGGCTGGCGGCGGAACAGGCCCTGGCCCCGGCGAAGCACGCTGCCGGCAGCCCCGAGGACCGCATTCCGGGCCACAAATCCGCGGCGCATCATGGCCAGGCGGCCCATCCGGCGGGACATCGCGGCCATCCGCTGCGTCTTGCCCCGGCGCTGCCGGTCATAGGCCGCCAGCCCCTCCGCCACGGTGGCTGCGTTCCCCAAACACTTCGCCAGCACGGCACCGTCCACGATCGCCTCGCAGGCGCCCCTGCCCAGGAACGGTGCCATGGCGTGCGCGGCATCCCCCACCAGGGCCGTATTTCCGCCCACATAGGACGGCAGGGGCGGGACTTCAAACAGTTCGTGGTGCAGGATGGCTCCTTCCTCCAACCGGTCCAGCACCTCGGTGACACCTGACCGCCACGAGCCAAAGACGTCCTGCAGGTGCTGGCGGTGCGGCGGCTTGAACGTGCCTCCGGCGTCAAGGCACGCATACCAGTTGCTGGCCTCCGGCCCGGCGGGCGTAATGCCGAACATGGCCCCCGGCGCCCAGGTTTCCCCGTAGCTGGAAACCGTTCCAGGCACGGTGCCGCGCCAGGCCACGGCCCCCAGGGTGCGTGCAGCATAGCGTTCCCCAAAGACGGTCCGCCGGGTGCCGCTGAAGGTGCCGTCGGCCCCCACCACCAGGTCGACGCCGGCCAGGCCCCGCTGGTCCGTGACCCCGTCGCTGAAGGTGATGCCGACGCCGTCGGCCAGGATCGCCAGCAGCGCCGACCGGGAGACCAGGTACAGCCCGCCACTCCCGCCCAACTCGACCAGGGCGCGGCCGGCCGGCGTGCGCAGGCCGGCGCTCCCGGCGTCGGACACCCGGACGGCAGCCTCGCGCACGCGCCGGCCCACCCCGATTTCGTCGAGCGCCTCGAGGGCTTCGGGCCACATGCCCAGCGACATCCCCGTTGCCGGCAGGGCCGGGGAGCGCTCACGCACCGCAACGGCCCAGCCCTGCTGCGCCAGGGCCCTGGCCGCGGCCAGTCCGCCGATTCCCCCACCGATGACCACAGCGTTTCCCTTCATGGTCACGAGCCTACGCCCGGCGGGCCCCAGGTTCGACCCACGGGCGGCAGTGCCCGCGGCCATAACTTGCAATAAAACCATTGCACTTCAATCAAACACGTGCAACACTTTATTTGCAGGTCAACAAGCGAGGGGAATGTCATGGAAACCAGCACGGACCGGATAGAACGCGAGATCAGCATTGCCGCCAGCGCGGAGAAGGTTTGGGAGCTCATCCGGCGCCCCGGCTGGTGGATCAACGACGGCGAGGTGGTGGACCACGCCTTCGACCCGGACAGCGATGTCAATGTCATCATCCATCCGGTGCACGGCGCCTTCCGCATCCGGACCGTCGCCCTCGAGGCACCGCGGTACGCGGCGTTCCGGTGGCTGGGCGACGATGACGCCGCACCCACCACGCTGGTGGAGTTCTGGATCGATGGGGACGACTCCGGCGTGACACTGCGGGTGGCGGAGAGCGGCTTCGACTCCTTGGGCGTCAGCGAAGAAGAGCGGCGCAGGAAGTTTGAAGGAAACGCCGAGGGCTGGCAGATCGAGCTGGACGCGGCCCTGAAGTGGGCGCAAAGGGCATGACCACAACGTCGACGGCGCCCGTGTTCGCGGCACTGGGCGATCCCCACCGCCAGCAACTGCTCACGCTGCTGGCGCGCGGGGGTGCCGCATCGGCGTCGTCGCTGGCACCGTCATTGCCGGTGTCGAGGCAGGCGGTGGACCGCCATCTGCGCATACTGTCCAGCGCGGGCCTGGTGGAGCCGCGGCGCTCGGGGCGCGAGGTGCTGTACTCCGTCCGCCGGGCGGAGCTGGACCGTTCAGCGGCGTGGCTCCGGGACCTTGCCGACGGCTGGGACCGGCGGCTTTCCGCCATCAAGGCTGCTGCCGAGGCGCCCGAATAGGGCTGCCGCCGCAGGCAGGGTCAGTCCGCCGGCGCAACGCTGAGCGACGGGACCACTCCGGCAACAACCTCCGCGGCAAACCCGTCCAGGCTCGCCGTGGAGGGTGCGGCCTCCCCGTCCCCGGCGTGAAAGCGCCACAGGAATGCCCGGTGCATGGCGGCCCCCGTCAACGCCATCGCGGCACCCTCAAGCGGCGCGCCGCGGCGGATGCGCCCTGCCGCCTGTTCGCCGGCCAGATACCCGCGTACCGCCGAGCTGATGATTTCCGGCCCCGTCCCGTGCGCCTGCACGGCGTCACGGTGCCGGGCCAGCAGCAGGCTGTCGGAAAAGATGGACATGCCGATCGGCAGGACCGTCAGGTAGAAGCCCGTCACCTCGGCCACCACCAGCCGCAGGTTGCCCTCCAGCGTCCCGCGGCCAATGAGGTCCGCGCCTCCCCGTCCCAGCACGCCGACCGGGGGCAGGCGTTCTGCCAGCACGGCCAAAAAGAGCCCGATCTTGTCCTCAAAGTGCCGGTACAGCAGGGGTTCGGAACAACCGCTGGCCCGGGCAATCTCCTTGGTGGTGGTGCGCGCCAGCCCCTTCGACCGCATGACCCGCAGGGCCCCGTCCAAAATTGCTTCCCGCGTTGGTTTCACGTCCAGCCCCTTCCCTGTTAGTAAATACTAACCTAAGATTGGTGGACACTAACCGCGGTGCCCGCAGCAGGGCGGACGCAAGGAGGAAGTGCCATGTCATTGCCAATTTTGTCATTGCCAATTTTGGTCACCGGCGGCACGGGGCGGCTCGGCACGCAGGTGGTCGCCCGGCTGCTGGGAGCCGGCCCCACCGTCCGCGTGCTGACGCACCGGCGGGCCGCAAACGACGGCGTCGGGCAGGTGCAGGGCGACCTCACCACCGGTGCCGGGATCGACGCCGCGGTGTCCGGGGTGGGGACGGTGGTCCACTGCGCCGGAAGCGCCAAGGGCGACGAGGCCATGACGCGCACGCTCGTTGCCGCGGCACACCGGGCCGGCGTCGGACACCTGGTCTACATTTCCGTCGTGGGCGCGGATCGCGTCCCCGTGATCGGCCGGCTCGACCGCATGGCTTTTGGCTACTTCGCGGCCAAGCGTGCCGCCGAGCGGGTCCTGGAAAGTTCCGGCATCCCGTATTCGATCCTGCGTGCCACCCAGTTCCAGGAGTCGATGCTGGCCGTGGCCCGGCAGCTGGCCAAGTCACCCCTGGTCCCGGCCCCCACGGGCTCGCGGTTCCAGCCGATCGCCGTCGATGAGGTGGCGGCGCGGCTGGTGGAGCTCGCCCTCGGCGAACCGGCCGGGCTGGTGGAGGAAATGGGCGGGCCCACGGCCTACCTCAGCAGCGAGCTGGTCCGCAGCTACCTCGCCGCCACCCACCGGCGCCGGCTCTTCATCCCGCTGCGCATGCCCGGCGGGGCGGCCGCTGCCATCCGGGCAGGGGCAAACCTCACCCCGGCCCACGCCGTCGGCGTGCAGACCTGGGAAGGGCTGCTGGCCTCCGCCGCGGGAAGCTGAAGCCGGGCAGCGCCGGGGCCGGGGCGCTATTTATTCAGGGCATTGCGCCGGACCCAGCCGATGACGCCCGTGGCCACGAACAGGATGACGGCGATCACGGCCAGCCAGAGCAGGCCCTTGATGACAAACCCCAGGATCGAGAGGACAACCCAGATGACAAGGAGGGTGATGAGTATTCCAACCATTGCGCCAAACTACACCCATGGGCGGCTTTTTCCCATGACCCCGCGGGCGCGCCGCACGGTGTGATCCAGAAAACATTACCGACCAGTAACAAAAAGCTGTTGCAACGCCACCGCCCCGGGTACGCTGGCGAACATGAACGAATACCAGCCTCCCCTTGCCGACATCGCCTTCGCACTGGAGCACGTTGTCGGATACCCGGAGATCGCTAAAATGCCCGGGTTTGACCACGCGGACCTCACCACTGCCGTCGAACTTCTTGAACAGTGCGGTGACTTCATGGCCACGGCCGTGGCACCCACCAACCGTCGGGGCGACGTCCAGGGTTCCCGCCTCCAACCGGACGGCACGGTGGTGACACCCGACGGCTTCAAGGAGGTCTACCACCAGTATGTCGAGGCCGGGTGGGGCACCGTGCCGCTGCCGGAGGAGTATGGCGGCGGCGGATTCCCCCGCACGGTGGGCGTGGTGGTCCAGGAGCTCATGACCAGTGCCAACATGGCGTTCTCGCTGTGCCCGCTGCTCACCCAAGGCGCCATCGAAGCGCTGCTGCACTACGGCGACGACGTGCTCAAGGACCGCTTTCTGCCCAAGATGGTGACCGGCGAGTGGACCGGCACGATGAACCTGACCGAACCCCAGGCCGGTTCCGACGTCGGGGCGCTGACCACGCGGGCCGTCAAGCAGGAGGACGGCAGCTACTCCATTACCGGACAAAAGATCTTCATCACCTACGGCGACCACGACATGGCCGAACAGATTGTCCACCTCGTGCTGGCCCGCACGCCCGGCGCCCCCGCCGGCACGCGCGGCATCTCCTGCTTCATGGTGCCCAAATACCTGGTCAATGACGACGGCTCGCTGGGCCGGCGCAACGCCGTCGAGACGGTCTCACTCGAACACAAGATGGGCATCCATGCCTCCCCCACCTGCGTACTCTCCTACGAAGGCGCCACCGGCCACCTCATTGGCGGGGAGAACCAGGGCATGCGCATCATGTTCGTCATGATGAACAGTGCCCGGCTGGGCGTCGGCGTGCAAGGGCTGGCCGTGGCCGAACGCGCCTACCAGCAGTCGCTGGCCTATGCGCAGGAACGCCGCCAGGGACTCGCCACCGGCGCCACGGGAACCAGCTCGGCGATCATTGAGTTCCCCGATGTGCGCCGGATGCTCATGACCCAGCGCGCCCAGATTGCCGCCCTGCGGTACCTGATCCTGCTTGACGCCACCTACGTTGACCGCAGCAGCAGCGATCCCGACCCCGCCGCGCGGGCGCGTGCCGAGGAGATCGTTGGCATCCTCACGCCCATCTGCAAGTCGTTCGGCACCGACCTGGGCAACGAGCTGACGTCCCTGGCGCTGCAGGTCCACGGCGGCATGGGCTTTATTGAAGAGACCGGCGCGGCCCAGCACGTGCGCGACGTGCGCATCGCGGCCATTTACGAGGGCACCAACGGGATCCAGGCCGCGGACCTCGTCGGCCGGAAGCTGGGTGTGCGCGGCGGTGCGTCGATGCTGGAGTTCCTGGCTTCCATGCGCGGCATCGAAACCGGGCTGGCTGACGCCGGCGCAGACTTTGAGTCCATCCGCAAGGAACTGAGCCGGCAGTTCGACGCCCTCGAGGAAGCCACCCGGTGGATGCTGGCCAACGGCCCGGCCGGCCCGGACGCCGCACTCGCCGGCTCGACGCCCTACCTGCGCATGTGGGGGCTGTGCACCTCGGCGTGGATGCTGGCACGTGCCGCGCTGGCGGCACCGGCCACGGGCGACCCGGCACTGGCGCAGGCCCAGCTGGTGCTGGCCCGCTTCCACGCCGAGCAGCTGCTGCCGCAATGCGCCAGCCTGCTCGGAGCCGCCACCGCCGGCACCCGGGACCTGTTCGCCCTGGACGCCGACCAACTGGCCGGGGCAACTCGGCGGGCGCGCAGCTAGCGGCCCGTAGTGCTTAAACGACCGGGGCGGTGTCCATATGGACACCGCCCCGGTCGTTTGGTCGGGCTGACAGGATTTGAACCTGCGACCCCCTGACCCCCAGTCAGGTGCGCTACCAAGCTGCGCTACAGCCCGAAAGTCCAGCGTTCGGGAGGCATCTCCCGTGGCCGAACCACCTGAAAAAGCTTACCCCATAAAAACAGCCGGACCGACCATTCCTGCTGTGACAGGGGTCTCAAACTGCGCCTCGGGGGCTACTTTTTCCGGCTGCGCTTTTCCCGCACGCGCATGCTGACCTCAAGGGGCGTCCCTTCAAAGCCAAACGTCTCGCGCAGGCGGCGGGTGATGAAGCGGCGGTAGCCGGGATCCAGGAAGCCGGTGGTGAACAGCACGAACTTCGGCGGGCGGCTGGAGGCCTGCGTGCCGAAGAGGATGCGCGGCTGCTTGCCGCCGCGCACGGGGTGCGGGTGTTCGGAGACCAGCTCGCCCAGGAAGGCATTGAGGCGCCCGGTGGGGATGCGGCGGTCCCAGTTCTCCAGGGCCAGGTCCAGTGCCGGCACCAGCTTGTCCTTGTGCCAGCCGGTCTTGGCGGAGATGTTCACCCGCGGCGCCCAGTCAACGTGTGCCAGGTCCTGCTCGATTTCCCGTTCCAGGTACCTGCGGCGCTCGTCGTCCAGCAGGTCCCACTTGTTGAACGCCAGCACGAGGGCCCGGCCGGACTCGATGGCCAGCTGGAGGATGCGCACGTCCTGTTCGCTGAGGACCTCGTCGACTGCCAGCAGCACCACCGCGACCTCGGCCTTTTCCAGCGCGGTCTGGGTGCGCAGCGACGCGTAGAAGTCAGCGCCCTGGGCCATGTGCTGGCGGCGGCGGATGCCGGCCGTGTCCACAAAGCGCCAGGTGCGCCCGCCCAGCTCGATGAGTTCGTCCACAGGGTCGCGGGTCGTGCCGGCCACGTTGTCCACCACGACCCGGTCCGAGCCGGCCAGCTTGTTCAGCAGCGACGACTTGCCCACGTTGGGCCGGCCGATCAACGCAATGCGGCGCGGGCCGCCCGTGCGCTCCACCCCGGCCACTGCGGAGAACTCCGGCAGCACGTCCATGACCGCGTCCAGCATGTCGGCCACACCGCGGCCGTGGACTGCGGAGACCGGGTGCGGCTCGCCCAGGCCCAAGCCCCACAGCATGGCGGCGTCGGCCTCCTGGACGAGGTCGTCTATCTTGTTGCCCGCGAGGATCACGGGCTTCTTCGACTTGCGCAGCATGCGCACGATGGCCTCGTCGGAGGCGGTGATGCCCACAATCGCGTCCACCACCAGCAGCACGGCATCGGCCATTTCCACGGCGACCTCGGCCTGTTCGGCCACACGCTGGTCAATGCCGCGGGCGGCGTGCTCCCAGCCGCCGGTGTCCACGATGGTGAAGTTGCGCCCGTTCCAGTTGGCCGAGTACTGGACCCGGTCGCGCGTCACGCCGGGGGTGTCCTCCACGACGGCCTCGCGCCGGCCCAGGATGCGGTTGACGAGCGTGGACTTGCCCACGTTCGGCCGTCCCACGATGGCCAGGACGGGGTCCTGGCGCAAGGCATCCTCGGAGGTGCCGTCGTCGAACCCGCCAGCCAGCAGGGCGGCGTCGTCGTCGTCGAGTTCGTAGCTGGCCAGGCCGGCCAGCAGCCCGGCGGCACGCGCCTCGGCGTCTTCGTCGGAGATTTCCGCCAGCCGCTCGGCAACATGGTCGGCACCCGTGGGAACGTAGTCCGGGTGGCCAAGCTCACCCTGGCCGGGGTGCGTGGCAGACGTGGGGTCGCTCATGGTTGCTGTCCTTTGTGCTTGGAAGTTGAATGGCCGGCCGCAGGCAAACCCTGCCCCGTGGCGGCCAATGCGGCCTGTATGTGCCCGGCCAGCCGCTGTTGGATTCTTTCGGTTGCCCTGTCCATTGAAACACGGCCGGAAAAACCCGGCTCCCGCTCAACCGTCAGCGGCTCCCCGAACACCACGTGCAGATGGCGCCGGGGCCGGGGAATGAAGTTGCGTGGTTCGTGCCCGGCCCGGGTGCCAAGGATGGCGACGGGCACGACGGCGGCGCCCGAGTTCAGCGCCAGCCAGGCCACCCCGCCGTTGACGTGGGCGGCGTCCCCGGTCCCCCGGGTGCCTTCAGGCAGGATGCCGACGCAGTCGCCCCGGTCCAGCACCTCCTTGGCAAGCTGCAGGGCCCGGCGGTCCCCCGCCCGGTCCACGGGAATCTGCCCGGAGGCGGCCAGGACCCAGCCCAGGAAGCCCTTGAACATCTCCTGGGCGACGATGACGTGCATGTACCGGCTGGCGGCGCCCACCATGACCGGCCCGTCCAAAAAGCTCAGGTGGTTGGCGGCAAAGATGACCGGGCCGTCCGCCGGGATGTTTTCTCGCCCGGCCACGGTGGTGCGGTACACCGCGTGGTCCAGCACCCTGCCCACGGGCCGGCTCCACCACGTTTTCCACCGCGGAGGGGCCGCGTCCAGAACAAGCGGCGGCCGCGCCCCGTCCGACTTCACTGCCTTCATGCAGCAGGGCCCTCGTTAACCGAGCGCCGCACCACGTTGATCACGGCGTCCACGGTCTCGGCAAAGTCCAGCTCGGACGAGTCCACGGTGTAGACGCCGTCGGCCGCCCGCTGGAAGTCGACCACGGTGGCATCCTTGGCATCACGGCCCACCACCTGTTCGCGCAGCTGGGCCTGCGACTGCGTCCCGCCCAGCTGGATCCCGCGGCGCCGCAGCCGCGCCTCCTCGCTGGCGGTGAGGATGAGCCGGGCCTCGGCGTTGGGGGCCACCACGGTGGTGATGTCACGGCCTTCCACCACGATCCGGTGGCCGCATTGGGCAATGATTTCCTGCTGGCGGCGCACCAGTTCGCGGCGCGCCCCGAGGTTGGTGGCGACGGCGCTGACGGCCTTCGAGATGGCGGGTTCACGGATGGGTGCAGTGACGTCAATGCCGTTGACCCTGACAAACCCGCCATCCGGGGTGAGGCTTTGCTCGATCTTCAGCGTCCGCGCCGCCGCTTCCACGGCGGCCGCGTTTTCCAGGTTGATGCGGCCGTTGAGGCAGTGCCAGGTCACGGCCCGGTACATGGCGCCCGTGTCCAGGAACGCCAGTCCCAGGCGCCGCGCCACGGCCTTGCTGACGCTTGACTTCCCCGAGCCGGACGGCCCGTCGACGGCCACCACCAGCGGCTTGCCCAGGCGCAGCCGCTCCGGGGCCGCCGGCTGCGGAAATGTCACATACATGTCGGTCACAAAATTACCTTCCATCCACGTTCCGTCAGGTCCTCCACCAGGCTTGCACGCTTGGATGGCAGCACCGAAATCTCCACCATGCCCACCTGCAGGCCGGCCGAGTGGTCCATGCGCAGGTCCTCGACGTTGACGCCGATGTGGCCGATCTCCGTCAGCAGCCGGGCAATCTGTCCCGGCTTGTCATCGACCAGCACCGTCAGCCAGGTGTACTGCTGGGCAGGCCCGCCGTGCTTGCCCGGAATGCGCCTCTGCCCCGCGTTGCCCTCGGCCATCAGCTGGGCCAGGTCCAGGCGTGCACCCGGTGCGGTGGGCGCGCTGAGCGTGTTGATCAGCCGGTCCAGGTCCGCGCGCACGCCCTGCATGATGTCCAGCAGCTTCGGCGCGTTGGCCCCGAGGATCTGCACCCACAGGGCCGGGTCGCTGGCGGCGATCCGGGTCACGTCGCGCAGGCCGTTGCCTGCCAGCGACAGCGCATGCTGCGGAATCTCCTGCAGCCGGCTGGCCACGAGTGAGCTCATGAGCTGCGGCAGGTGGCTGACCAGGGCCACGGCGGCGTCATGCTCGTCAGGGGTGAAGCGGAACACCACGGCGTTGAGGTCGATCGCCAGGGAATGGGCCACCTTCACCGCATGCTTTGAACTGGCCTCGGACGCGCACAGCACCCACGGCATGGAGTTGAAAAGTTCCCCGAGCGCAGCCACCGGCCCGGACTTCTCCCGTCCGGCCATGGGGTGCGTGCCCACATAGCGGGCCAGCATGCCCTGGCCACCGGGGCCCAGGATCTCGGCCAGTTCCGTCGCCACGGCCACCTTGACGCTGGCAATGTCCACCACGACGGCGGAGGCGTACCTTTGCAGGGCACCGGCCACCACGGCTGCGGTGACGTCCGGCGGCGCCGCCACGACCACCAATTGGGGGTCCAGGTCCTCAGCCGCGTCAAAGGCGCGGCCGGCACCGATGTCCACGGCGACGGCCTGGGCCGACGGCGAAGGATCGGAGAGGACCACGTCGATGCCGTGGGCGCGCAGGCCCAGCCCAATGCTGGCGCCGAGCAGGCCGGTGCCCAGGACCAGGACGGGACCCGTCAAGTGCGTAGGATTCATCCGTCGCCTACATCCCCACTTCTGCCAGCAGGTGGCCCACCTCGTGCCGGCCCAGGATGCGGATGCTGCCCTGGCGCTGGTCGCCCAGGGCGATGGGGCCGAACTTGACCCGGACCAGGCGTTCCACCGGGTAGCCCACGGCCTCAAACATGCGCCGCACGATCCGGTTCTTGCCGGAGTGCAGCACCACCTCGGCCAGCACGTGGCCCGGGGTGGAATCCACCAGGCGGAAGGAATCAACCTTGGCCCAGCCGTCCTCCAGATCCACGCCATCCTTGAGCTGGGCGCCGACGCCGTGCGCCATGGGCCCGCGGACCTGGACGAGGTAGGTTTTCTGCACCCCGTACTTGGGGTGGCTGAGGCGGTTGGCGAGCTCGCCGTCGTTGGTCAACAGCAGCAGGCCCTCGGTGTTGGTGTCCAGCCGCCCAACGTGGAAGAGCCGCTCACGGGTCTGGCGCTTCTTCAGGAAGTCGCTGATGCAGGGGCGGCCCTCGGGGTCGTCCATGGTGGAGACAACGCCCTTGGGCTTGTTGAACACCATGTAAATGAGGGACTCATCGGTCTGGATGGTCATGCCGTCCACGGCAATTTCCACCGCCTCCGGGTCCACGCGCAGGCCCAGCTGGGTGACCGTCACGCCGTCGACCTGGACGCGGCCTTCGAGGATCATGTCCTCGCAGAGGCGGCGCGAGGCCACCCCGGCCATGGCCATGACCTTTTGCAGGCGCACGCCGTCGGCGTTGTGGATGTCCACGTCGTCCGTGGTGCGCTCCGGGCGGCGGTTCTGCTCGGTGGGACGGTTCTTGACCGGTCCCAGGTTGCGCCCGTACTGGTCATTCTTGAAGGGGCGGGCGCCCGGCTGAGACGGCTTGCGGGTGCCGGATCCGGAACGGGCCGCGGCCCGCGCGCCGAACTTGCCGGCGCCGGCGGTGGTTCCGCCCTTCGGGCCGCCGAACTTGCCCCCCGGCTTCGGGGCGCCGGAGCGCGGTCCGCCGGAACGGGGGTTGCCGCCTCGCGGCTGGTTCTGCCCGGACGAGCTCCCGGAACGGGGCGACGGTGTCATTGGTGTGTCCTTAATGCTGCTGTGGTTGCGTAGCTGTACGGGGGTGTCCCTGGACGGACCAGGGTCGGTGCATGACGGGGCAGGTCCCTTGCGGGTCCTTGGGCGGAAGGGGCGGGGCTAAAGGCTGGCGTCATCAAAGTCATGAAGGTTTTCCAGGCCAGGCAGGTGTTGTGCAATGTGCGGCAAATCATCCACGCTCCCAATCCCCAACCGTTCCAAAAAGTACGCTGTGGTGCGGTACAGGAATGCCCCTGACACCGGGTCGGTGCCCACTTCCTCAATCAGGCCGCGTTGCGCGAGCGTCCTCACCACGGAATCCACGTTCACGCCACGGATGGCCGAAACACGGGCCCGCGAGACCGGTTGGCGGTAGGCAATCACCGCCAAGGTCTCCAAGGCCGCCTGCGTGAGCCGGGCCGTTTGGCCGTCCACAACAAACTGTGACACGATCCCGGAATATGCGGCCCGTGAATAAACACGCCATCCCCCGGCAAGCTGCCGCAGTTCAAAGCCGCGCACCGGCAAGGTGCCACCGTCCCTAGTATAGCCGTCGTACTCGCGGGCCAGTTCGTGCAACAGCTCACGCACCCTGGCCGTCGGCAGGCCCACGACGGCGGCCAGCTGCTCCTCCGTGACGGGCTCGTCCACCACCATCAGCACCGCCTCGAGCGCCGCCCGGACCCCGCCGGGGCTGTCCTCGACGCCCGCGTGGCCGGGGGCGCTCCCGGGGCCGCCGTCGGGGCCGCCGTCGGGGGCAGGATCCGGCGGCAGGTCTTCCAAGCTCATGGTGCGGCCTTTCATGCTGTCGGCTGGGCGTGGTCAAGGGGAAGGAAGGCGTCGGACCGGCCGGGTTCGCCGTCGTCGTCAAAGTCGCTGGCCGTGGGCCCGGCGTGGCGGGCGCCCGCGCTCCAGTGCACCAGCAGCTCCCCCAGCGGGCTGGCCTGGTCAAAGGAAATGACGGCGTCGCGGAAGAGTTCCAGCAGGGCCAGGAAACGGGCAATCACCACCATGTTGTTCTCCGCGCCGGCGCTCAGGGCACGGAAGGACAGCGGCCGCCCCGTCCACCCTTCGGCGGCGGGATCGGCAGGGTCCGGCATGCCGGCGGTCAGCAGGGAGGTGACGATCATGGCCTGTTCCCGGACGCTGACGGGGGCAATGTGCAGGTGGGCCAGGCCCACTTCCGTGGGCGCTGCCTGCTTCGGCTCCATGGCCCGGGCCGCCAATTCGGCGAATTGTTCCGGGGTGTGGCGCCACACCAGTTCCGGCAGGAGCGCGGCAAAGTGCGGTTCCAGGCCCGCCATCCGGGGATACCGCCGCGCCTCGCGCTCCAGTTCGTCACCGAGCAGGAACGCCACTTCCTTGAACGCCTTGTATTGCAGGAGCCTGGCAAACAACAGGTCGCGTGCCTCCAAGAGGGCCAGGTCGTCGTCGTTTTCCACCTCGCCGGCGGGCAGCAGCCGGGCGGCCTTGAGGTCAAGCAGGGTGGCGGCAAGGACCAGGAACTCGCTGGCCTCATCCAGGGCCCATTCCCCGCCGGGTTCCTGCAGGGCCTTCAGGTAGGCGATGA
This sequence comes from Arthrobacter sp. STN4, assembly GCF_024539665.1. Taxonomy (NCBI): domain Bacteria; kingdom Bacillati; phylum Actinomycetota; class Actinomycetes; order Micrococcales; family Micrococcaceae; genus Arthrobacter; species Arthrobacter sp. STN4. The sequence continues at coordinate 82,293 of NZ_JAKZGX010000010.1, forward strand.
ACTCGTCCGTGACCGTGGCGATGGCCACGTCCGTGATGTCCAGTTCATGTTTGGAAATGAGGCCCAGGAGCAGGTCGAAGGGTCCGGTGAAGTTCTCCAGCCGGACCTCAAAGCGTGCCTTGCCCGGAGCGGCTTCAGGAATCGGATCCTGCGCGGTCGGGCTGTGCGGCGGTGCGGCGTCCAGTTTAGGGTGCGCCGCCACGGGCGATCAGCTCTTTGGCCAGGCGGCGGTAGGAGTCGGCGCCCTGGTGGTTGCTCGCAAACGACGTGATGGGCTCGGCCGCCACGGACGCGTCGGCAAACTTGATGGTGCGCTTGATGACGGTCTCAAACACCTTGTCGCCAAATGCCTCCACCAGCCGTGCCAGCACCTCGCGCCCGTGGAGGGTCCGCGCGTCGTACATGGTGGCCAACACGCCGTCCACCTGCAGGCGGGGGTTCAGGCGGTCGGTGACCTTGTCGATGGTTTCCACCAGCAGGGCCACGGCACGCAGGGCAAAAAATTCGCAGATGAGCGGGATGATGACGCCGTGCGCCGCGGTGAGGGCGTTGACGGTCAGCAGGCCCAGGGACGGCTGGCAATCGATCAGGACCACGTCGTAGTCGTCCTCGACCTTGCGCAGCGCACTGGCCAGGACCTGCTCGCGGGCCACCTCGTTGACGAGCTGGACTTCCGCCGCGGAAAGGTCGATGTTGGCCGGCAGGATGTCGATGTTCTCGATGTCGGTGTGCAGGATGGCCTCGCGGATGTCCACCTTGCGGTCCATCAGCACGTTGTAGACGGTGATGTCCAGCTCGTGCGGGTTGGTGCCCAGCCCGGCGGACAGCGCGCCCTGCGGGTCGAAGTCCACCAGCAGCACCCTGCGCCCGGACTCGGCCAGCGCGGCGCCGAGGTTGATGGTCGACGTCGTCTTGCCCACCCCGCCCTTTTGGTTCACCATCGCGATGACGCGGGCAGGGCCGTGGGACGTGAGGACGGGGGGCTCCGGAAATTCGGTCAGGGGCCGTCCGGTCGGTCCCAAAACGTCTTCGCCCGCGAGTGCCGTTGCACCCTGCTCGTTGCTCACCTGTCAGTCCACACTTTCGCCGCTGTGTTGATTTTTTACCGCTGCCATCCCCTACGTTACCGGGTGGGTGTGGCATGTTTTGGACATTTGCCCGCTTTCAACTTTGAGCCTTGACTCTCAACTTGAGCCTGAATGTTGAGGGTGTGGTCGGGTGGCCAGCCTATACTTCGGATTGATGAGCAACCCTAAGAAACCTTCCCCGAAAAGTTCCGAACGCCGCAAGGACGTGGTCCGTGCCGAAAAGCTGCAGGCCGGCTACGGCACCAAGGCGGTGTGCGGCGTGGTCAGCTTCAGCCTCCACGCCGGGCAGGCCCTGGCCCTGGTGGGGCCCAACGGCGCCGGCAAGTCCACCGTGGTGAAAACCGTGGTGGGCCAGCTCGAGGCCGTCTCCGGCACCGCCTTGATCAACGGGGACGAGGTGGACGACAGGACCCTGGACTTCCGGCGCGAGGTGGCCGTGGTGTTCGACGACGACGCCTTCTTCCCCGCCCTCACGGTTGAGGAACACCTGGCCATTGTCTCAGCCGGGCATGGCGTGCACGACGTCGAGGAAGTCATTGCCTCCGAACTGGACTTCTTCGGGCTGGGCCAGCTGGCCAAGTCCCGTCCCTACAACCTCTCTTCCGGCCAGCGCCGCCGCATGCTTCTGGCATCCGCTTTCGTGCGGCCGCGTTCGCTGCTGGTGCTCGACGAGCCCGAACAGCGCCTGGACACCGGCATGCGGCACCGGCTCGCCGAACGCCTCCGCGCCGAGGTCGACGCCGGGCTGGCCCTCCTGGTGGTGACCCACGACCCCGACTTCCTCTCCACCGTGGCCACCAAGGCGCTCTTCATCGCCGATTCCATCCACTCAATGACCCCGGCCCAGGCGGCCGTGGCCATCTCCTCCGAAAACCCGCACGTTGACTAGCCACATGACCATGGAAACCAGCGACCGCTTCAATGCCAGGGAAATTCGGCAGTACACCTTCCGGGCGGGACTGAGCCGCACCGAGGGCGGCGTCATGGAGCTGGTCTCCGAGGCGTACACCTTCGTGCTGGGCGGGCTGACCCTGCTCACCATGGCCGGTGCCATCATCGTGGGCCTGCGCAACAGCCTGGGCGTGGGCCACGAGTCCGCCCTCGCCGCCACCGTGGTGGCCCCCGGCTTCCACTCGGTCACTCTCCTCCAGGCCAGCGCCACCGTGATGATCACCCTCGCCGCGGCGCTGCTTGCCGTGGAGATGACGGTCGGCCCCATCACCATGACCCTGCCTCAGACGGCGTGGTGGCTGGGGCTGCCGGTCAGGCGCCGGGGCTTCATCCAGCCCGGCTTCCTCAAGTCGCTGATCTGGCCCGCTGCGGCAGCCGTGGTGGTTGTCATCCCGGTGGCCCTCGGCATGGCGTCGTCTCCCACACCGGGCCGGATAGCCCTCGCCGTGCTGTGCGGCATCGGGCTGGGCTGGCTGCTTTACGGGCTGGCCGCGTGGTGCCAGATCACCAACACCGGCGGCTGGCTGAAGGTGCTGACCGGGGTGGTGACCCTGGTGGCACCGCTGACCCTCGTGGGCACGGCGCTGTACAACAACACGGCCGGAACGGGCGCCATTACCGGGGCGCAGACCGCGTGGTTGGAATACCTGCCCACCAGCTGGCCGCTGCTGGTTGCCAACGGCGCCCTTTGGCCGCTGGTCATGGTGTTGTTTGCCCTGCTGCTGCTGGCCGGCGTGTACTGGAACCTGGAGCGGATCACCACGGCGAAGCTAAAGGAGGGTGCGGCTGCGGGTGCCTATGTGGCCGGTTCCCTCATGTCCATGGACGCCTCCGAGCTCTCCCGCTCGCTGGGCGGCGGGCGGTCGTCAGGCAATGCCAAGATACGGCTGCCCCTGGTCTTCCACGGCGGCACGGTGTTTTCACGCAGCGTCAAGACCCTGCTCAGCACGCATGCCACCATGGCCCTGCGCTCCCCCTTGTCGCTATTGCGGGTATTGGTGCTCGCTGCCATTCCGGCCAGCCTGGCAGCGGTGCAGTACCTGGGCAATGCCGTGTTGATTGCCGTGGTGCTGTATTTCTGCGCCCACTTTGCCGCCACGTCACTGGGCGCCACGGCACGTTTCGCCAACGGCAACCCGGCCGTGGACATGCTCATGCCGCTGCCGGCCAAGATTGTCCGCAGGGTGCACTATGTCTGGCCGGCCGTCGGCATGACGGTGTGGGCCGCGGTGTGCTTCGGCCTGCTGCTCGCCCTGGGTGTCGGTTCCCCGTCCCTGCTGGTGCTGGCCATCCTGGCCGGCCCCGGGCTGGGCGGGGCGACCTTGCGCGCAGCGTTCCGCCCCGCACCCGACTGGAACATGCCGGCCGTGGCCACAGCATCCGGCCCCATCCCGACCGGCGCCGTGCGGGCCTTCCTGGTGGGCCCGGACCTGACACTGATTTCACTGCTGCCGGTGCTGATCTGCCTGATTTCCGGCGGCGTGCCCCCCATCGCCTTCCCCGCCCAGCTGGGGTTGACCCTGATCGCGTATGCGTGGGGCACGCACGTGCGCAAGCCAAAGTCGGCAAAGTCCGGCGGCCTGTTCGGCATGCCGCCGGTGCCCGTCCAAAAGTAGCGCGGCCCGGACTGCGCGCATAAGCGTCCATGCCCGCTTCCCTTATGCGCCGGACCCGGGCCGGGTTTGGCGCAGCTCGTCCACCGGCGCCAAACCCGTGGCGGGTCCGGCGCACAAGAAAAGCGGCCCCAGCTTATGCGCCAAACCCGCCCGCCAGTCCGGCGCAGAATGTCCGGCGACGGTGGGAGCAGCCGGGATTTCACGCACCCGACTTTATGCGCCGAATTCGGCAGGGAGTTTTGCGCAGAAGGTTCCTCGGCTTCCCTTATGCGCCGGACCCGGGCCGGGTTTGGCGCAGCTCGTCCACCGGCGCCAAACCCGTGACGGGTCCGGCGCACAAGAAAAGCGGCCCCAGCTTATGCGCCAAACCCGCCCGCCAGTCCGGCGCAGGGTGGGAGGGGCGCGGGCCGGGGTCCCGGCGTCGTGCTTCCCCTGAAAACAAAAAGCGGGCGGCCGCCCTTCGAAAAGGGAGGCCGCCCGCTCTTGTGCAGAAGCTACACTCCGGCGGGTACCCGCTCGTCCTCGAGGGGGGCGTCGGCTTCCACTGCGTGGCCGTCGGCTTCGAGGGACAGCTCGTCGAAGGGGCGGCGGCCTGACAGCACTGCCCGGGCCTGGTCGATGTCCAGCTCGCGGGTCCACTTGCCCACCAGCAGCGCGGCCACGGCATTGCCGGTGAAGTTGGTCAGCGCGCGGCACTCGGACATGAACTTGTCGATGCCCACGATCACGCCCATGCCGTCGAGCAGGATCGGCTTGTGGGCCTGAAGCCCGGCGGCGAGGGTGGCCAGGCCGGCGCCGGTGACACCGGCGGCGCCCTTGGAGGCGATCACCATGAAGACCAGCAGGCCGATCTGCTCGCCAAGGTTCATCGGCATGCCCATGGCGGTGGAGATGAAGATGGAGCTCATGGTCAGGTAGATGGCGGTGCCGTCAAGGTTGAAGGAGTAGCCGGTGGGGACGGTGATGCCCACCACGGGCTTGGAGACGCCCACGTGTTCCATCTTGGCAATGAGGCGCGGCAGGGCGGATTCTGAGGAGGAGGTGGCGAAGATCAGCAGGTATTCGCGGGCCAGGTAGCGCATCAGGGCGAAGATGTTCAGGCCCGTGACCACACGCAGGATGGAGCCGAGGATGACCACGATGAACAGGGCGCAGGTCAGGTAGAACGCGCCCATGAGGATGGCCATGGAACCGATGGCGGCCCAGCCGGTGGCACCGACGACGGCGGCGATGGCACCGAAGGCGCCTACAGGGGCGACCCACATGATCATCATCATCAGCTTGAAGACCACTTTTTGGATGTTCTTCACGGCGTTGAGCACAGGCTCGCCGGCCTTGCCCATGGACTGGAGCGCGAAACCGACCAGCAGGGCCAGCACCAGGGTGGGGAGCACGGGGATGTCGCCGGGGATCATGTCCAGCAGGAATTTCACGGTTTCGCTGTCACCGGAAGCGGCAGCCGACTTGTAGGGCTGCAGGTGCAGGCCGGCGCCGGGGTGGACGATGTTGCCCACCACCAGGCCGATCGCGAGCGCCACGGTGGACATCACCATGAAGTAGACCAGCGCCAGGCCGCCCACCTTGCCGACCGTTGCGGCCTTGGCGATGGATCCCACGCCCAGCACGATGGTGCAGAAGATGATGGGGGCGATGATCATCTTGATCAGGGCGATGAACATGGTGCCGAGCGGCTTGAGCGACTTGCCGACCTCGGGGGCCATCAGCCCTATCGCGGCACCCAGCACCACCGCTGCGATCACGGCAACGTAAAGCCAGTGGGTCTTGTCCATTTTGCGACGTGCGGGCTTGGCCATGGCGGCTGTCCCCCCTCGTTGAGAGCTCATTGTCATTCCTTGTGGTCTTCGGTGGTTAATATTGAAAAGGTGCGGCGTGCGATCCGTCTCACATAAGAGTGCCCGCAGGCGTGACTTATCTCACGGTTGCGTTCATATTGGTCGCATGAAAGGGTCATCCGGATGTTTTTGCGGTTTTGGCGTGGCTGGAGCCTGGCCCGGCGGCTGTTCACCGCCAACCTGCTCTTTGTGCTGGTGGTGACCGCGGGCGTGGCCACCGTCATGGTGGTCGACGCCGGCTCCCGCACCTACGACCAGACCCGCCAGCGCATGCTGTCCGTGGCGACGGCGCTGGCCGATTCGCCCCTGGTCCTGCAGGCCGCGAAAATGCCCCATCCGACGGCCGTCCTGCAGCCCTACGCCTTGTCCGTGATGCACGACGCAAACGTTGACTTTATTACCATCATGGACCCGGACGGCATCCGCTGGACCCACCCCAACCCGGCCGAGATCGGCAAGCCCTATGTGGGCTCCATCGCCCAGGCACAGGCAGGCCATACGTATTTTGAGACGACGGCGGGAACCCTTGGCCCCTCCGTGCGCGTGATTGTTCCCATCAAGGATGCCGCCGGCACGGTGCGGGGCATGGTGGCTGCAGGGGTGACCGTCAGCAACGTCCAGGTCCTCGTCGCGGCCAAGCTTCCTTCGGTGCTGGGGCTGGCTGCGGCGATGCTGCTGGCCGGCTCGCTGGCGGCGTGGCTGCTGGGCAGGTATCTCAAGCGCGTGACGCTGGGCTGGGGCCCGGAGGAGCTGGCACAGTTGTTTGCCTACTATGAATCAGTGCTCCACTCCGTGCGCGAGGGACTGGTCCTGGTGGACACGCGCGGGGAAATTGTCCTCTACAACGACCACGCGGCACTGCTCCTGGGCATGGACGCCCCGTCCGGCCGGCCCGCGCGGAGCCTTTCGGCCAATGCGGCGGCGGGCGCCCCTGCGCTGGACTCGCTGGCCCTCCCGGAGTCCCTCCGGGAGCTGTTGCGCAGCGGCCGCACCGCCACCGACGAGGTCCACCTCGCCGGCAACCGCCTGCTGGTGGTGAGCCAGCGCCCCGCCCTGGCCCCGGGCAGCAGCGCAGCCGGGGCCAGCGCCGGCACGGTGGCCACCCTCCGGGACCACACCGAACTGACCACCCTGGCCGGAAGCCTGAGCAGCACCCAGACACTGGTGGAGGCCCTGCGCTCCCAAACCCACGAACACGCCAACCGGCTCCATGCCATCACGTCCCTGATCGAGCTGGACCGCGCCCGCGAAGCCCTCGACTTTGCCACCGCCGACCTTGCCGACACGGTCCGGCTGGGCGGGGAGTTTGTGGGCACCCTCGACGAGCCGTTCCTGGCGGCACTGCTCGTGGGAAAAGGCGCGCAGGCGGATGAGCGCGGGGTGGGACTGGAACTAAGCGGCTCCGGCACCCTGCCGACGGGCCTGCTGGACGCCAGGGAACTGGTGACCCTGCTGGGCAACCTGGTGGACAATGCCATCGACGCAGCGGCCGGGCATTCGCCCAACCCCATGGTGTGGGCCGACCTGCTGGTGGCCGACGGCACGCTCACCATCACCGTCGCGGACAACGGCCCGGGGCTGCCCACCACCGACCTGGATGTCCTGGGCCGGATCGGCACCACCGGCAAGGCATCGGTGGCACCGGGAGGGCGCGGCTACGGGATTGCCCTGATCCGCCGCGCCACCGCCGCACTGGGAGGCACCATCACGGCCGAAAACGACGCCGGCGCGGTCATGACGGTCGTCGTGCCCCTCGCAGCCGCCCCTGCGGCACCCACCACAGGAACAGAGGAAAACACATGAGCGGACCCCAGCCCATCCGGGTGCTGGTGGTGGACGACGAGCCCATTGCCCTGGCAGCGCACGCCGACTATGTGCGGCGCCTGGACGGTTTCGAGGTGGCCGCGACGGCCGGCGGGATGGGCGCGGCGCTGGCCGTGCTCAACGACCCGGCCACGCCCGCCATCCAGCTGGTGCTGCTGGACATGAACCTGACCGACGGGCACGGCCTGGACCTGCTGCGGCGCATCCACGGGCTGGGCCTGGTGCCCGACGTGGTGGCCATTACGGCCGTGCAGGAAATCCAGGTGGTACGCTCCGCCATCGCGCTGGGCATCACGGCGTACCTGATCAAGCCGTTCACCTTCGCCGCGTTCCGGGAAAAGCTGGAAAGCTACCGGGGCTACCATTACGCGCTGGCGGACCGCTCGCACACCAGCCAGGATGCCATCGACAGTGCGCTGTCCGCCTTGCGGCCCAGCGGGAAGCTGCTGCTGCCCAAGGGGATGCTGCCGGAGACGCTCCGGGCCGTGGCCGACTGGCTGCGGGAGCAGGATGTGGCGGCGTCCGCCACGGAGGCGGCCGCGGGACTGGCGATGTCCCGCGTCACGGCACGGCGCTACCTTGACCACCTCGTGGAGACCGGCTCCGCCGCAAAGGCGCCGCGCCACGGCTCCCCCGGCAGGCCGGAACTTGAATACCGCTGGCTCCACCCCCGCGCTTTGGGCTAACGGCTCCGGGCCGCAGCCGTGCCGGCGCCCACCACGCCGCGATCCTGGATGCGGCGTGCAGACGTTCGCGATCGCACAAGCAGGCAGAGGAGCACGAACAGGGCCAGGGCCATGACGGCGCCGGTGTAGCCGACCGCGGTCGGCGTCAGGCCGGCCCTGCCGGCCACGGCTCCGGCTGCGACGGCGGGCACGCTGTTGGCCAGGTAGCTGGCCACATAGATGGCCGACAGCAGCCCGGCCCGCTCATGCGCGGCAACCAAGGGCATGAGGATGCGCAGCACGCCGAGAAAGCCGGCGCCAAAGCCGGCACCGGCGACCACGATGGCGGCGAAGTACGCCCCGGTCGAATGCAGGATGAGCGCCGGTATGCTGGCGGCCAGGCCAACGAACAGGGCAGCCATGCCGAGGGCGAGCACTTGATGGGAGCGGGCATTACCCAGCAGCAGGCTGGCGAGGCAGCCGGTTCCGGTCAGCGCCGCGATGATGAGGCCGGTGAGCACCACGGCATCCGGTCCGGCCATCGACCGGACCAGGCTCGGACCGAGGGCAAGGATGAGCCCGCCCAGGGCCCAGGTGGCCACCGCGCCGGGCAGCACCCAGAGTGCCGTGCGCCGCGTGGCCCGGGGGAAGTGGACGCGGGGCCGGAGTGAGGCGAGGGCCCCGGGGATGCGGGTGACGGTTTCCGGGCCGAGCGCCGTCCCGGCCAGCTGCAGCACGAGCAGTGCCAGCAGGACCACGAAGATCAGGTGCACCGACCCGGGGGCCGAGGCGACAACCAGGCTGGCGGCCACGGCGCCGACGGCCAGGCCGAGCGTGGGGCCCGCACCGTTCAGCACCGTTCCCAGACCCGGGCGGACGGCCGTTTCGAGTTCAATGAGGTAGGCGCCGAGGGCACCCATCGCCGTGCCGGTGGCCAGGCCCTGCAACAGCCGGGCCGCAATCAGGTCCACCTGGCTGCCGGCAAGCATGAACACCAGCATCGAAATGATCTCCAGGCACAGGGCCGCGAGCAGGACCGGTCGACGTCCCAGATGGTCCGACAGTGCACCCACGGTGAGCAGCGCGCCGAGCAAGGCCAGCACATACGCGGCAAAAATGACTGTCAGCACCACCGGCGGAAACCCCCACTGCGCCTGGTAAACCGGGTACAGGGGGCTCGGTGCGCTGGATGCGGCCATCAGCACCACCAGCACTGAAGCCTGCACCCAGAATGCGGCGCGGTGCGAAAGGACGGAGCGGCGCAATGCCGCGGGGACGGGAGTCATGTGAACCTTACGGGGAGGAAAAACGCGAAATCTTTGCGAAACACAGGCTAGACCCGGTGCCGGAAAATCGCAAATAAATTGCGTTATGATAAAGCCGTGCCCACTTCCGATCCCCGCCCGAATGGCCGTGCGGCCCGTGTCCAGCAGGCCGTGCACGATGCCGTCAGGTCCCTCCAGTCCCGAACGGACCGTCAAGACATCAGCGTGCCCAGGGTGGCGGCATTGGCAGGCGTGGCACCCTCGACCGTCTACCGGCGGTGGGGGGACCTGAACCAGCTGCTCGCCGATGTCGCCGTGGCGCGGCTGCGGCCGGAGGGCCCCCCGGACACCGGTTCCGTCCACGGCGACCTCACTGCCTGGGCGGAGCAGTACATTGAGGAGTCGGCCACGCCCACGGGACGGGCCTTCCTGCGCGACATGGTTTCCGGCGGCCCCGAATGCACCAGTGCATGGCGCGGCGGAGAGTATGCACGCGAACGGATCGAGATGATGCTCCAGCGCGGCCGGCGCCGTGGCGAGACCGTGCCCGACATCGAGGACATCGTGGACCTGCTGCTCGCCCCGATCATTTACCGGATCCTGTTCGAGCCCGCGGTGCCCCCTGCCGGAATGGCCCGGCGCCTGGCGGACCGGCTCTTTGCCCGGAACGCAGCCGGTTGGTCCGGGCAGGCAGCACGGGGCACCTGAACGCTGCCGGTCACACGGCGGAGAAGGCCACCACGCAGTTTTGCCCGCCGAAGCCGAATGCGTTGGTCACGGCGTGCCGCACGGCCATGCCGCGTGCCTCGTTGGGCACATAGTCCAGGTCGCATTCCGGGTCCGGGTCGGTGTAGTTGATGGTGGGCGGCACGACCGACCCGGCGATGGCCCGCACGCACACCAGCGCGCCCAGGGCACCGGCGGCCCCGATGAGGTGGCCGGTCATGGACTTGGGCGCCGTGACGGCGAGTGCCGCGGCATGGCTGCCAAAGGCCTGGTGGATGGCGGCGGTTTCGGTTTTGTCGTTGGCCTTCGTCGAGGTGCCGTGGGCGCAGACGAGTTCGACGTCGGACGGGTCCAGCCGCGCCTTCGCCAGCGCCTTCGCAATGGCCTTGGCCGCATAGGTGCCTGCCGGTTCGGGGGCAACGATGTGGAAGGCGTCGGCCGTCATGGCGCCGCCGGAGACCTCGGCGTAGGCGCGGGCACCGCGTGCCCGGGCGTCGGAGAGCCGTTCCAGCGTGAACACGACGGCGCCTTCGCCAAACACAAAGCCGTTGCGGCCGGCGTCGAACGGGCGGGAGGCCTCCTGCGGGTTGTCGTTGCTGGTGGAGAGCCCGCGCATGGCGGTGAGCCCGCCAAACATGACGGGCGTGATTGCGGCATCGGCGCCGCCGGCCACCACCACGTCCGCGTCGCCGTCCAGCAGCAGCCGCCGGGCCTCCAGCAGCGCGTGGGTGCCGCTGGCGCAGGCCAGGGCACTGGCGTTGACCCAGCCGTGCACGCCCAGGTCGATCGCCACCTCGCAGGCGGCCATGTTGGTCAGCGAAGAGGCCACAAAGCTGGGGCTGACGTACCGGGCCCCGCGACCGTCCAGCACGTGCACGGCCTCCTCGATCTCCGGGAAGCCGGACACGGCGCTGTTGATGACGACGGCGGCCTCGACGCCTTCCAGCGTGGTCCCCAGCCCGGCATCGGACATCGCCTCGCGGGCTGCGGCGATGGCCAGCTGCGTGCAGCGCGAGGACCGGTTGAGCCGCTTGACCGGCAGCAGGCCGGCCGGGTCGAAGCCCTTGACCTCCGCGGCGATGGTGGTGCTGAACCCATTGGCGTCGAACGCGGTGATGGTGTCCACGCCGCTCTTGCCGGCCAGCAGTGCTTCCCAGGTCAGCGGCGCCGTGTTGCCGAGCGGGGTGATGGCGCCGATGCCGGTGATGACGACGCGCCCGCTTGCCTCCGTCACTGGCCTTCACCGCTTCCCGCACCCTGCCCGGCGGCTTTGGCGGGCTTCTGGAACAGCCCCGCCGCGGCGTCGGCCTCGGCCTGCCGTGCCAATTGGTAGTGGATCTTTTTGCCCGTCGCGGTCTGTGGCACTTCCGTGACGAACGCGTAGGCGCGGGGGCGCTTGAAGTTGGAGAGCTCCGGGCTGGCCAGGCAGTGGCGTTCGAGTTCGTCGGCGGTGAGGCCGGCGTCCTGGGGGATCACATAGGCCACCACCCGCTGGCCCCAGCGCCCGTCCGGCAGGCCCACCACGACGCTGTCGTGCACGCCCGGGTGGGAGTTGAGGACTTCCTCGACCTGGACGGGATGGATGTTTTCGCCGCCGGAGATGATCATGTCGTCCTTGCGCCCCACAATCGTGATGAACCCGTCCTCGTCCCAGGTGCCCAGGTCGCCGGAATACAGCCAGTTGTGCACGAACTTTTCCTCGTTGACCTGGGGCAGGTTGGCGTAGCTGAACCCGGACTTGGGCGTGCGCATGATGATCTCGCCCTGCTCGGTGTTGTCCCGGGCGGCCAGTTCCTCCGGTTCCGCGCGCCGGTCGGGGAAGACCTTGACGATGGCGACGTCGTCGTCGGTGCATGCCCGCCCGGCCGTGCCGGCATGCTCCGGCAGGTCCTCGGGGCGCAGGAAGGTGTTCCAAAAGGCCTCGGTGGTGCCGTAGCCGTTGAAGATGCGGGGAGTGAGCAGTTCCTGGTACCTCAGCACGGCCGCCCGTTCCAGCGGGGCGCCCATCGTCACGATGCCACGCAGCCCGGACAGGTCACGCGGCCTGCGCTCCTGCTCATCGGCCAGCATGCCCGCCGTGACGGGGGCGCCGACCAGGAAGGTGATCCCGTACTTCTCCACCCAGTCGAGGGCGGCCGCGGGGTCAAAGGTGCGCATCGGGACCACGGAGCCGCCCACGTAGAACAGCGGGTTCGGCCCCCCGGAATACAGGCCGCCGCGGTGGAACCAGGGCGTCATGTTCAGCGTCCTGTCGTGCGGGGTGAGCGGGAAGTGCATGATGACGTCATGGGCGCTCATCACCTCAACAATGGAGGGCAGCGACACGCCCTTGGGCCGTCCGGTGGTCCCTGAGGTGTACAGCCGGGTGGTCTCCCCATAGCTCGAGGGCTGCCCCGTGCGCCGCTGCGGCCCGTCCGGCGCCGCGGCCATTGCCTCGGCCAGGGTGCGCACCCCGGAGGCGGCACCGGCCCCGTTCCCCCCGCCCGCGACGGTGAGCAGGGCGGCGGCGGAGCCGGACGTCTTGACGGCCGCGAGCGCATCCACTGCCACGGCGTCGTCGAAGATGAACACGGCCGGCGTGCTGTCGGCCAGGATGATGGCGGTTTCCCCTGCTGCCAGGCGGAAATTCATGGGGACGCCGACGGCCCCGATGCGTTGGGTGGCCAGGTAAAGGAAGGCGAACTCGACACCGTTGTAGAGCTGGTAGGCCACGCGGTCCCCCGCCTTGACGCCGAGTTCCAACAGCACGGCGGACACCTTGTCAACGGCGGCGTCCAGCTCGGCGTACGTCCACTCACGGCCGGCGGCGGGGTCCACGATGGCCACCTGCCTGCCGAAGCGGCCCACGTTGCGGCGGAAGCCGGCGTCGTAGGTGAACTCGTGCTCAAAGTAGTCCTTGAAACGGCTTGCGTCGTACGCCATGGAAGGTCCCCTTCGCCGGGCCCGTCGCGCGCGGCGGGCATTGCTATGGCGCCCGCCGATCCCACCGGCCGGGGCGCCCTTGATTGCACCCTACTCCCGCACCGGGCTACGTCAAACTTGCCACACGGGGCCCGTCTCAATGGACGGGATGGTCCGCGCCACGCAGGATCGGCACGAGGTTTTCGATCACCGACCTGTCCTCAATGGTGGACGGCACCGTGTAGTCGTCGCCGTCGGCGATCTGGCGCATGGTCTTGCGCAGGATCTTCCCGGAGCGGGTCTTGGGCAGTGCATCGACGATGGTGGCGTTCTTGAAGTCGGCCACCGGCCCGATCTCCTTGCGGACCAGGGCCACGAGTTCCTTCTGCAGCACGTCCGCTTCGATCGCCACCCCGCTCTTGAGCACCACATACCCCACGGCCTTCTGGCCCTTGAGTGTGTCCGCCACGCCGATCACGGCACATTCGGCCACGGCCGGGTGCTTGCCCACCACCTGTTCGATGGCGCCGGTGGAGAGCCGGTGGCCGGCGACGTTGATGACGTCGTCGGTGCGGCCCATGACAAACACGTAGCCGTCTTCGTCGACGTAGCCGGAGTCGCCTGTGGCGTAGCAGCCGGCAAAGGCGCTGAGGTAGGAGTCAACGTAGCGCTGGTCGTCGCCCCACAGGGTGGTGAGGGTGCCCGGCGGCAGGGGCAGCGACAGCACAATGTTCCCTTCCTCCCCCGCGGCCACGGGCTCCCCCATGCCGTCCACGATGCGCAGGTCGTAGCCGGGCATCGGCAGCGTGGGCGATCCCGCCTTGATGGGCAGCGGCTCGAGTCCGCGCGGGTTGCCCACAATGCCCCAGCCGGTTTCGGTTTGCCACCAGTGGTCCACCACGGGCACCGCGAGCACCTTCGACGCCCAGTGGAAGGTGTCGGTGTCCAGGCGTTCCCCGGCGGTGAACAGCGTTTGGAGGCTGCCGAGGTCGTAGTTCTTCAGCAGTTCCGCCTCCGGGTCCATCTTGCGGATGGCGCGCAGCGCGGTGGGCGCGGTGAACAGCGCCTTCACCTTGTGCTGGTCGATGACGCGCCAAAACGCCCCGGCGTCGGGGGTGCCCACGGGCTTGCCCTCGTACATGAGGGTCGTGGCGCCGGCGAGCAGCGGCCCGTACACGATATAGGAGTGGCCGACCACCCAGCCGACGTCCGAGGCCGTCCACCACACCTCGCCGGCGTGGATGTCGTAGAGGTTCGCCATGGTCCACAACAGTGCGACGGCGTGCCCCCCGTTGTCCCGGACCACCCCCTTGGGCGTCCCCGTGGTCCCGGAGGTGTACAACACGTACAGCGGGTCCGTGGACTTGACCGCCACCGGTTCCGCCGGTTGGGCCCCGGCGAGCGCCGCGTCCCAGTCCACGTGGTTCCAGGCCAGGGCGGCCGGGTCCGTGGCAAAGCCGTCGCGGTGCTTGACGATGACCGGCAGCTCCGGTGCGCCGGCCGTGGCCAGGGCCTCGTGGACGGTGGGCAGGTATTCAACATGGCGGTTCGGTTCCAGCCCGCCCGAGGTGGTCACCACCACCTTCGGTGCGGCGTCCTTGATGCGCACGGCCAGCTCATTGGCTGCAAAGCCGCCAAACACCACCGAGTGCACGGCGCCGAGGCGGGCGGTGGCCAGCATGGCGATCGCGGCCTCGGGGATCATGGGCAGGTAGATGACCACCCGGTCCCCCTTGCCCACGCCCTGGCTGCGGAGCACGCCGGCGAACGCCGCCACGGCGGCCGTCAGTTCGCTGTACGTGTAGCTGGTGGTTTTCCCCTGCATGGCGGAATCGTGGATGAGCGCCGGCTGGTCCCCGCGTCCTGCGTCCACGTGGCGGTCCAGTGCGTTGTAGCAGGTGTTCAGCTCGCCGTCCGGGAACCAGCGGCTGATCGGGGCATCGGAGCCGCTGTAGGCCTGCGCCGGCGGCACCGACCAGTCCACGGCCTGCGCGGCGTCCAGCCAAAACCCTTCCGGGTCCGCGAGGCTGCGGCGGTATGCCTCGGTGTATTTACGGCCATTCCGGGACATGGGGGTCCTCCATCCAGACTGATGTGATGCTTGTCATGCTAACGGGTGCGGACGGACGGACGCAAGGGTTTTTGTATACACAGTTGAGGAATTTTTTAGAATATTCCGGCAATCACTACCCAATCCATGCCGCTATGTATACACTGATGAAAGCGACGGCAGGCAGCCGGCGGATCCTGGACAACGGTGGGACGGAGCAGCTCATGCGGGCAGGCGAGAAGGCATATGCCACCTTGCGCAGCGACATTGTGAGCTGGAAGCTGCCGCCCGGCACAGTGCTGGCCGAGGTGGAGCTGTCCGAACGCCTGGGCGTCTCCCGCACCCCGGTCCGGGAGGCCCTGGCACGGCTGACCGCCGAGGGCCTGGCCGAGCCGCAAAGCGGCCGCGGCACGGTGGTCAGCGGCATCTCGCTGGACCGTGTGGAGGAACTGTTTGAACTGCGCTCCGCCCTGGAGTGCCGGGCCGCTGAACTGGCAGCCCGGAACCGGGACCCCGAGGTGTTCCTGGAGCTGCACCGCTTGCTCGGCGACGCCGGCCGGCTCATCACCGAGGCGGACCCGACGCGCCATGACTACTACCGGCTGGCCGGCGACCTCGACGCCGCCATCGACACGGCTGCCGGAAACCACTACCTGGCGCAGGCCCTGAAAAGCCTGCGCGTGCACCTGGTGCGTGTGCGCAGGCTGTCCAAGGACAACCCCGCACGCCTGCGCGACGCCGCCAGGGAACATGCCGACATCGCCCTGGCGATCGCCAACGGCAACGCCACCGTGGCCAGTGCGGCCACGACGGTCCACCTCGACAACAGCCTCCGCCACCTGTTGGAGGGCGGCGCAACCCCCTGACCCCGTTACCTGCCCGTTCAGCCACCCCTCTTTGAAAAGGAATCCCATGGTTACCCAGCACACCGTCCGCGTTTACAAGAGCGAAGAAAACCTGCCCCGCGAGGACCAGCTCGCGTACAAGATCGCCAAGGTCGCCGCCGATCCCGTGGCCGTCACTCCCGAAGTGGCGGACATGATCATCAACCGCATCATTGACAACGCCTCCGTCGCCATCGCTTCCCTGAACCGCGGGCCCATCGTCGCCGCCCGCGCCCAGGCACTCACCCACGCGCCGTCGACCGGCGGCTCGGGCGCCAACGTCTTCGGCATCACGGAGAAGGTCTCCCCGGAATGGGCGGCGTGGGCCAACGGCGTGGCCGTGCGCGAACTGGACTACCACGACACCTTCCTGGCTGCCGAGTACTCCCACCCGGGCGACAACATCCCGCCGATCCTCGCCGTGGCCCAGCACACCGGCGCCTCCGGTGCCGACCTCATCCGCGCCATCGCAACCGGCTACGAGATCCAGGTGGACCTGGTCAAGGCGATCTGCCTGCACAAGCACAAGATCGACCATGTGGCGCACCTGGGCCCGTCCGCCGCCGCCGGCATCGGCACCCTGCTGGGCCTTGAGGTGGAGACCATCTTCCAGGCCGTGGGCCAGGGGCTGCACACCACCACCGCCACCCGCCAGTCACGCAAGGGCGAAATCTCCACCTGGAAGGCGCACGCGCCGGCCTTCGCCGGCAAGATGGCCGTTGAGGCTGCCGACCGCGCCATGCGCGGGCAGACCTCCCCCGTGCCGATCTACGAGGGCGAGGACGGCGTCATCGCCTGGCTGCTGGACGGCCCGGACGCGCAATACACCGTGCCGCTGCCCGCCGACGGCGAGGCGAAGCGTGCCATCCTGGACACCTACACGAAGGAACACTCCGCCGAGTACCAGGCGCAGGCGTGGATCGACCTGGCCCGCAAGCTGCACGGCGGGCACCCCGAGGCCACCGACCCGGCCAACGTCAAGTCCGTGCTGATCAAGACCAGCCACCACACCCACTATGTGATCGGTTCCGGCGCCAACGACCCCCAGAAGTACGACCCCACCGCCTCGCGCGAAACCCTGGACCACTCCATCCCGTACATCTTCACGGTGGCCCTGCAGGACGGCACGTGGCACCATGTGGACTCCTACTCCCCCGAGCGGGCCGGCCGACCCGACACCGTGGCGCTGTGGCACAAGGTCACCACGGAGGAGGACGCCGAGTGGACGCGCCGCTACCACTCACTGGACATCGCGGAGAAGGCCTTTGGCGGCTCCGTGGAGATCACGCTCAACGACGGCACCGTCATCACCGACTCCATCGCCGTGGCCGACGCCCACCCGCTGGGCGCCCGCCCGTTTGCCCGCGAACAGTACATCAACAAGTTCCGCACCCTGGCCGCCGGCCTGGTCGAGGAGGCCGAGATCGACCGCTTCATCGCCGCTGCCGAAAACCTTCCCAACCTGGCCGCCGGGGAACTGGGCCAGCTGAACATCACGGCGGCGCCAGGCGTCGTCGATCCCGCCGCCGCACCGAAGGGGCTGTTTTAAATGCTGTATTCAAAGAAGACCGCCGAAGAGAAGCGCCGGGACCTGCGGGACATGCTGGTCCCGGGGGCGGCACGCCAGTTCCCCGGCGCGTTCAACCCGCTCTCGGCCCGCCTGATCGAGGAAAAGAAGTTCGACGGCGTCTACATCTCCGGCGCGGTCCTCGCCAACGACCTGGGCCTGCCCGACATCGGCATGACCACCCTGACGGAGGTGGCGGCCCGCGGCGGGCAGATCGCCCGCATGACGGAGCTGCCCTGCCTGATCGACGCGGACACCGGCTTTGGCGAGCCGATGAACGTGGCCCGCACCATCCAGGAGCTGGAAAACGCCGGCCTGGCCGGCTGCCACATCGAGGACCAGTTCAACCCGAAGCGTTGCGGCCACCTGGACGGGAAGAACATGGTGGACCTGGACACGGCCGTCAAGCGCATTGCGGCCGCGGCAGATGCCCGCCGGGACCCGAACTTCCTCATCATGGCCCGCACGGACCTGCGCGCCGTCGAAGGCCTGGACGCGGCCATCGACCGGGCCAAGGCCCTCGTGGACGCCGGTGCCGACGCCATCTTCCCGGAAGCCATGAAGGACGTGTCCGAGTTTGAGGCCGTGTGCAAGGCCGTCAACGTGCCCGTGCTGGCGAACATGACGGAATTTGGCAAGAGCGAGCTGTTCACCCGCGACGCGCTGGCCGGGGCGGGGGTGGCCATGATCATCTACCCGGTGACGCTGCTGCGCAGCGCCATGGGCGCCGCAGAACGGGTGCTGGACGCCCTGGCCGCCGACGGCACGCAGGAGGCTGCGGTCCCGGACATGCTGACTCGCGCCCGGCTCTATGAACTGGTTGACTACGAGGCGTATAACCAATTTGATACGGGCATTTTCAACTTCCAGGTCCCGGGCCTGGACATCACCACCAACAACGCCAATCTCTGAAGAAGGAGCATCCACTGTGAGCGACGAAGACGTACGCAAGGGCCTGGCCGGCGTCGTGGCCGACTACACGGCCATCTCCAAGGTGAACCCGGAGTCGAACTCCCTGCTCTACCGCGGCTACCCGGTGCAGGAGCTGGCTGCCGGCAAGTCCTTTGAGGAAGTGGCCCTGCTGCTGTGGACCGGCGAGCTGCCCACCGAGGAGGAGCTGACGGTCTTCGAGGCCTTTGAACGGGCCAACCGTTCGCTGGACGCCAACGTGCGGGCCTCCATCGACCTGCTGCCGTTGGACTGCCACCCGATGGACGTGGGCCGCACGGCCGTGTCCGTCCTCGGAGCCAACCACGCGCTGGCCGAGGATTCCTCGCCGGCGGCTGAGCTGGAGAAGGCCAAGTCGCTGTTTGCGCAGTTCCCGGCCGTCGTCGCCTACGACCAGCGCCGCCGTCGCGGCCTGGGTGTCGTGGAGCCGCGCGAGGACCTGGACTACGCCCACAACTTCCTGTGGATGGCCTTCGGCGCGGAAGCCGCCCCCGAGGTGGTCGACGCCTTCCGCGTCTCCATGATCCTGTACGCCGAGCATTCCTTCAACGCCTCCACGTTCACCGCCCGGGTCATCACCTCCACCCTGTCCGACCTGCACTCTGCCGTGACGGGCGCCATCGGCGCGTTGAAGGGCCCGCTGCACGGCGGCGCCAACGAGGCCGTCATGCACACCTTTGACGAGATCGGCATACGCAAGGACGAGTCCCGCGAAGAGGCCGCCGCCCGCGCCAAGGCCTGGATGGAGGACGCCCTGGCACAGAAAAAGAAGGTCATGGGCTTCGGGCACCGCGTGTACAAGCACGGCGATTCGCGCGTTCCCACCATGAAGGCGGCACTGGATGCGATGATCGCCCACTTTGACCGGCCGGAAATGCTGGGCCTCTACGACGGGCTGCAGCAGGCCATGGAGGAGGCCAAGGCAATCAAGCCGAACCTGGACTACCCGGCCGGGCCTACCTACCACCTGATGGGCTTTGACACCGACATGTTCACGCCCATCTTCATCGCCTCCCGGATCACCGGCTGGACGGCGCACATCATGGAACAGCGCGCCGCCAACGCCCTGATCCGCCCGCTGAGCGCCTACAACGGCGTGGACGAGCGGCACCTGGCCTGAGCCGCGCGCAGCGGCCTGGGCGGTAAAGTGTGGAGCGTCACTACACCAGGAGGACCATCGTGGAAAAATCGTCGCTGACCGCACTGGCCAGGGAACTGCTGGGACAGGCCAGGTCCAGCACCAGCGGGCGCAGCGCCCGGACCGTCTATGGCGGGCATGAACGGGTCCTGCGCCAGACCGTGGTGGCCCTGACGGCCGGCTCCATGCTGGACGAACACGACAACCCGGGCGAAGCCACCGTCCAGGTGCTCGGCGGCAGGCTGGTGCTGGCCACCGGGGATGTCTCCTGGGAAGGCTCCGCGGGGGACCACCTGGTGGTCCCCCGCGCCCGCCACTCCGTAAAGGCCCTGGAAGACTCCACGTTCCTGCTGACGGTCGCCAAGCCCTGACCCGGCGCCGGCCCGCCTCAGGGCAGGAGGGTGCGGGTGCTGGCGGCCACGGTTTCGTTGTCCGGGTCCATCGTGATCTGCCAGTGGGCGCGCTCCCCCGAGAGGAACGCCGGGAGCCAGTGGATGGCATCCTCCCACATCCGCTCCCCCGGCAGCTGGTCCACCGGATACCAGCGCGGGGCAATCTCCTCGCTTTCCTGCGCCTCGCCGGCAAATCTCCGGCACAGGTAGATGGTGGCGGCCATGTCCCATTCGGGCCTGGCCGGAAACACGAAGTCCACCGTGCCGGCGGGGATGAGGTCCGACTCCAGCACCGTGATCCCGGATTCCTCCTCCACCTCCCGGCAGACGGCCCGGGCCGTGGTCTCCCCCGGTTCCACATGCCCGCCGATCCCCACCACCTTGCCGGAGCCAAAGCCGGTCTTTTTGAGTCCGAGCAGGACCTCCCCGCCGGCGGCGCCGTCACGGAGCAGGAAGCACAGGGTCACGGCAGCGGCAGTCATGGCTCCAGCCTAGGCCGGGGCCCGGCGTCGTGCACCTCGGCGCGGCGCGCTAGCGCAGGGCGCCCGTGAAGGCGGAGGCACGCGCCGTGATGTCCGTCCAGTCCCCGGCAGCCACGACGTCGGGCGGAACCACGGCGGTGCCGCAGCACACGGCCAGCGCGCCGGCGGCCAGGAACTCCCCGGCATTGCCGGCGCTGATGCCGCCGGACGGCAGCAGCTTCACGCCCGGATAGGGGCCTTGCAGGTCCTTGAGGTACGCGGCA
Organism: Arthrobacter sp. STN4; assembly: GCF_024539665.1. Classification (NCBI taxonomy): domain Bacteria; kingdom Bacillati; phylum Actinomycetota; class Actinomycetes; order Micrococcales; family Micrococcaceae; genus Arthrobacter; species Arthrobacter sp. STN4. Next base: position 102,906 of record NZ_JAKZGX010000010.1, read on the forward strand.
CCGAGCGTGCGGGCCGGAAAGATCTTCACGACGGCGGAGCCCAGGTCCAGGGCCATGGCCACCTCCGTGGGGGTCATGGCGCCGAGTGCAAACGGCACCCCGGCCGCGGCGGCCACCGACGCCACCTCCGGGCGGATCCCGGGGGTCACCAGGAACGCTGCCCCGGCGTCGATGGCGGCCCGGGCCTGGTCGGCGGTCATGACCGTCCCCACACCCACCACGGCACCGTGGTCCGCTGCCGTGCCGGCGGCCTTGGCCACATGTTCCAGCAGCCCCGGCGTGGTGTAGGTCAGCTCGACGCCGGTGATCCCGCCGGCCACGAGGGCGCGGCACAGTTCGGCGGCGTCGGCGATTCCCGGGGCACGGACCACGGCCAGGGTGCGGTCGGCCTCAAGCCGGGAAACCAGTTCTGCATTGTTCATGGCGGGCGCCAGGTTCCTTTCGGGGACGGCCACGGTGACCGGCTGTTGCGTATTTTGCAACGCTGGTTGCAAGGATTGTCCGCTCATGTCTAACATGGTCAGGATTCACCCGTCAAGGCAGCCGCCGGGTCCCGCGAGCGAAAGAGCACCAGCACTATGCAGCCAGTTGTATGCATCGGAGAGACCATGGCCGTGCTCTCGCCCCCGGGCAACGTGCCGCTGTCCGAGGCCGCCGACCTGCTTTACGGTGTGGGCGGCGCCGAGTCGAACGTCGCCATGGGCCTGGCCGCCATGGGCGTTGACGCCCACTGGGTGGGCCGGGTGGGCCGCGACGGCTTCGGCACCCGCATCCTGGACGAGCTGCGCGCCCACCATGTCGGCGTTTCCGGTGTGGAGGTCGACGCCGGACGCCCCACGGGACTTTACGTCAAGGTTCCGGCCGAAGGATCCGTCCTGTACTATCGCCGCGGCTCGGCCGCTTCCGCCATGGGCCCGGGGCTGCTCGCCGGCCCGGTGGTGGCACAACTGCTGGAGCAGGCGGGACTCATCCACCTCAGCGGCATCACCGCGGCGCTGTCCCCGGAGTGCCGGGGCCTGCTTGAGGCGGTTCTTTCCTCCCCCCGCAACGGACGCCGCATTTCCTTTGACGTCAACTGGCGGGAATCGCTGTGGGCGGGCCAGGACAAAACCGTGCTGGCGCACCTTGCCAACCTGGCCGACGTCGTGCTGGTGGGCGCCGATGAAGCCCTTGTGGCCCTGGGCACCAACGACGAAGGCGCACTGCGGGCCCTGCTTCCGGCCCCGGAAGCCATCGTCGTGAAGAACGCGGACATTTCCGCGATCGCACTGCTGCGGGACGGGTCGCGGATCGAGGTGCCGGCCCTGCGCGTTGACGTGGTGGAACCGGTGGGCGCCGGTGACGCCTTTGCCGCCGGCTACCTCAGCGGCCTGCTCGCCGGCCTGGACGAGCGTTCCTCCCTGCGCCGCGGCCACCTGGCTGCCGCCTGCACGCTGACGGTGCCCGGTGACCGCGGGCCGCTGCCGGCCGCCGGGATGCTGGCGGCCATGTTGGGCTGCACCGACGCCGACTGGGCAGCGACCAGGGTCTCCCCCGGCCGCCTTGAATCTCCCGCACTGGCTGGGGGCGCCGGCGTGACGGCGGACGGCACCCTGCCATGAGCCAGAGCCTGGTGCGGGCCCTGGAGCTGTTGGGAATGGTGGCCGGGCAGCCCGCCACGCTGGACGAACTGGCCGCCACGTCCGACGTCCACAAGACCACCGTCATGCGCCTGCTGCATTCCCTGGAGGCCGAGCACTTCCTGGTCCGCAACGGCGCCGGGCAGTTCCAGCTGGGCCGCAGGCTTTTTGAGCTTTCCTCGCGCGCACTGGAGCAGCGGGACATCCGGCAGGTGGCGCACCCGCACCTGGCCCGCCTCAACGGGGCCACCGGGCATACGGTCCACCTGGCCGAGATGGAAGGCGCCGAGGTGGTCTACATTGACAAGTTCGAATCCCGCCACCCCGTGCGCATGTATTCCCGCATCGGCTTGACGGCGGCCCTGCATTCCGCCGCGGTGGCCAAGGTGATCCTGGCGGACCTGCCCGTGGACCGGCAGGAGCAGATTGCAGCCGGCCTGGACTATGTCAGGACCACCGGCAATACGATCACCGGCGCTGCGGGGCTGCTGGCCGAACTGGGGGAGGTCGCCGAACAGGGCTGGGCGCATGACAGGGAGGAGCACGAATCCTATGTGCACTGCATTGCCGCCCCCATCCGCGACGCCTCCGGACGTGTGGTGGCGGCCGCGTCGCTCTCGGTCCCGGTCATGCTGTTGGACTTCGAAGGACTGCTCAAGCTGCTGCCCGGGCTCAAGGACGCCACACGTGCCATCTCCACGGACCTGGGGTGGGCGCCGGCCCCGACTATCCCAGGGCCCGGGGGTGGGCCGCCGCGTACACTTCCCGCAGGGTCTCGGCCGTGACGAGGGTGTAGACCTGTGTGGTGGTCACGGAGGCGTGGCCCAGCAGTTCCTGGACGACGCGCACGTCCGCGCCGCCCTCGAGCAGGTGCGTGGCAAAGGAATGGCGCAGGGTGTGGGGTGAAACGTCCGCGGTGACGCCGGCCCGCTCCGCGGCGGCCTTCAGGATGCTCCAGGCGCTTTGCCGGCTGATCCGCCCGCCGCGGGTGTTCAGGAACAGTGCCGGGGTGCCCTTTCCTTTGCCGGCCAGGGTGCCGCGCCCGCGGACCAGGTATGCCTCGAGGGCCCGCAGCGCATAGGAGCCGATCGGCACGAGGCGCTCCTTGGAGCCCTTCCCGAACAGCCGCACCAGCGACGGGCCGTCGGACTCCGGGCCGGAGAGGACCAGGTCGTCCACGTCCAGGCCCACGGCCTCGCTGATGCGCGCGCCCGTGGAGTACAGGAATTCCAGCATGGCGGTGTTGCGCAGTCCGGCGGCAGTGTCCGAGCCGGCGGCCTCGAGGATGGCGGTGACGTCGTCAACGCTGATGGCCTTGGGGAGGCGCCGGCCGGGCATGGGCGGGTGGACGTCCGCTGCGGGGTCCGCGTCGGTGAGCCCTTCCAGCGCCCAGAACCGGTGCAGGCCGCGCACGGCCACAATGGTGCGCGCGGCGGAGCGCAGGCCCAGCGCGGCGCCGCCGTCGCCGCCGTCGGCCAGGGCCTGGGCAAACGCGGTCACGTGGTGCCGGGTGACGCCGCCGGGTTCCGTGACGGGGATGCCGGCCAGGAAGTGTTCGTAGCGCAGCAGGTCGCGCCGGTAGGCCTGCAGCGTGTTGGCTGCCAGGCCTCGCTCCACGCCCACGTGCTGGAGGTAGTCGCCGATGGCGCGGCCCAGCCCGTTGGCGGCGGCCACCGTCATTGGCCGTGTTGGCTGGGGTGCGCCGGCCAGGGGGCGCGGGGGTCCCGCAGGGCGGCGAAGCCGTTCCGGGCCGCGGACTGTGCGGCCAGGATGCCCACCGCGGCGGAGGGGTTGTGGATGCGCCCGTCCAGGACCGCCGCGGCGGCCTCGTCCAGGTCCATCCAGCGGAACTGGATCTCGGCCTCTTCCTCGGTGCGGACGTGGCGTTCGGCCTCGGGGATCCAGGAGATGGACCGGGCCAGGTAGATCCGGATGGCCTCGCTGGAGGATCCGGGTGAGGTGAAGAAGTCGGCCAGCACGTGCCAGTCGGCTGCTGCCAGGTCCGCTTCCTCGGCCAGTTCGCGGGCGGCACCGGCCACAAAGTCCTCGCCCTCCACGTCCAGCAGGCCCGCGGGAATTTCCCACAGGTCCATCCGGACGGGGTGGCGGTACTGGCGCAGCAGCAGCACCTGGCCCTGGTCGTTGAGCACCACGACGGCCACCGCGCCCGGGTGGGCAATGTAGTCCCGGGTGAGCGGTGCCGTCCCGGGCGCCAGGGTGAACGTGTCCGAGACAACGTCCCAGATCCGCCCCCGGTAGACCGTCTCGGACGACTGCAGGTCACGGGGGCTGGCTGCGTCGGCCACCGGCAGCGCCCCCGCGGCAGCGGGCTGGGTGTCCGCCGCCGGCGGGGTTCCGGGTGAGGTCATGGCGGGCTCAGACCTCCAGCAGGCGGGTGGCGTTCTGGCGCTCCAGTGCGGCGGCGATCAACCCGGCAAAGAGCGGGTGCGGCCGGGTGGGGCGCGAGCTCAGTTCCGGGTGGGCCTGGGTGGAGACGTAGTACGGGTGCACCTCGCGGGGCAGCTCAACAAATTCCACGAGCTTGCCGTCGGGCGAGGTTCCGGAGAACACCAGGCCGGCGTCCGCAAGCTGCCCGCGGTACTTGTTGTTGACCTCGTAGCGGTGGCGGTGGCGTTCGGCAACGTCGGTGCGGCCGTAGGTCTCGGCAATGACGGAGCCTTCGGTGAGCACGGCCGGGTACAGGCCCAGGCGCATGGTGCCGCCCAGGTCGCCCTTGCCGTCGACGATGTCCAGCTGCTCTTCCATGGTGGCGATGACCGGGTACGTGGGGTTGTCGTCAAACTCGGAGGAGGAGGCGCCCTTCAGCCCCACCACGTCGCGGGCATATTCGATGACCATGCACTGCAGGCCCAGGCACAGGCCCAGGGTGGGGATCTGGTTTTCGCGGGCGTACTTCAGGGCCCCGAGCTTGCCTTCCAGGCCGCGGATGCCGAAGCCGCCGGGAACGCAGATGCCGTCCACGTCGGCGAGGGCCTTGATGGCGCCGGCCTCCGTGGCACACTCGTCGGAGGGCACCCAGCGGATCTTGACCCGGGTGCTGTTGGCGAAGCCGCCGGCCCGCAGGGCCTCGGTCACGGACAGGTAGGCGTCCGGCAGGTCGATGTACTTGCCGACCAGGGCAATCTCAATGTGGTGCAGGGGGTTGTGGACCGCCTCGAGCAGGGTGTCCCACTTGGTCCAGTCCACGTCCTTGAACGGCAGATCCAGCGCCCGCACGATGTAGGAGTCCAGGCCCTGCGCGTGCAGGGTCTTGGGTATGTCGTAGATGCTGGGGGCGTCGGGGCAGCCGATGACGGCCTCGACGTCCACGTCGCAGGCCCGGCCGATCTTCGCGTGCATGGCCTCGGGCAGGACGCGGTCCGAGCGCAGGATGATGGCGTCCGGCTGGATGCCCAGGGAGCGCAGCGCCGCAACGGAGTGCTGCGTGGGCTTGGTCTTCAGCTCCTGCGACGGGCCGATGTAGGGCACCAGGGAAACGTGGGCAAAGAACACATTGGTGCGGCCGATGTCCTGGCGCACCTGGCGTGCAGACTCCAGGAACGGCTGGGACTCGATGTCGCCGACGGTGCCGCCGATTTCGGTGATGATGACATCGGGGGCGTTGGTGCCCTCGGCGGCCAGGCGCATGCGGCGCTTGATCTCGTCGGTGATGTGCGGGATGACCTGGACGGTGTCGCCGAGGTATTCCCCGCGCCGTTCCTTGGCGATGACGGTCGAGTACACCTGGCCGGTGGTGACGTTGGCGGAGCCTTCAAGGTTTTCGTCCAGGAAGCGCTCGTAGTGGCCGATGTCGAGGTCGGTCTCGGCGCCGTCATCCGTGACGAAGACCTCACCGTGCTGGAAGGGATTCATTGTGCCCGGATCCACGTTCAGGTAGGGATCGAGCTTTTGCATTGTGACCGAAAGGCCGCGTGCGCGGAGCAGGTGGCCGAGGCTGGAAGCCGTCAACCCCTTGCCGAGCGAGGACGCGACTCCGCCGGTGACGAAGATGTGTTTGGTCGTCTTGGACTGACCACTGAACCGGGAATTTGATCGTTGCACCACGGAATTCGAGCCTATCATCTAATGAGCCAATATGTATCCGCCGCCCCTGCCGCCATGGCGGCCCGCGGTGGCAACACCTTCGTCCTACGGCACTGCCGCCCGGGCGTCCGCCAGCAGTTCCTTGGCGTGGGCCTGCGCCGTGGCCGAATCCTCCTGTCCTGCCAGCATGCGGGCCAATTCACGCACCCGCTCCGAATCGTCCAAAAGCCGCACATTGCTGGTGGTGATGCCGCCCCCGGGGGTGCTGCCGGCGGAGCTCTTGGTGACCAGGATGTGCTGGTCGGCGAACGCCGCCACCTGGGGCAGGTGGGTGACCACCAGGACCTGCACGTGCCGGGCCAGCATGGCCAGCCGGCGCCCGATTTCCACGGCCGCCTTGCCACCCACGCCGGAGTCCACCTCGTCAAAGACAAACGTGGGGACGGGGTCGACGGCGGCCAGCACCACCTCCAGCGCCAGCATCACCCGGGACAGTTCACCGCCGGAGGCGCCCTTCCCCAGCGGCCGTGGCGACGCGCCGGCGTGGGGCTGGAGCAGGAAGGTGATGTCGTCGGCGCCGTGGATGCCGCGTTCCGCCGGTGCCATGTCGATGACCAGCCTGGCGTCGGGCATGGCCAGTGCCTTGAGTTCGGCGCTGACCCTCTTGGAGAGGGCATCGGCGGCGGCGCGGCGCAGCTTGGTGACCTTGGCGGCCAGCGTTTCCAGTTCGGTGAGGGATGCGGCCACCCCGGCCTCCAGCGCCTCTATCCTGCCGGAGTCGTCCGTGAGCTCATCAAGGCGTGCCCGGGCGCGGTCCGCCCACTCGATGACCTCGTTGATGGTGGGCGCGTATTTGCGCACCAGCACGGCCAGCTCCCCGCGCCGGTCCTCCACCTCGGCCAGCCGGCCGGGCCCCTCGGAGTCCAGCGAGGTGGCGTAGCCGGCCAGGTCGCGGGCGATGTCCGCCAGCAGGTAGCCCACCTCGGATACGCGCTTGCCCAGTTCGGCGAGTTCGTCGTCGGACCCGGCCACGGTTTCCAGCAGCCGCCGGGCCGTGTCCACGAGGGTCACGGCGTCCGCGCCGTCGCCGTAGTCCTCGGCCAGCAGCGCCTCGTGGGCGCCCAGCGAGGCCCGGCGCAGCTCCTCCACGTTGCCCAGCTTCACCGCTTCCGCCTTCAAGAGCTCGTCCTCGGCCTCCTGGGGTGCCACGGCGTCGATCTCGGCCAGGGCCGTGGCCAGTGATTCCGCCTCGCGCAGCCGCTCCCGGCTGGAATTGCGCAACAGCTCCAGCTCGGCCTGCGATGCCTGCCAGCGCCGGAAAACCTCTCCATAGGCGGTCATGGCTGCCGGAAACTGCTTTTGGGCTTCCGCGGCAAACTTGTCCAGCGCCTCGCGCTGGGGCCCGGCGCCCTTGAGCCGGATCTGGTCCGACTGCCCGTGCACGGCCACCAGGGTCTCCCCCAGCTCCGCGAGCACGCCGATGGGGGCGCTCCGCCCGCCCACGTGCGCCCTGCTGCGCCCGTCGGCGCCCACTGTGCGGGCCAGGATCAGCCCGGCACCGCCGTCGAACTCGTCGATGTCCGCCCCGGCCTCCTGGGCGCGGGCCAGCGCAGCGTGGCCGGCGGGCAGCGTGAGCGTGGCTTCGGCGGAGGCGCTTTTGGCCCCGTTGCGCACGGCCCCGGCGTCCGCCCTGTTGCCCAGCAGAAGCCCGACGGCGGTCACCACCATGGTCTTTCCGGCCCCGGTTTCGCCGCTGACCACGCTCAGGCCCGGGCCCAGCGGCAGGGTGGACTCCGAAATCACCCCGAGGTCGCGGATCCGTATTTCCTCAATCATGGTGCGGCCTGGCCCCCTCAAGGCTGTGTGGCATGGTGTGGTCGGTTTCGGCAGTCCCGGTGACGGTCAGGTCCGGCACCAGCGGCAGCGGGCCGGTGTGGGGCCCTTCCGGCTGAGACTTGGCCATGGGCGGGTGGATGACCGGCAGCTGGGTGGTGGGTGGCGCCGCTTCCTCCCCGGACGGTCCGCGCCAGCCTTGGACGGGCAGCTCAAATTTGCGCACCAGGCGTTCGGAGAACGGCGACTGCTGGGTGCGGGCCAGCCGCACGGGCTTGTCGGAGCGTGTCACCTCGATGCGGGAGCCGGGCAGCAGGTCCACGGTGCGGCGGCCGTCGCACCAGATCACCCCGTAGGCACCGTTGCGGGTGAGGACCTCCACGGCCAGCGTGGACGTGGGGGCCACCACGAGGGGCTTGGCAAAGAGCGCGTGGGCGCTGATGGGCACCATGAGCAGCGCCTCCACCTCGGGCCACACCACGGGTCCGCCGGCGGAAAAGGCGTAGGCGGTCGAACCGGTGGGGGTGGCCATGACCACGCCATCGCAGCCAAACGAACTTAGCGGGCGGCCGTCGACTTCGGTGACGACTTCGATCATGCGTTCCCGGTTGCCTTTTTCCAGGGCCACCTCGTTCAGCGCCCAGGTGTGGGTGACCACCCGGCCGTTGACGCGGACCTTCACGTCCAGGGTCATGCGCTCCTCCACGGAGTATTCGCGCTGCACCACCCAGTCGACGGTTTGGAGGAGGTCGGCCCGTTCGCTTTCGGCCAGAAAGCCCACATGGCCCAGGTTTACGCCGAGCAGCGGGAGGTCGTGGTCGCGTACCAGTTCGGCGGCGCGCAGGATGGTGCCGTCGCCGCCGAGCACCATGACCAGTTCAATGTCGGCCAGGGTGACGTCGCGGTCGAGGATTTCCATGCTGACATCGGAGACGCCCAGGTAGCCGGTCATGTCCGCCAGCTCGTCGGCGTACATGACCGGCACAACGTCGTTGGCGTGCAGCTGCACGCAGGCCTCCAGGGCGGCAATCATCGATTCCTCGCGCCCGGTGTGGGCCAGGATCAAGACGCGGCGTGTCATGTGCTGGGCTTTCCTCCGGGTAGGCGTCAGGGCCACAGCTGTGCCAGCAGATCCTCCACGGCACTGCCCTGTTCTTCGATCTTAGGTGCCGGGACTGACAGTTCACGGCTTGCCCACAGAAAATACTCCACATTTCCGTCCTGGCCCGGGAGCGTGCTGGTCCCGAGCCCGCGCAGGGTGAGCCCGTTGTCCAGGGCGGCCCGGGCCACCAGTCCCACGGCGCGGCGGCGTTCGTTTTCGGAGCTGACGACGCCGGTCCGGGCCAGCCGCTCGCGGCCCACCTCGAACTGCGGCTTGACCATGAGCAGCAGGTCCCCGCCCGGGCGTGTCGCCAGGGCCAGGGGCGCCATGACCAGGGTCAGCGAAATGAAGGAGAGGTCGCAGACGGTCAGCTCGGCGGCGCCGCCGATTTCGGCCACGTCAAGGTAGCGGATGTTCATGCCCTCGTAGACGTCCACGCGCGGGTCGTCGCGGAGTGCGGGCACCAGCTGCCCGTGCCCCACGTCGACGGCGGCCACCCTGGCCGCACCGTTGCGCAGCAGCACGTCGGTGAAGCCGCCGGTGGAGGCCCCTGCATCGAAGCAGCGCTTGCCGGCCACGGTGACCTGCGGGAAGCAGGCCAGCGCCCCGGCCAGCTTGTGGCCGGCACGGGAGACGTACTCGGGTCCGCCGCCCTGGAGTTCAATGCCTGTTTCAGCGGTGACGGCCAGGGCGGCCTTGGCTGCGGCCGTGCCGTCGACGGTTACCCGCCCGGACTTGATGAGGGCGGCGGCCACGGTGCGCGAACGGGCCAGCCTGCGGTTCACCAGTTCCTGGTCGAGCCGGGTCACGGGGCTCCGCCGGGAGCCGCGGCGGCAATGTCCGCGGCCGGGTCGGTGTCCAGCTCGCGCTGCAGCGACTCCATGACCGAGGTGTACACCCCGTTATGCTCCGCGGTGGGCAGCGCGGCTGCCTGGCCGGCGAGGGCCACGATGGCGTCCACGGCGGGGTCACCGCTTCCTTCGGAGTCCACGGGGCCCACTATTCCGGCTTTTTCCACACGAGTTGCGGATCCGTCACGGTGTCCGATTCCGGCACGGCCGCCCACCACACCGCGCAGGCGGCACGCCAGGCGTTGAGGTCGTCCCGTTCGCCGGCCACGGTCACCACGCCGTCCGCGACGGCCGCGGCAGCGGCACCACAGGTGACGCGTCCGTCGTCGTGCGCCACCTCAGGGTAGGGCTGGTAAAAGTCCTTGAGCGTGTCAATGATGAAGCGCGGGCGTTCCGCGGACTTGGCCTTGAGCGCGGATTCCACGGAATCCACGCCGGTGAGGACCAAGGCCGTGGCCATGCCGGCGTTGTTGCCGCCGAGAATGTCGGTGTCCAGGCGGTCCCCGACCACCAGCGGCCGGTCCGCCCCGAGGCGCCTGGCGGCCGTGTGGAACAACGGCGCCTGCGGCTTGCCGGCCACCAGGGGGTCGCGGTCGACGGCGGCACGCACGGCCGCCACAAGTGTCCCGTTCCCTGGGGCGATCCCCTGCTCCCGAGGGATGGTCAGGTCCGTGTTGGTGGCAATCCATGCCGCCCCGCCGTGGATGGCAAAGGCGGCCTCGGCGAGGTCCTCCCAGCCCAGCGAAGGTTCAAAACCCTGGATGACGACGTCGGGCGTGGCCTTGGCGCTGTCCACGCTCGTCATGCCGACCAGCTCAATCTCGCGGACCAGGGCGGCACTGCCGACGACCAGGACCTTGCTGCCGGCGGGGAACCTTTCGGCCAGCAGCGCGGCCCCGGCCTGGGCCGAGCTGACCACCTGGCCCTCTTCCGCGGGGGCGCCGAGTTCACGCAGGTGTGCGGCAACGTGGGCCGGGGTGCGGGAGGCATTGTTGGTCACGTACCCCAGCTTGACGTTGGCACCGGCCAGGCCCGTCAAGGCCTCAATGGCGCCGGGGATGGCGTTCGGCCCGGCATACACCACGCCGTCCAGGTCGGCGAGGACGGCGTCGAAGCCGGCCAGCAGGGTCTTTGTTGTCTCCGCGGACAAGGGGCTAGTCCTCCTGCCCGTCAAACGGGCCTGAATCCGAGGCGGCGTGGGCGGCCGCCCCGGTGTCGCCGGCCAGGACGTCTGCATCGTCGTCCGCGCTGTCCTGGTCGGATTCGGGGTCATCGGATTCAAAGTAGTCGGATTCGGCGTCGTCCACTTCGGTCTCGTCGTGTTCGTTGGCCGGGGCATCCTGGCCGGCGTGCTCGGGCTGGACAGCCGGTTCCATGACGTCGGAGACGCGGACTCGGGGCGCGTCCAGGGGGATATCGTCGTCGTCGCCAAGGTCCACGATGATCGAGTCGGTGCTGTCGTCCAGGCCCAGGGCCTCGTCAGCCACCACGGCCTGGCGTTCCCAGGTCTTCGCCTCGTCCTTGCGGCCGGCGGCACGGAGCACCATGGCGTAGGCGCGGAACAGGCGGGGGCTGAAGGAGAAGGCCCGGTTGATGTCCAGCTGCGGGATTTCCAGCACGGACAGGGCTGCGTCGAGCTCGCCCAAGTCGCCGCGTGCACCGGACTCCACGATGGCCAGTTCCACCTTGCCGGCGGTGTCCAGGGTTTCAGCTTCCTCGGAATGGATCAGTTCGAGGGCCTTCTCCGGGCGTCCCAGCCCGCGTTCGCAGTCGGCCATGAGCGGCAGGTGGACATTGGAGCCGCTGATGCGCCGGTACGTGCGCAGTTCGCGCAGGGCTTCTGCATAGTTGCCCGCAGCGTAGGCGGTCATGGCGACTGCCTCACGGACGCAGGCCAGCCGGCCGCCGCGACGGCTGGCAGCCAGGGCGTGCTCAAAGGCAAGCTCCGGTTCAAAGTCGATCAGCCGGCCGGCCATCACCAGGTGCTTGGACACCCATTCGTTGTTGCGGGAGTCCAGGATGCGCAGTTGCGCACGGGTGACCTTGTCCAGTTCCTCGCCGGTGACGTCATGGTCGATTTCCGGTGAGCGTGAACGGTCGGCACGGTTCGAGCTGCGCAGGTCACCTGCGTTGCGCTGCGGCGCCGTGCGGGGGCCGCGGTCTTCCCGGTCGCCGTGGGGCCGGCTGTTGTAGGGCCGGTCCCCGCCCGAACGGGCAGGACGGTCCGCATGGCCGCCACGGTTGTCACGGTCACCGTAGGGGCGGTCGCCACCAGAGCGCGCCGGACGATCACCATAAGGACGCTCGCCACCAGAACGGGCCGGACGATCACCATAGGGGCGCCCGCCCTGGCCGCCACGGTTGTCACGGTCACCGTAAGGACGGTCGCCACCGGATCGGGCGGGACGATCGCCATAGGGGCGCCCGTCCTGGCCGCCACGGTTGTCACGGTCACCGTAAGGGCGATCGCCACCGGAGCGCGCCGGACGATCGCCATAGGGGCGCCCGCCCTGGCCGCCACGGTTGTCACGGTCACCGTAAGGGCGATCGCCACCGGAGCGCGCCGGACGATCGCCATAGGGGCGCCCGCCCTGGCCGCCACGGTTGTCACGGTCACCGTAAGGACGGTCGCCACCAGAGCGCGCCGGACGATCACCATAGGGGCGCCCGCCCTGGCCGCCACGGTTGTCACGGTCACCGTAGGGACGCTCGCCACCGGAACGGGCCGGACGGTCACCATAGGGGCGCCCGCCCTGGCCGCCACGGTTGTCACGGTCACCGTAGGGACGCTCGCCACCAGAGCGCGCCGGACGGTCACCATAGGGGCGCCCGCCCTGGCCGCCACGGTTGTCACGCTCCGCATACGGCTTACGGTCCTTGCGGTCCCCCGCCGGCGGGCGGTCACCATAGGGCCGTCCGTTGAATCCTCCGCCGTCCCGGCCTTGTGAATTTCCTTCGCGGTTGCCACCGTGTTGCTCAGCCATGCCGACTCCTAAACCTTTGAGCGCACCAACTGGCACAGTAACAGCCGCTCTTCACTATTGATCTCATACTGCTAAAATCTCGGGCCCAACAGCCCACACTACAGTCTAGTCGAGCCCGGGAGCTGCACCCATGAATCTGGCGTATCTGGCCAAGATGAGTGGCCAATCACAGTACTTTTCGTACTGCTGCCGGCCCGGCACCCCGGCCGCCCAACCGTCATGCACGAGCGTCACCCGGGTGCCGTCGTCGACGGCTTCAAAGGTCACGGCGACCACGGTCGGGGCAAGCGGATTCCCAGCCAGCTGCCAGGCCAGAACCAAGGACGACGGCGGCGTCCACCCGCGGACTTCCGCCCACAGCTGCTGCCGTCCATCTGGAGCCTCCTCAGACAGCCCGCGGTCATCGAAGCCGGGATGCGATTCCACGCCAAATCCGCTGTAGCCGTCCATGGGCCACCATAAGTGGATGCCATCCGTAAAACCGTCAAAGGCAAATTCAGGATGCACCGGAACCACGACTGTGGCAGTCCGGGCTTGGAGCACGTCCCCTGGCATATCGGCAGCCTGCGGTTCATGAGCATGGGAAAAGATACTGTCCATCGACCAAGACTACAGAGACCCTGTGTGGTTTTGGTGTTGTGGTGGTTAAGTGTGGGGAGGCCCCAACACGGTGTGTTGGGGCCTCTACCCTTGGTGTTGTCCGGCGGTGTCCTACTCTCCCACATCCTCACGAATGCAGTACCATCGGCGCTGTGGGTCTTAGCTTCCGGGTTCGGAATGGGACCGGGCGTTTCCC
>NZ_JAKZGX010000011.1:0-112727 GCF_024539665.1 Arthrobacter sp. STN4
GCATCGCCACCCCGGCCGACGCCGCCATGATGATGCAGCTTGGTGCCGACGGCGTCTTCGTCGGCTCCGGCATCTTCAAGTCCGGCAACCCCGCCCAGCGCGCGGCCGCCGTCGTGAAGGCCACCACGTTCTACGATGACCCCAAGGTCATCGCGGACGTCTCCCGTGGCCTGGGCGAGGCGATGGTCGGCATCAACGTCGCCGACATCCCCGAGCCGCACCGCCTCGCCGAGCGCGGCTGGTAACACAACACCGCAGAAGCGGCATTCCCGCCTCGCCTTTACGCGAGCTGCGGGAATGCCGCTTTCTTTGTCCCGGTCGCGCGGGAGCGTTTGCCCGTAGTGCCCCGGTTGTGCGGGAGCGTTGGTCAAGAGTGCCCCGGTTGTGCGGGAGCGTCTTCAGGCCGGCAGGTGGTACCACCATGTGCGGCCCTTGCCGATGAGCTGGAAGCCGCGGTTCCGGTACAGTTCGAGCCCCTCCGGGGTGGCGTTGAGCAGCAGGTGCTCCGCACCGGCGTCGGCCGCGGCCTGCGAGAGGCGGTCGAGCAGGGCGGTGCCCAGCCCGGTGCGGCGGTGCTCCGGCGCCACGTACATGTCGAAGATGCCAGCCAGGTGCTTGCCGCCCTGTTCCGGTGGCACAAAAACATAGGACTGCCCGGCCCATTCGTCCCCGACGTGCGCGGTGGCCCGCCAGGCCTGCGGCGGGTCGAGGGCACAGACGCCCTCAGCCGGTGCATCGAGGCGCACCCGCCCGTCGGGGGCGTCACCGCCGGCCGCCTGCCTTTCCGGGTCCAGCGGCACCGTCATCCACCACGGCTGCCAGCCGCGCCCAAAACGCCGCCGCTCCAGCTCGCCGGGCTTCACGGCGGCGTTCAGCCACACGCCCACCACGGCGGCACCGCGGCGTTCGGCTTCGGCCAGGGCGGGCAGCAGGCCGGCTTCGGTGATTTCGGTGGGGAACAGGCACAGCATTTCCCGGGTTTCGGGCAGCCACACCCAGTCCATGCGGTGTGTGCCAAAGGCGCGCCCGCCCGTCGCGGCGGCCTGGGCCCGGAACCAGGCGTGCTGCGTGCGTTCACAGTCTGCGAGCGTCACCATGGCCTACGCCAGCCCCCGCCGGGCAAGCAGCGGCGCCGTGTCCGCGTCGCGCCCGGCAAATTCTCTGAAGGCCGCCAGGGGGTCCACCGAGAAGCCGCGGCCCAGCAGCGTCTCGCGAAAATGGTCCCCATTGGCCCTGGCCAGTCCGCCGTTGGCCTTGAACCAGGCTTCCGTGTCGGCGTCGAGCACCTCGCTCCAAAGGTAGGAGTAGTACCCGGCCGCATAACCGCCGGCGAAGATGTGGTTGAAGTAGCCGGTGCGGTAGCGCGGCGGCACGGCGGGCAGGTCCACGCCGGCAGCCGCCAGGGCCGCGGCCTCGAACGCCAGCGGGTCCTCCACCGGGGCACCGGCGGGCAGTTCGTGCCAGGCGAGGTCCAGCAGCGCAGCTGCCAGGTATTCGGTCGTGGCGAAGCCCTGGCCCCACAGGGCGGCGGCCTGCAGTTTCCCCGCCGTGCCCTCCGGCAGCGGCTCACCGCTGCGGTGGTGCCGGGCGTAGTTGGCCAGCACCTCGGGCCACAGGATCCACATCTCGTTGACCTGGGACGGGTACTCCACGAAGTCCCGGGGCACGTTGGTCCCGGAGAACCGTGGCCAGCCGACGTTGGAGAAGAGGCCGTGCAGCGCATGGCCGAACTCGTGGAAGCACGTCACGACCTCGTCGTACGTCAACAGCGCCGGCTCACCCTCCGGCGGCTTCGGGATGTTGAGGTTGTTGACCACGACGGCGTGCGTCCCCTCGAGCGCCGACTGCTCCACGAAGGAGTTCATCCACGCCCCGCCGCGCTTCGTCCCGCGCGTGAACCAGTCGCCCAGGAACAGGCCCAGTGCGGAGCCGTCCGCGTTGAACACCTCCCAGACACGCACGTCCGGGTGGTACCCGGCCAGGTCGTGGCGCTCGGTGAAGGACAGCCCGTACAGGGCGGAGGCTGCGTAAAACACGCCGTTGTGCAGGACGGATTCGAGCTCGAACCAGGGGCGCAGGGCAGCCAGATCCACGCCGTATTCGTCCCGGCGCACCTGCGCGGCATAAAACGCCCAGTCCCAGGCCTCGATCTGGTGCCCGGCCGCCGCCGCCAGCTTCGCCTCCTCGGCCCGTGCATTCCGCACGGCGGCGGCGGTGAGGGGAATGAGCATGGCGTGGACGGCCCCCACCGACGGCGCGGTCTGCGGCTCGATGGCCCGTTCGGCCTCGCTGGCAAATCCCAAAAGCGCAGCGCGCTCGGCCCGCAGCGCGGCGATGGTGGCGGCGAGGCCGGGGACCGTGGAGCCGGCACCGCCGCGCCCCACGGAGGCCAGGTGCAGCCGGCGCCGCGTTTCCCTGTTCGTGAGCACCTCCAGTGCCGGCTGGGCAGTGGGCAGGACCAGAGTCAGCAGGTAGCCGGAGCCGTGCCCGGCGGCACGGGCCGCGGCGGCCGCCGTGGCCAGGTCATCGGAGGTGAGCCCGTCAAGCTCCGCTGCGTCCTCGACCAGGAGGGCGGCGTCGTTGCCGGCCTGCATGACCCCTTGGGAAAATTCGGTGCTGAGCGAGGACAGCCTGCCGTTGAGCCCGCGCAGCCGCGCCTGCCCGGGTGCGTCAAGCCCCACCCCTGCCCGGGTGAACGACTTCCGGTATTCGTCCACCAGCCGCACGGACTCGGCGTCCAGGGCGTCCGTGGGCACGTCCAGGAACCGCCGGTAGAGGTCGGCGTTGAGCAGCACCGCGTCCGTGTGCGCGGCCAGGCGCGGGGCAATCTGCTGCTCGATCTCCTGGATGGCCGGCGTGCCGCAGGAAGAGGCGATGTTGAAGAAAACGTTGGATACGCGGCCCAGCACGGCCCCGCTGCGTTCCATGGCCGCCACGGTGTTCCCAAACGACGCCGGCTCCGGGTTCGCCGTGATCGCCTCGATCTCCGCCAGCTGCCGGGCAAACCCGGCCTCAAAGGCCGGCAGGTAGTCGCTGTCGGCGATGGCCGCGAAATCGGGCAGCTGGTACGGCAGCGTGCTGGCGGCCCGGAAGGGGTTGCCGGAAAATTCCTCAGTCATGTTCGCCACTCTTTCACGTTTAACCGGCGGACGACGGCGAAAGGTACGTTTCGCCGTCGTCCGCCGGTTGTGCCGTGCCGTGGTGCCGCTACTTTTGGGCGGGCACGCCCTGCTGCTGGAACACCAGGGACATCGGCGTGGTTTCCGTGGTCTGGCCCTGCGGGTTGTCACGGAAGATGTCCTGCAGCACGTCCTTCTCCAGCTGCGTGTCGTGGCCCAGGGCCACGACGCCGAGGTCATTGGCGTCCATGACCGCCGTGCCGGCAAAGTTTGCGGCGTATTCGGCGGGCACCGTGGCCCGGACTAGGGCGCTGAGGCGGGCCGCCACGCCGTCGGGGTCCAGCGGCGCGTACTTCACCGAATGGGTGGAGGTGCCCACCTGGTAGCCGGCGGCGCCGTCGATGGCGTTGATGTTGTGGCCCACCACCTCGTAGAACACGCCGGACTTGCCCTGCAGCTTGCCGATCACGGAGCGGGCGGAGGCGTACATGATGCGGGGCAGGCCCACCTCGTCGATGGCCAGCTGCATGGACCAGGGGCTGGCCAGGCCGATCCCGCCCGGGTTGCGGGTGACGAATTTGCTGAAGATCCGCGCCGCGCCGGAGACCTTGATGTCCCAGACCGGGATGGAGCGGCCCTGGGTCATGGCCACGATCTTTTCCGAGACGAACAGGTACCAGGGGGTGTCCGCCGTCGCCGTGCCGTGGTCGCCGCCGGCGGCGGGCAGGCCGTCAAAGAAGCGCTTGACGTACTGCATGACGGTCGGGTCGAAGTCGGTTTCCTTGTAAAAGACCTCGGTGCGCAGCGGGTAGCGGCGGAACGTGCCGGCGCCGTTGGGGACGGTGATGTCCAGCTGCTTGTCTGCGTTGGGGATGTAGTCGCTCTTGCCCTCGATCCCGGCCTTGGCCTCGGGCACGTCAAAGAACTCGCGCAGCCAAAGCTCGGTGTTGATCAGGCGCCAGAACACCATGGTGGAGCCGGCGGACTTGCCGCTGAGGTACTCCTCGAAGGCGTAGATGACGGCGTCCTGGTTCCAGTACGGGCGGGCGCCGAAGGAGGAGGAGAGGAAGATCTCGTAGATTTTTTCCTTCATCAACGAGAACCACTCGGCCTCCGGCGTGGTGAAGCCGATCTTGTTGCGGCGGTTGCTGATCATCTCCGGCAGCAGCCCGCGCGTGGCGTCGCGCAGGATCCGCTTGTTCCAGCCGCCCTTGATGATGGATTCATCGTCCAGGCTGAACAGGAACTTCACCACTTCCTTGTCCAGGAACGGCACACGGCCCTCCAGGGAGAAGCGCATGGTGTTCTTGTCCTCGTAGCGCAGCACGGCCGGCAGGGACTTGTGGAACAGGTCGTCGATGAGGCGCAGCTTGAGGTTGTCCGGGATGTTGGAGAAGGTCTCGGACTTCCACTTTGACGTGAATTTCTTGTTCAGCAGCGGGGTGATGCCCGTGGCCTTCTTGAACGTCAGGGCGCCCTGGATGCGGAAACGGGCCAGGCGGAACAGGATGTCCGCGCTGGAGGCCAGTTCCTTGGCGAGCTTGGCGGTCTGGCCGTTCTTCTTCAGCTGGCGCAGGTAGGCAAAGTAGTAGGGGATGTAGCCGGCCATCATCTCGTCGGCGCCCTGGCCGTCGAGCAGGACGGTCACGTGCTTGGACGCCTCGCGCATCACCTGGTACTGGGCGTACGGGCCGGAGGAGATGATGGGCTCCTCCATGGTGCGCACAAAGTCCTCCAGGTCAGCCACAAACTCGGCGGCCTGCGGACGGATCTTGTGGCTGGTGACGTTGCCTGCGCAGCGCGCCAGCACGGCGTCGGCGTACTTTTCCTCGTCGTTGAGCGAGTTGGGGAAGACGGCGGAGAAGGTCTGCTGCGTGGCGCCCAGCGAGTCCGTGGCAGCTGCCTTGTCCTGCATGAGCTTGTTGATGGTGGCCACGACGGCGGAGGAGTCCAGCCCGCCGGACAGGGCCGTGCCGACGGGGACTTCGGACTGCAGGCGCAGGCGCACGCCCTCCGTGAACCGGTCGCGGTATTCGTCGATGACGGCCTGCGAGTAGGGGGTTTCGATCTTGGCCAGCTCGGCCAGTTCCTCCTTCAGTCGCGTGTACGGACTGATGGTGATGGTCCCCGCGGGACCGGCTTCCGTGTCCACCGTGTCCAGGACCAGTTTTTCGCCCGGCATGAGCTTGTGGATGCCGGCGAAGAACGTCTCGGCCTCCTCGTCGTGGATGCGGAATTGCAGGTAGCGGAAAAGGATCCGCTCATTGACTTCCTGCTCCAGCTTCCCGGCGGCCAGCAGCGGCTTGATCTCCGAGCCGAACAGCAGCGTGGGCGCCTCGGGCGTGCCGGCCGTGGCGTAGTACAGCGGCTTGATGCCGAAGTGGTCGCGGGCCAGCACCAGGCGGTTGTTTTTGCGGTCGTGGATGGCCAGGCCGAACATGCCGTTGAACTTGTCAAAGGCGGCGTCGCCCCACTCCTGGTAGGACTGCAGCACCACTTCGGTGTCCGACTGGGTGGCGAAGTCGCGGCCCAGGGACTCCAGCTCGGCGCGCAGGTCCAGGTAGTTGTACACCTCGCCGTTGTACACCAGGACGGTTTCCCCGTCGGCGCTGTACATGGGCTCCTGGCCGTGGGCCACATCGATGATCGAGAGGCGCCGGTGGGCGAGTCCTACGTTGCCATGTGTGTAGAGGCCTTCCCCGTCGGGCCCGCGGTGCACCATGCACGCGTTCATTGCCCCCAGGAGGGTTTCGTCTTCCCCATAACCGTAGTATCCGGCGATTCCGCACATACTGCATTACCTCATCTTTAGTACGTCAGTCCTCGCCCAATGCTACTTGCTTGGCGCCCGGGGGCCTGCCAGGCCCCGGTGCGGGAGGCGTGCAAACAAGTGACATTGCGCCCATCTATGATGGAAAAGTGACTGTTCCCATCCCTGATTCTTCCCCGTACGACGGCGGCTCCCGCCCTTTCGTGGGCATCCTCGCCCTGCAGGGCGACGTGCGTGAACACGCCCGGGCCCTGGAGGCCTGCGGTGCGCGCGTGTCGGCCGTGCGCCGCCCCGCCGAGCTGGCCGCCGTCGACGGCCTGGTGCTTCCCGGCGGGGAATCCACCACCATCGACAAGCTGACGCGGATTTTTGGGCTGCGCGGGCCGCTGCGCGAGCGCATCCAGTCCGGCCTGCCCGTGTACGGCAGCTGCGCCGGCATGATCCTGCTGGCCGACGAAATCGCCGACCCCGCCACCGACCTGGCCGGCAACGCGCAGCAGACCCTCGGCGGGCTGGACATCACGGTACGCCGCAACGCGTTCGGCCGGCAGGTCGATTCCTTCGAGACCGAGCTGGACTTTTCCCGGCTGGAGCCCTGTGGGCAAGCCGGCGGCCGGGCGGCCAAGCCGGTCCACGCCGTGTTCATCCGAGCCCCGTGGGTGGAGCGCGTGGGCGCCTCCGTGGAGGTCCTTGCCAGTGTGGAAATCCCGGCCGAGGCGCACCCGGCACCGCAAAACGGTAGAATTGGTTCCGTTGAACGTGCCGTCGCCGTGCGGTCGCAGCACTTGCTTGCCACCTCCTTCCATCCGGAAGTGACGGGCGAGCGCCGCATCCACGAACTTTTTATTCGAATGATCAGAGGAGAAGCGTAACCATGTCAGGCCACTCCAAATGGGCGACCACCAAGCACAAAAAAGCCATCATTGACAGCCGCCGTGCCAAGTCGTTCGCGAAACTGATCAAAAACATCGAGGTTGCCTCCCGCATGGGCGGGGCCGATCTCGCCGGCAACCCGGCCCTGGAACTCGCCGTGTCCAAGGCCAAGAAGACCTCGGTGCCCAACGACAACATTGACCGCGCCATCAAGCGCGGCGCGGGCCTGCTCGGCGAAGCCGTCGACTACCAGACCATCATGTACGAAGGCTACGGCCCCCAGGGCACCGCGCTGCTGATCGAGTGCCTCACCGACAACAAGAACCGTGCCGCCTCCGAGGTGCGCCTCGCCGTGGGCCGCAACGGCGGCAACATGGGCGACCCCGGCTCCGTGGCGTACATGTTCACCCGCAAGGGAATCGTGGGCCTGCCCAAGAACGGGCTCACCGAGGACGACCTCCTCATGGCGGTCCTCGACGCCGGCGCCGAGGAGGTCAAGGACGAGGGCGAGAACTTTGAGATCATCTCCGACACCGCGGACCTGCCCGCGATCCGCGCGGCCCTGACGGATGCCGGCATTGAATACGAAACCGATGAGGCCGGCTTTGTCCCGTCCATGCAGGTGGAACTGGACGTCGAACACGCCCGGAAGTTCATGAAGCTCTACGACGCGCTCGAGGACCTGGACGACGTCCAGAACATCTACTCCAACGCGGACATGAGCGAGGAAGTCCTCGCCGCGCTCGAAGAGGACTAGGACCTGCGCGTCCTGGGCGTCGACCCCGGCCTGACCCGCTGCGGTCTGGGCGTGGTGGACGTTGCCCCGAACCGCACCGCCACCCTCGCGGGGGTCGGTGTGGTGGGCAGCTCCCACGAATTGCCGCTCGATGCCCGGCTGCTCGTCATCGCGAATGCGATCGACCGGTGGCTGGACGTTTTTAAGCCCGAGGTGCTGGCCATTGAACGGGTCTTCGCCCAGACCAACCTCAGCACGGTGATGGGCGTGGCACAGGTGTCCGGCGTGGTCATGGTGGCCGCCGCCCGCCGCAACATCCCGGTGGCCATGCACACGCCGTCAGAGGTCAAGGCCGCGGTGACCGGCAGCGGGCGCGCCGACAAGGCCTCCGTCACCGCCATGGTGACCCGGATCCTGCGGCTGGACGAACCGCCGCGACCCGCCGACGCGGCCGACGCCCTGGCCCTCGCGATTGCCCACGCGTGGCGCAGCGGCAGCGCCCTTGGCGGGGACGGCACAGGCTCCCGGGGCACGACGGCGGCCCAAAAGTTGTGGCGCGACGCCGAGGCCAAGGCGAAACTGACCAAGAACAAGGAAAAGCCCGGTGCGGCCTGGCGTTAGCCGTTCGTAGCTGTGTTCGATAGAATGGGTGCCAGGATCGTTTCATAAGGAGCAAAGGCAATGATCAGTTTTGTCCGCGGACCCGTGGCCCACCTTTCACTGGCGCAGGCCGTGATCGACGTCAACGGGGTGGGCATGCTGGTGCACGCCACGCCCAAGACACTGGGCAGCCTCACGGTGGGCGAGGAGGGCACCTTGACCACCTCGATGATTGTCCGTGAGGACTCCATGACCCTGTACGGCTTTGCCGATGCCGGGGAGCGCGAGGTCTTCGACATCCTCATGGGCGTCAGCGGGATCGGTCCGCGCCTGGCCCTGGCCATCCTGGCCGTGCTGGAACCGGAGAGCATCCGCCGTGGTGTGGCCGCCGGCGACGGCACCGTGTTCACCAAGGTCCCCGGGGTGGGGCCGAAGGTGGCCGGGCGGATCGTCCTCGAACTCAAGGGCAAGCTCAAACCCACCGGCAGCGGGCCGGCCGCGGCAGCCCCGACGCCAGGCGCGCCGCTGGCGTGGAAGGACCAGGTCGTGGCGGCCATGACCAGCCTTGGCTGGAACGAAAAGGATGCGTTGAAGAGCATTGATGCGGCGCTGGCGGCGGAACCGGAACTTGCCGAAGGCGCAAACGTCCCCGCCATCCTGCGGGCCACCCTGCGCTGGCTGGGCCAGGACACCGCACGCCAGGGCGGGGCCCGCCAGCCAAGCCGGGTGCGCTAGGCCGTGGCCGAACTGGACGACGGCGCCCTGCTCCCGGGCCAAATGAACATCGGCTCCGGCGGCGGGAACCGGCCATCCCGGGAGGTGGCCCCGGCCGCCGAGCCCGAGGAGCGCGAACTCGAGGCCGCGCTGCGCCCCAAAAACCTTGACGACTTTGTGGGGCAGGAACGGGTGCGCAAGCAGCTGGCCCTGGTGCTGGCCGCGTCCAAGATCCGCGGCCGCAGCGCCGACCACGTGCTGATGTCCGGCCCGCCCGGACTGGGCAAGACCACACTGGCCATGATCATCGCCGCAGAGATGAACGCACCCCTGCGCATCAGTTCGGGACCGGCCATCCAGCACGCCGGGGACCTGGCCGCCATCCTCTCCTCGCTCTCCGACGGGGAGGTGCTGTTTCTCGACGAGATCCACCGCATGTCCCGGCCCGCCGAGGAAATGCTGTACATGGCCATGGAAGATTTCCGGGTGGACATCATTGTCGGCAAGGGCGCCGGCGCCACGGCCATCCCGCTGGAACTGCCGCCCTTCACCCTGGTGGGTGCCACCACGCGCGCCGGGCTGCTGCCCGGGCCGCTGCGCGACCGCTTCGGTTTCACGGGCCACCTCGAGTTCTACTCCGTGGAGGAGCTGGAACTGGTGCTCCGGCGCTCCGCGGGCATGCTCGACCTGAAGCTGACCAGCGCGGGGTTCGCCGAAATCGCCGGGCGCTCCCGCGGCACGCCCCGCATCGCCAACCGGCTCCTGCGCCGCGTGCGCGACTGGGCGCTGGTGCACGGCATCGAAACCATTGACGCCCGTACGGCCTCCGCCGCCCTGGACATGTACGAAGTGGACGCCCGCGGGCTTGACCGCCTGGACCGTGCCGTCCTTGAAGCCCTCGTCAACAAGTTCAACGGGGGCCCTGTGGGCCTGTCCACCCTGGCCATCGCGGTGGGCGAGGAATCCGAAACCGTGGAAACCGTGGCGGAACCCTTTCTGGTGCGCGAAGGCCTGCTGGGCCGGACCCCGCGCGGGCGCATCGCCATGCCGGCCGCCTGGGACCATCTGGGCCTGCGGATGCCGGGCAATGCCGTGGCCGCCGCCATGCTGCCGTTCGACGAGGGCGAAACCGACGCGTAACGGCGGTGCCGGGGCCTGGATGCAGGGTTCGGCAGCCGCCGGCCGGGGGGATTGTGGGGCCCGGGCGCCGGCCCTTCACCCGATACTCAGGATTACCCCCTAGACTGGTATGACGTCCGGCACGCCCCCTGCGTCCCTGGCACCACCTGTTTTTCTATGAATGGACCTTTTGCAGTGACCCTCAGTAGCATTTTGGCCGCCAGCCAGGCCGCTCCCGCCGGCGGATTCAACCCGATGAACCTCGTCCTGTTTGCCCTGTTTGCGCTGCTCATCATCATGATGATCCGCAAACAACGCAAGACCAAGGCGGCAGCCCAGGAGAAGGCGTCCAAGCTGGCTCCCGGCGTGGACATCATGACCAACTTTGGCCTGTTCGGCCACGTCAAGGCCGTGGACACCGAAGCCAACAAGATCCAGCTGGAGGTCGCCCCCGGCGTGGTGCTCAATGTGCACAGCCAGACCGTCGCCAAGATCATCGACCCCGTCGAGGCCTCCGTGGACGGCTCCGCCGTTCCGGACGACGCCTCCTCCCTGACCCTCAACCTGGACAAGCCGGGAACCTCGCAGGAAACGGTTGAGGAAACCGTGGCCCGCCTGAACCAAGAAAACAACAAAGACAACTAGGAATTTTCGGGGTTGGCACTGCTGTGGCGGGAATGTGCGCTGCGGCAGTTTTGCCATGTTCATTAACCCGTGACCAGTAGAAGGATCCCTTGATGGCACGAACCGGCCCGACGACCACGGCGCGCAGAACCCTTCTGTGGCTGGGGGCGCTTATTCTCGTATGCATTATGGCCGTGGGGGCCGGAGTCCTCTCCGGTGCGGCATCCTGGGCCCCCAAGCTTGGCCTGGACCTTGAGGGCGGCACCCAGATGATCCTGGCCCCCAAGATTGAAGGGGCCGGCAGCATCTCGGCCGACCAGCTCAACCAGGCCGTGTCCATCATCCGCCAGCGTGTGGACGGTTCCGGCGTGTCCGAATCCCAGATCTCCACCCAGGGCGGCCGCAACGTCGTGGTCCAGATGCCCGGCACGCCCACCACCGAACAGCGGAACCTCATCAAGGCCTCCGCCAACATGAACTTCCGTCCGGTCATTGTTTCCAGCGAGGCGCCCGCCGGCGCCGTGCCCGTTGCCAAGCGCACGCCCGCGGACAAGCTGCCCAAGCCCACGGCCAAGCCCGCCAACGCCAGCGACCCGAACTGGATCGATGCGGCGGTCATGAAAAAGTATGAAGCCACCAGCTGTGTTGCCCCGCTGAGCGAGCCGGACACCACCGCGGACCCGGCCAAGCCCATGGTGGCCTGTGAAGCGGACACCGGTTTCAAATACATCCTCGGTCCGGTGGAGATACCGGGCAAGTGGATCCAGACCGCATCCTATGGCCTGCAGACCGGCGCGCAGGGGGCAACCACCAACCAGTGGCAGGTCGCCCTCACGCTCATCAAGCCGCAGGGCGCCGAAGCGTTCAAGAACGTCACCCAGCGCCTGTATGCCAAATACCTGGCCAACCCGAACGACCCCCAGGCACGCTTCGCCATTGTCCTGGACGGCAACGTGGTTTCCGCCCCTGCCTCCCAGGCCGTCATCACGGACGGGCAGTCCTCGATCACCGGCAACTTCACCGAGGCCAGCGCCAAGACCCTGGCGGACCAGTTGAAGTTCGGCGCCCTGCCGATCAGCTTCGACATCCAGTCCGACGAACAGATTTCCGCCACGTTGGGCCTCCAGCAGCTTGAAATGGGCCTGCTGGCAGGCCTCATCGGCCTGGGCCTGGTCGTGATCTATTCGCTGTTCCAGTACCGCGCCCTGGGCACCGTCACCATCCTGTCCCTGGTCATCGCCGGCGGCCTGACCTACCTGGCCATCATCCTGCTGGGCTGGAGCGAAAACTACCGCCTTTCACTGGCCGGCGTGGCCGGCATCATCGTTTCCATTGGCCAGACCGCCGACTCCTTCATTGTCTACTTTGAACGGGTCAGGGACGAACTGCGTGAAGGACGCGGGCTGGTGGCCGCCGTCGACAACGGCTGGATGCGTGCCAAACGCACCATCCTGGCGTCCAAGGCCGTGAACATCCTTGCCTCGGTGGTGCTGTACTTTGTCTCCGTCGGCAACGTGAAGGGCTTCGCCTTCACCCTGGGCCTGACGGCCGTGGCCGACCTCATTGTGGTCTTCATGTTCACCCATCCCACGCTGCTGCTGCTGGCACGCACCAAGTTCTTCGGAGGCGGCCACCGCTTCTCCGGCCTGGACCCCGTCCAGCTGGGAGCCGTTCCGTTGTACCGCGGGGCCGGCAGGTTCCGCTCGCCCGAGGACACGCTTGCCAGGGCGCAGGGGAAGAACGCCCGCGCCGCCGGCGAGGCCGAACGCCGCCAGACCATCGCCGAACGGCGGCTGGCCGCCAAGGAAGCGGAAATGGTCGGCAGCCGGGGTGCCGGGGCCAAAAAGCCCGAGTCCAGTGACGACTCCAAGGAGAGCAAGTAATGAAGAGTTTCGCCACATTCGGCAATGAGCTGTACACCGGCCAGCGGGCCTACCCGTTCGTTGGCAAGCGCAAGATCTGGTTCAGCATCACTGCCGTGGCGGTCCTGCTGTCAATCCTGGTCCCGCTGCTCAACGGCGGCTTCAACTTTGGCATCGAGTTCCGCGGCGGCTCGCAGTTCACCATCTCCGACGTGGCCAACACCAGCCCGGCCATCGGTGAAAAGGCTGCCGCCGAGAGCGTCCCCGGAACGGTGGCCGTGGTGACAAACATTGCCGGCAAGACCATGCAGGTCCAGACGGACCGCCTCTCCGACGACCAGACCATCAAGCTCAAGAACGCGCTCATGGGCGCCTACGGGGTGCCCGACAAACAGATTGCCTCCACCTTCGTGGGCCCCACCTGGGGACAGGACGTCTCACGGCAGGCGATCATCGGCTTTGTCGTGTTCGTGCTGCTGGCCACCCTCCTGATGGCCCTGTATTTCCGCACCTGGCGGATGTCGCTGGCGGCCATCGTGGGGCTTCTCGTCGTCATGATCGTCACCGCCGGCGTCTACGGGGCATCGAACTTTGAGGTGACGCCGTCGGCCATCATCGGCTTCCTGACCATCCTCAGCTATTCGCTGTATGACACGGTGGTGGTCTTCGACAAGATCCGGGAGAACACGGCAGACATCAAGACCTCGACAAGGCGGACCTTCAGCGAGGAGGTGAACCTTGCCGTGAACCAGACGCTGGTGCGCTCCATCAACACCATGATGGTAGCCGTGCTGCCCGTGGGATCCATCCTGTTCATCGGTGCGCTGCTGCTGGGTGCCGGCACGCTGCGCGACCTGTCCCTGGCCTTGTTCATCGGCATCATTGTCAGCACCTTCTCGACGGTCTTTGTCGCCGCACCCATGTACGCCTGGCTGCGTGAAAACGAACCCGAACTGGCCAAGCAGGCCAAGAAGGTCCTGGCCCGGCGCGCCGCCGATACGGCGGAGGCATAGCGCCTGCCGGGACGGCAGCCTGAACGGGCCGGGACGGGTGCAGCACGCACCGGTCCCGGCCCGTTCGCTGCGTGTCAGGCGGCGGGCCGCGCCGGGATTACACTAGGTAAATGCCGCACGGCGCCGGCCGGCCTGTCAAAGGCGGACCGGGGCCGGACAGACGAGGGAGGGAGTGCGTAGTGAGCGATCAATCACCCTCGCATGGAATTGTGGCCGACGGATCCGGCGACGGCAACGCAGGCGGGCATGGCGGGCGCACCGGGCACGCTGCGGCCGAGCTGCGGCCAACCTTTCCGGGACGGCGCGAACGCACCCGGTCCCGCCTGGCACGGCTGGCCGGCTGGAATACGGAAAGCCACTCGCCGATCCTGGAACCCTTGCTGCGCATTGTCCGGGCCAACAACCCCAAGGAAGACTTCGACCTGATCACCCGTGCCTTCACGGTGGCCGAGAAATACCATGAGGGGCAAAAGCGCAAGAGCGGGGACCCCTACATCACCCACCCGGTGGCGGTTGCCACCATCCTGGCGGAGCTTGGCATGACCGGGCCCACCCTGGCCGCCGCCCTGCTGCACGACACCGTCGAAGACACGGCCTACACGCTTGATGAACTGCGGCACGACTTCAGTGACGAGATCGCCAAGCTGGTGGACGGGGTCACGAAGCTGGACAAGGTGGAATTCGGCGACTCGGCGCAGGCGGAGACCGTGCGCAAGATGGTCATCGCCATGGCGCAGGACATCCGCGTCCTGGTCATCAAGCTCGCCGACCGGCTGCATAACGCCCGCACCTGGCGGTTCGTCTCCGCCGAGTCCTCCGGCCGCAAGGCACGCGAGACCCTGGACATCTTTGCGCCCCTGGCCCACCGGCTGGGCATGAACACCATCAAGTGGGAACTTGAGGACCTGTCGTTTGCCGCGCTGTACCCCAAGGTGTACGAGGAACTGGTCCGCATGGTGCAGGACCGTACGCCGCAGCGGGAAAGGCACCTGGCCGTCATCCGCCGCCAGATCAGCGAAGACCTGCGCGGAGCCAAGATCAAGGCGGAGATCACCGGCCGTCCCAAGCACTACTACTCGGTGTACCAAAAGATGGTGGTCCGGGCCAAGGACTTTGACGACATCAACGACCTGATGGGCGTGCGCGTCCTGGTCGACACGGTGCGCGACTGCTACGCCGCCCTGGGCACCATCCATGCCCGCTGGAACCCGCTGCCCGGCCGGTTCAAGGATTACATTGCCATGCCGAAGTTCAACATGTACCAGTCGCTGCACACCACGGTGATCGGCCCGGACGGCAAGCCGGTGGAAATCCAGATCCGCACCCATGAAATGCACCAGCGCGCCGAATACGGCGTGGCGGCACACTGGAAGTACAAGACCGGGAACAAGAGCCCCGTCTCCGGCCAGGAGGACATGAACTGGCTGCGCACCCTGGTTGACTGGCAGCAGGAGACCTCGGACCCGGGGGAGTTCCTGGACTCCCTGCGCTACGAGATGAACGCCCGCGAAGTCTTTGTCTACACCCCCAAGGGCCAGGTCATCGCGCTGCCCGCCGGCTCCACGCCCGTCGACTTTGCCTATGCCGTGCACACCGAGGTCGGGCACCGCACCATCGGTGCCCGCGTGAACGGCAAGCTCGTCCCGCTCAACAGCGAGCTGGAACACGGCGACACCGTGGAGATCTTCACCTCGAAGGCCGAGGGGGCCGGCCCCAGCCAGGACTGGCAAAACTTCGTCAAGAGCGCACGGGCCCGGAACAAGATCCGGCAGTGGTTCAGCAAGGAACGCCGCGAAGAGTCCATCGAAAAGGGCAAGGAACTGCTGACCAAGCAGATGCGCAAGCAAAACCTGCCGCTGCAAAAAATGATGACGCACGACGCCCTCACCGCCGTCACCCAGCATTTCCGGTACGTGGACATCGCCGGGCTGTACGCCGCCGTGGGCGACGGGCACACCTCCGCCCAGTCCGTCGTCGAACGCCTCATTGACGTCCTGGGCGTCAACGACGACATTGAGGACGCCGCCCGGCCCGTGGCCACCCACGTCTCCAACGCCCGGTCGCGGGTCTCGGATTCCGGGGTGATCGTGCACGGCGTGGACGACGTGCTGGTCAAGCTGGCGCGTTGCTGCACGCCCGTGCCGCCGGATCCGATCGCCGGCTATGTCACGAAGGGCTCGGGCGTGTCCGTGCACCGGGAGGACTGCCCCAACCTGGTGCACCTGAAGAACAGTGATCCCGGCAAGCTCGTCGACGTCGAATGGGCCCCCACGCAGTCCGGGGTGTTCCTGGTGGAGATCCAGGTGGAGGCGCTGGACCGCAAGAGCCTGCTCTCGGACGTCACCCGGGTGCTGTCCGAAAGCCACGTCAACATCCTGGCCGCCAGCGTCAAGACCTCGCGCGACAGGGTGGCGCTCTCCCGCTTTGCGTTTGAAATGGGCGATCCGAAGTACCTGCACCACGTGCTCAACGCCGTGAGGCGCATTGACGGCGTGTTTGACGTCTACCGGACGTCCGGCTCCCAGCGCCGCAACTAGGGCCCGCCCACCGGGGCCTCGGTCAGGGCTCCAGCAGCCGGCGGAGCAGGGCCAGGGCCCGGCGCCTGCCGGGGATGTGGTGCGCCGTGGCCAGCGCGGCATTGATGCGCCCCAGCGGACACTGCAGTTCCGGCGCCGCGGACAGTGCCAGCAGCACGGGTACGGCGGCCGCCGGTGGTTCGTGCATGGCGACGTCCACGGCCGTGCGCAGCGCGCACGTGACGCGCGCTCCGCCAAGCTGTTCGACGTCGTACGTCCCCAGGTGCACTTCATGGACGGTGCATCCGCTGTGCGGCGGCAGCGAGGTGGTGCGGTGGCGGCGGTCCAGGAGCAGGCAGATGGCCGCGGGTGGCGGGGCGCAGCCGTGGATCCAGGCGGCCGAGCCACGTCCCAGCACCGCCCGCGCTGCCATGGCGGCCGGCACCTGGTGGGCCAGCGCGGCCGCGCGGAGTGCCGGCGATTCCGGCTCCGCGGCGGACCGGAAGGCCTTGCCGAACACACGCACCAGCACGCCGTCGAGCTCCATGGCGCACAGCTCGGCCAGGGTGAACTGGGCATCCGGGGCCAGGATGCCGTCGGGCTCAAGTGAATCGGGCATGTGCCCAGCCTGCACCATGGGACGGGGACGCAAAAAGGCCCCCGGGGGCGGATTGTGGACAACCCGGCCCGGGGGCCCTGTGAAGCGCTTGGCTCAGCTAAAGTCCTCGGCAGCCTTGCGGACCTGCTCAAGCCAGAGCTCGCGTGCTGCGAGTGCCTCCTTGGCCTTCGCTGATTTGCGGGCATCGCCGGCCTTCTCCGCGGCGGCCAGTTCTTCCTTCAGCCCGGCGATGGTCGCCTCCAGCTGCGCCAGCGCACTGCTGGTGCGGGCCTTGGCCTCGGGGTCGCTGCGGCGCCAGTTGTCGTCGTCGGCGGCCTTGACGGCGTCCTCCACCTTGCGGAGTGCACCCTCCACGCGCTGCATGTCCGCACGCGGCACCTTGCCGGCCTCTTCCCAGCGGTCCCGGATGGACTGCAGTGCCTTCTTGGCGGCAGCCAGGTCGGTGACGGGCAGCAGGGCCTGGGCCTCGGTGATGAGTGCTTCCTTGACCACCAGGTTGGCACCAAACGCTTCGTCGATGGCCTCGTTGGCGGCCTGGCGGGCCTTGAAGAACTTGTCCTGGGCGGCCCGGAAGCGGTTCCAGAGGGCGTCGTCGTCCTTTCGGCTGGCGCGCGGGGAGGCCTTCCACTGGTCCATCAGCTGGCGGTATTCCCCGGCTGCGTAGCCCCATTCGGTGGAGGTGGAGAGCTCCTCAGCGGCGGCAATCAAGGCTTCCTTGGCAGCCTTGGCCGCGGCATTGTTGTTGTCCAGCTGGGAGAAGTAGGCGCGGCGGTGGCGGTCAAAGACGGTGCGGGCGCTGCGGAAGCGCTTCCACAGGCCCTCTTCGGTGGCCCGGCCCAGGCGCATGCCCGTTTTCTGTGCCTGCTTCCACGACTCAAAGAGCTCGTTCATGCGGGCGCTGCTGACCTTCCACATGACCGTGGCGGGATCCTCGGCGGCAATCGCCTCGGCCTCGGCAACAATGGCCTCACGGGCCGCGAGCTCCACGCCCCGGGCGGCCTCGTGGGTGGCGCGCTCGGCCGCCTGGAGGGCCTTGATGGACTCCTCCAAGGTGGCCAGGCGGGCCAGCGCGGCGTTGACGTCGCCCACGCTGTTGCGTTCGCCCAGCTGGGACCGCAGGTGGTTCACGGTCTTGTTCATGTCGGTCGTGGCGGCCTTGGCCTCGACGCGCTGTTCCAGCAGCGTGATCTGGGCGGTGATGTCCTCGAACTTGCGGGCAAAGTAGGCCAGGGCCTCGTCCTTGCTGGCACCGGGGTACTGGCCCACCGGGAACTCTTCGCCGTCCAGCTTCAGGAAAACGTGGCCGTCCTCTTCGGCGCGGCCAAACTTTGCCGCTTCGGCAAGGTCCACGGGTGCTGCCGGTGCCGGTGCCGGTGCGGGCACCGGTGCCGCGGCGGCCGGTGCACCGGGAACCTTGGGCCGGGCCGCAAAGGCCGCCGGTGAGGGCGCCACGGGGGAGGGAGCAGCAGGTGAGGGCGCGGCGGGTGTGGCGGCCGCGGGGGCCGGTGCCTCAGATGCCGCGGGGGCCGGCGCGGGAACGTCGGCAGCCGCGGCCTCCTCTTCCTGTGCCGGTTCGGGTGCCGCCCCTCGCGTTGCCTCGGAGGTTTCCTCGGGCGTTGGCTCGGTCCCTGCAGGGTCCGCCGGGGCTGCCTCCGTGGGGGCAGCCGTTTCGGGGGAGGCCCCGTTGGCTGGTGCCTGGGTGTCCTCCGCGTCAGTGTGCAGGGCCGTTGATTCGTCGGATTGTTGACTGTGTGTCACCGCTAAAAGTCTTTCGCGTCGATGGAAGTCTGGCAGGAAAAAATCGTTGATCGATGTGGCCGGGATCGAACGTGCTGCGGTCCCGGGGGCGCGCTGGCGCCTGGACGGGGTGGCCTTTTGAAACTACTTCAGCGTAAACGAGTCTATCGTCACCTTGGTCTTGGGTGCACCGTCCCCGGCCCCGGAGGCGCCCGGGGTGATGCCGCCGGCGGCAATCTTCTCCACTACGTCAAGGCCGCTGGTGACCTTGCCCATGAGGGTGTAGCCGCCGTCGGTCTGGGGAAGCGTGGTGTCCTTGTACGTAATGAAGAACTGCGTGCCGTTGCTGTAGGTGCTGGCGCCGCGGGCCACCGCGATGCTTCCGGCCGGGTAGAGGCCGTTGGCGGGGGAGTTTTCCACCGGGCCCCACTGGTAGTTCGGGTCGCCGGCGCCGTCGCCGTTGAGCGAGCCGCACTGCAGCAGCGCAAAGTTGGAGGAGTCCGTCAGGCGGTGGCAGGTCTTGCCCTTGAAGAAGTTGCTGTCCGCGAGCGACTTGAAGACGGCGGCGGCCTGCGGCGCCTTGGTGCCGTCAATTTCCACGCCCATCGGCTGCCCGTTCAGCGTCAGCGTGCCGGTGAACGTCTTGCCGGCCGCGGTGGCCGCCTTGGGGACGGTGGGGCTGTTGGTCCCAGCCGCCGTGGGGGACGCGCCGGCGGTGGGGGTGTTCGTGGCAACGGAGTCGTTCTTCGGGCCGGAGAAGACCGTCAGGGCAAGGACCACGGCGACGGCGATGGCCACGGCCATGGCCGCGGCGGCAATGATGTTGTCGCGTTTGCGGCGGGCCAGCTGGTCCTGGTGCATCTGCCGGTTGGCAGCCAGCCGGGCCATGCGTGCCCTGGCCTCCCGGCCGTCCTTTTTGTTGTTAGCCAACGGTGCTTCTCCATGGTTTCGTCGCGTGTTCCGGGCCTGCACGCCGTGCATGGGACCGGAGCTGGTTGGGGACGGCGGGCCAAACCTTATAAAATGGCAGCCGGATGTCAGTTTACCCATGGATCTGCGCACCTGAGGCCGGACACGGTGGCGGCATCCGCAGCGCAATCACTTCGTTACCAGGACCGTCCCCTGCCACATTTGCCGGGGACGCGCCGTCCTGCACCCCTTGTTAGGAGAGTTCCACCCATGGCACGCAATGCTTCCCTGTCAGGTTTCCCCGAGTGGCTGCCACAGGAGCGGCTGGTGGAGCAGCATGTGTTGGACACGCTCCGGCGCACCTTTGAACTGCACGGCTTCAGCTCCGTGGAGACCCGCGCGGTGGAAACCGTGGGCCAGCTGCTGCGCAAGGGCGAGATCGACAAGGAAGTGTATGCGCTCTCCCGCCTCCAGGACGACGACGGCAACGCCTCCTCCAGCGCCAAGGAGGACCCCAACCAGCTGGCCCTGCACTTTGACCTGACGGTGCCGTTTGCCCGGTACGTGGTGGAAAACGCCGGCTACCTCTCCTTCCCGTTCCGCCGCTACCAGATCCAGAAGGTGTGGCGCGGCGAGCGCCCCCAGGAGGGCCGTGCCCGGGAGTTCACCCAGGCGGACATCGACGTGGTGGCCGACGGCGTCCTGCCGTTCCGCTACGATGTGGAACTTGCGCTGGTCATCGCCGAGGCGCTGTCCGCCCTGCCGATCCCCGCCTTCAAGCTGCGCATCAACAACCGCAAGCTGGCCGAGGGCTTCTACCGGGGCATCGGCCTGGCCGACACCGCCGGGGTGCTGCGCAGCATCGACAAGCTGGAAAAGATCGGCGCAGAGGCCGTGGCCGGGCTGCTTAAAAGCGAACTCGGCGCCAGCGACGAACAAGCCGCGAAGGCCCTGGCGCTGGCGTCCATCCGCACCGAGGACACGTCCTTCGCGGCGCAGGTGCGCTCACTGGGCGTCACCGACGAACTCATGGAGGAGGGCTTGGACGAATTGGAGCAGGTCATTGCCGCGGCCGTGCGGAGCGCACCCGGCTCCGTCGTGGCGGACCTCTCGATCGCCCGCGGCCTGGACTACTACACCGGCACCGTCTACGAGACGGTGCTGGTGGGCCACGAGCAGCTCGGCTCCATCTGCTCGGGCGGGCGCTATGACGCACTGGCCCACAAGGGCAGCCGCAAGTTCCCCGGCGTCGGGCTTTCCATCGGCGTCACGCGCCTGGTTTCACGCATCCTCAGCCAGGAATTCGCCACCGCATCCCGCGCCGTACCCACCGCCGTCCTGGTCGCCCTGGCCGACGAGGACTCCTGGCCCGCGGCGCAGGACGTCGCGGCCGCCCTGCGTGCCCGCGGCATCTCCACCGAGGTGGCGGCCAAGGCAGAGAAGTTCGGCAAACAGATCAAGTATGCGGACAAGCGCGGCATCCCGTTCGTCTGGTTCACCGACGGCGACGGCGCCCACCAGGTCAAGGACATCCGCTCCGGCGAGCAGCTGGCCGCCGATCCCGCTGCCTGGATGCCCCCCGCCGAAGACCTGCACCCGCAAATCGTCACGGCGCAGGGCCGCGCAGCTGAAGCGGCGCGCGCTGGCGATTCACCGGTAAGCTTCTAGACAAACCATTTTTTGCGGCCCCGCAATGCGGCCGTCCACCACCATTGAAAGGAATGCTGTGCTGCGCACACATGACCTGGGCTCCTTGCGGGCTGAACACATTGGACAGACTGTAACCCTCGCGGGGTGGGTTGCCCGCCGCCGCGACCACGGCGGCGTCGCGTTCCTTGACCTGCGTGACGAGACAGGTGTGTCGCAGATTGTCGTCCGCGAGGAGGAAGTGTTCCACGCGCTGCGCAACGAGTATGTGCTCAAGGTCACCGGCACCGTCTCCCGCCGTCCCGACGGAAACGAAAACCCGGCCCTCGCCACGGGCGGGATCGAAGTCGTGGCCGATGACGTCGTCGTGCTCAACGAGGCCGCGCCGCTGCCCTTCCAGCTGGACGGGCATGTGGAAGTTGGCGAGGAAGCGCGCCTGAAGCACCGCTACCTGGACCTGCGCCGCCCCGTCATGCAACGCAACCTGCGGCTGCGCTCCGAAGCCAACCGCGTGGCCCGCACCCTGTTGCACGAGCACGGTTTCGTGGAAATCGAGACGCCCACGTTGACCCGTTCGACGCCGGAAGGCGCCCGTGACTTCCTGGTCCCCGCCCGCCTGGCGCCAGGTTCCTGGTATGCGCTCCCGCAGTCCCCGCAGTTGTTCAAGCAGCTGTTGCAGGTGGGCGGCTTTGAGAAGTACTTCCAGATCGCACGCTGCTACCGCGACGAGGACTTCCGCGCCGACCGGCAGCCCGAGTTCACGCAGCTGGACATTGAGGCGAGCTTTGTGGACCAGGACGACATCATTGCCCTGGGTGAGAAGATTGTTGCCGCGCTGTGGCAGCTGATCGACGTGGAAATCCCGACGCCGATCCAGCGCATGACCTACCGCGATGCGATGGCCCGCTACGGCTCCGACAAGCCGGACCTGCGCTTCGGCCTGGAACTGAGCGACCTGACCGAATTCTTCAAGGACACCGGCTTCGGCGTCTTCAAGGCACCTTACGTTGGCGCCGTGGTCATGCCGGGCGGGGCCTCGCAGCCGCGCCGCCAGCTGGACGCATGGCAGGAATGGGCCAAGCAGCGCGGCGCCAAGGGCCTGGCCTACGTCCTGTACAAGGAGGACGGCGAACTGGCCGGCCCCGTGGCGAAGAACCTGACCGACGCCGAGCGTGCCGGCCTGGCCGAGGCCGTCGGGGCGAAGCCCGGCGACTGCATCTTCTTCGCCGCCGGCGAGGTCAACCCCTCGCGGGCCCTGCTCGGTGCCGCCCGCGTGGAGATCGGCCACCGCACCGGCCTGATCAACCCCGCCGACTGGGCCTTTGTCTGGATCGTGGACGCGCCCATGTTTGAGCGTGCCGCGGACGCGGTGGCTTCCGGCGACGTCGCCGTGGGCAGCGGCCAGTGGACGGCCGTCCACCACGCCTTCACCTCGCCCAAGCCCGAGTTCATGGACACCTTTGACAAGGATCCGGAGAGCGCGCTGTCCTACGCCTACGACATTGTCTGCAACGGCAACGAGATCGGCGGCGGGTCCATCCGTATCCACCAGCGCGACGTCCAGGAGCGCGTGTTTGAACTCATGGGCCTGGACAAGGAGGCGGCGCAGACGAAGTTCGGCTTCCTTCTCGAGGGATTCAAGTTCGGTGCGCCGCCGCACGGCGGCATTGCCATTGGCTGGGACCGGGCCGTGTCCCTGCTGGCCGGCATGGACTCGATCCGCGACGTCATTGCCTTCCCGAAGTCCGGCGGCGGCTACGACCCGCTGACCGCGGCGCCCGCCCCGATCACGGAGCAGCAGCGCAAGGAAGCCGGCGTGGACTTCAAGCCCGAGGTCAAGTAGGCGCCCCGTACAGTGCCCCGACAGGTGCCGGCCCCCGAGCGGGGGGCCGGCATTTTTTGCTCCAACGCCGGCCCCGCCTACCGTCCTTCAACCGTGAGGCCCGCCAGGACGCCCGCCAGTTCCGGAACGGCGTGCACGACGCCGGAGGGGACGCCGGCCGCTGTCACGGAACCGCCCACGGTGATGGAGCCGAGGCCGCCCTCCAGCTCCATGGCCGGCACCCCCGCCCCCTCGGTGCGGACGTCCCCGCCCACTGACACCGTGCCGATGCGCCCGCCGGGCTTGATGCTCAAGGCGATGGCCGACAGGGGGAGCAGTACGCCCTTGACGAGTGATTCGCCCGTGCCGCCCTCCGTGCGCAGGTCTGCCCGGATGGTCAGCCGGGGCAGCTCACGGCTGACCTGCACGCCCACGGAACCGTCACCGTGGGTCGTGATGGAGTCGAATACGGCCTCGCGCAGGGTGCCGTCGTAGACGTTGAAGCCGCGCGCGCCCAGGCCAAATGTTTCCACCGGCCCGTCGACGGTCAGGGTGCCGATGGCGCCAAAGTTCACAAAGCCGATCCCGCTGGGCCCCCATGACGTCACGGCGCCGTGGGCGTACCAGGCCGTGACGACGCCCCAATTGTCCAGGACCATGTCGTTTTGGCCGTAGGTGGTGGTGGTGCCCAGGTTGCGGACCTCCGCGACGTTGGCGCCGCTGATGACAAACACCCCGCCGCTGATCAAATCCGGCGTCCCGGGGGCAATGCCGCCGTTGGAAAAGACGTCGCCTGTGCTCAGCAGCTCGACGTCAACCGTCCCGCCGTCCGCCTTCCCCGCAGTGTCGCCGTGGCCGCCGACAAACACGCCGCCGCCGTGCACCGGCTCGCCGGCGCTGCCGGCCGAGATGCGTTCCAGGCGCGCCGTGAGCCGCACGGCAGGGTCCGGTTGGCGGTTCCAGACGGTAAACGCGCCCTGCAGGGCCTCCACGCCGAACCCTGCGGGCCGGTCGAAGCGCCCTCGTGTGTCGGCCGCGGTGACGTGGACGCCGTCGGCCTCGATGCGCCCTGAACGGACCTGCCCGTCCGCTGCGAGGAAGACCTGTCCGGTGGTGGTGACGTTGGCCAGCGACAGGGTGCCCAGTGCGGTGACGGTGGTGTCGTTATGGATGGCCACCTCATGCGGCGCCGTGGTGATGGTGGTGTCCTGCACCGTGTTGTTGCTCGTGAGCCGCAGCCCCTTGGCGCCAAAGGCCAGGCTGCCGCCGCGCAGCGACGCGCCGGGCGGCAGCGTCAACGACGGCATGCCGCGCAGGCTGCCGACCACTTCCACCGCCAG
The DNA here is from genome assembly GCF_024539665.1 of Arthrobacter sp. STN4. Taxonomy (NCBI): domain Bacteria; kingdom Bacillati; phylum Actinomycetota; class Actinomycetes; order Micrococcales; family Micrococcaceae; genus Arthrobacter; species Arthrobacter sp. STN4. Next base: position 24,021 of record NZ_JAKZGX010000011.1, read on the forward strand.
GTTCCCGGAACCGAACGCGTCCGCCAGTTCCTGCGCGCTTGTCACTTTTGTCCATTCCATGCTGACCGCCCCTTGGATGACTTCCGCCGTGCTGGATGGCCGCCTGCCCGCAATCCGAGGGCAGTGGCTTGGTGAAACTCTAGTTCGTCTCCGGGACGGTGGGCAGGGGCGGGAGGAAATTTCCGGCGGGCAGCGCACGTAACATGGTGCCATGACCCACGCCGCCCCTCCGCCCGCCGCACTGGACGAGTTGGAAGCCTTGATGGACCGGGCCTGGCCGGCACCCGTGCGGGAGGTCCTTGACGGCTGGGTCCTGCGTTCCGCCGGGTCCGTCACCCAGCGGGCCAATTCGGTGTGGCCCGCCGCCGCGCCGCCGGACCTGGAGGCGGCGTTCCGGGAAGCCACCGCCTGGTATGCCACCCGCCGCCAGCCGGTCATCTTCCAGCTGACGGACCGGCCGGAAAATGCTGCCGTGGCCCGCCTGCTGGACCGGCACGGCTATTCACGCCAGTCGGAGACCCTGATCATGACGGCGGCCGGGCCGGGCGCCGCGCCCGTATCCGGCCCGGCGGCGGGCATCGGCACGGCGCCCGGTGTGGCAGTCAGCCTGGCGGACACACCGTCGGAGGATTGGCTGGACCTGTGGTGGCGCGTGGACGGCAGGGGCGGCGCGGCGGAGCGCCACCTGGCACGGTCCATCATCCAGGGCACGCCGTCCCTGTACGCGTCGGCGGTCGACGGGCAGGGGACGGTCATGGGCACCGGGCGGCTGAGCCTGCTCGACGGCTGGGGCGGCGTGTACTGCATGGCCACCCATCCCGGGTTCCGCCGGCAGGGCATTGCCTCGGCGGTCCTGGACGCGCTGCTGGGCGCCGGGCGGGAGGCCGGGGCAGCCCGTTTTTGGCTCATGGCCACCGAGGCCAATGCCGCGGCGCGGGCCCTGTATGAATCGGCCGGATTCGCGGAGGCCGGCCGCTACCACTACCGGCAGGCGCCGCTGCGGCGGGCACCCCCGGCCTGCTGACCCGGCACGCCGGTCCGCCCGGGGCGCGCTAGGCCGGCGGGTCGGTGACGCGGATCCGGACGGCACAAAAGTCGGCCGCCGCCCGGGCCAGCACCGCCAGGTTGGGCCCGCCCACCGCGAGGGGGGCCAGCCGCGGCCGGGCCGCGTAGGGCCGCAGGGCCGGCTCCGCCAGCACGGCCTCCACCAGCGCCTTGTCGCCGCCCGTGGCCAGGTATTCAAAGGTGTGTCCGTGGAAAATCCGGGCAGCGTCCGCGGCCGCCTTGGCCACGAGCGAATCGGCCTGGTTCGCGCGGCGCCGGGCAAAACGGTGCTGTGACTGGCCGCCCGCGGCGGTCTTCGACTGCACATACTTGCTGCCGCACTTGTGCCCCAGCAGCTCCCCGCCCACCGCAACGCCCACGGCATAGCCGCCCCGGCGCACCAGCACCAGGCCCAGGGTCCGCTCCTGCGACGCCAGCGATTCCAGCCGCTCCAGCAGGCCGGGCCCGCGCCCGGGGCGCCCGTCCTCGGGCCACGGCGGGGCGAACACCGCCTCGGCGCCGTCGCGCATGCCCAGCCTGACGCCGTCGTCCGTGTCCGCCAGCGAGTCGCGGCCGCCGTGGCCGTCGGCGAACCGGGCCACCCAGCCGGACAGGCGGTTGGCGGGAACGAAGGCGGTGCGGCTCGGCTCTCTCACGCCTGCCACGATACCGCCCGCGGGCGGCCGATAGGCTAAAGGGGTGACTGACCTCTTTGACAGTGCGTTCGGCGACGATGACGGGGACGACGCCGGCACCCCCTCCCTGGGCGGGACCCCCGCCGGCGGTTCGCGGCCCCGCAGCCCCCTGGCCGTGCGGATGCGCCCGCGCACCCTCGACGAGGTGGTGGGCCAGCAGCACCTGCTCGGCGCCGGATCCCCGCTGCAAATGCTGGCAGCAGGCGGCAGCAGCGGGGGAGCGGCCGGCCCGGCCTCGGTCATGCTCTGGGGCCCGCCCGGGACGGGGAAGACCACGCTGGCCCATGTCATTGCCCGCGGCCCGGGCAGGAAGTTTGTGGAACTGTCCGCCATCACCGCCGGCGTCAAGGACGTCCGCCGGGTCATGGACCAGGCGCTCACCGACCGTGACCTGCACGGGCGCACCACGGTGCTCTTCCTCGACGAGATCCACCGCTTCAACAAGGCCCAGCAGGACGCGCTGCTGCCCGGGGTGGAAAACCGCTGGGTGGTGCTGATCGCCGCCACCACCGAAAACCCGTCGTTTTCCGTGGTGGCGCCGCTGCTCTCCCGCTCCATCCTGCTGACCCTCAAGCCCCTGACCAACGCCGACATCCAGGGCCTGGTGGAGCGCGCAGTGGCCGATCCGCGCGGGTTGGACGGCCTGGTCACGCTCACCGACGAGGCGCTGGACCACCTGGTCCGGCTGGCCGCCGGCGATGCCCGCCGTGCCCTGACCACCCTGGAGGCCGCCGCCGGCGTGGCACTGTCCGAGGGCGGCCTGCCGGACGCCGGCACCCCCGTGGAAGTCGACCTCGCCATTGCTGAGCGCGCCATTGACGCTGCCGCGGTGCGCTACGACCGGGCCGGGGACCAGCACTACGACATCATCAGCGCCTTCATCAAGTCGGTGCGCGGCTCCGACGTCGACGCCGCCCTGCACTACCTGGCCCGGATGCTGGAGGCAGGGGAGGACCCGCGCTTCATCAGCCGCCGCATCATGATCTCCGCCGCCGAGGACGTGGGCATGGCCGACCCCACCGCGTTGCAGACGGCCGTTGCCGCAGCCCAGGCCGTGGCGCTCATTGGCATGCCCGAGGCCCGGATCATCCTGGCCGAGGCCGTGGTCCACGTGGCCACCGCGCCCAAGTCCAACGCCGCCTACAACGGCATCAACGCCGCGATCGCGGATGTCCGGGCCGGGCGGGGCACCATGGTCCCGGCCCCGCTGCGCGACGCCCACTACGCAGGGTCCGCCGGCCTGGGCCACGGGAAGGGCTACATCTACTCCCACGATTCGCCCCACTCCATCGCCACACAGCAGTACCCGCCCGACGACCTCGTGGGACGCGACTACTACCAGCCCACGGGAAACGGACTGGAACGGGACCTCACGGTGCGGGTGCAACGCCTGCGCGAGATCATCCGCGGCCAGGCCCAGGGTCCCGGCAAGGCCCAGGGTTCCGGCAAGGCCCAGGGTTCCGGCCAGGCCCAGGGTTCCGGCCAGGCCGGGACCGCTGCGTCGAACAGGCAAGGCCGCGGGTGGTAGAGTTGATGGCGCACTGGCAAGCCCCGGCTCCATGCCCAACCCCAGGAACTTTTGATGCGGCCCCGGCCGCCCCAACCTGTGCGGATGGCCATGCCCGGGTGCTGCAGCGAAAGGGCGGCAACAGCCCCAACTCTCCACCATGGAGGCCAGGACACACAGTTGTTGCAAATATTGGAAGGACACAAGTGGCTAACAGCACACGTGCCCGCCGGCAGGCCCGCCTTTCGCGGTCCCTCGGCATTGCTCTGACCCCCAAGGCAGCCAAGTACCTTGAGCGCCGCCCGTACGGCCCCGGCGAGCATGGACGCGCCCGCAAGAAGCAGGACAGCGACTACGCCGTCCGCCTCCGCGAAAAGCAGCGCCTGCGCGCCCAGTACGGCATCCGCGAAGCACAGATGACCCGTGCCTTCGAGGAAGCCAAGCACACCAAGGGCATGACCGGTGAAAACCTGGTCGAGATCCTGGAAACCCGTTTGGACGCCCTGGTCCTGCGTGCCGGCTTTGCCCGCACCACCGCCCAGGCACGCCAGCTGGTTGTGCACCGCCACATCATGGTTGACGGCGCCCGCGTGGACCGTCCCTCGTTCCGCGTTGCCGAGGGTCAGCTGATCCACGTGCACCCGCGCAGCCAGACCATGGTTCCGCTGCAGCTTGCTGCCGCCGGTGCACACCGCGATGTACTGCCCGCCGTTCCGGCCTACTTGGACGTGAAGCTGGAGAGCCTGCAGGCCCGCCTGGTTCGCAAGCCCAAGCGCGTCGAGGTTCCCGTAACCTGTGAAGAGCAGTTGGTCGTCGAATTCTACTCACGCTAAATTTCTGGCGGAACGTAGGGCCGGCACTGTCCGGTTCGACACCTTGGGAGCAGCCCGCGGCACTCGCCGCGGGCTGCTTTTTAGGTACAGTACCTATGGGTAACATTCAGATCAACGGAAATGAGGCGGCCCTCCATGACTGGTGGAGACATTGCGGGACTGATTGCAGCGGCGGTATTTGCCATCCTGGTGGCGCTGCTGGCCGTGCCCATCGTCAAGCTCGGCAAGGTGCTTGACGAAATCCGCACCACCATCCGGCAAATCGGGGACGGCACCACGCCCCTCATTGACGAGGTCACCAACACCGTGGCCACCACCAACACGCAGCTGGGCAAGGTGGACGGGATCTCCAACAACATCTCCGACGCCACCGCCAACATCTCCGCGCTGTCCTCACTGTTTGCCGCCACGCTGGGCCAGCCGCTGATCAAGGTCGCGGCGTTCTCCTACGGCGTCCGCCAGGCGTTTGCCGGGCGGAAGAAGCCCGTCCGGGCCCGCCGCAGCCGCTAGGGGGCGGTGCGGACCACCCGGAAAACGCCGCCCCCGGCACCGCCGTGCAACGCGGAGCCGAAAGGGACGGAACCCGGGAGTACGTTTTGAAGGGAAAGCACGCATGAAGAAGATATTTTGGCTGGGCGTCGGCATCACCATCGGCGTGGTGGCCGCCCGCAAGCTCGCCGCCGCCAGGGGGGCCGTCGGGCCCGAGGGCCTCAACCGTGCCGTGGGCCGTGCGTCCGACGCCGTCCACGACTTCGCCGACGCCATGCGCCAGAACATGGGGCAGCGCGAAGGGGACCTCCGGGCAGCCCTCGGACTGGACGCCGAACGCCCCGTGGGACCGCGCCACTAGCGCCCCTGCCCCGCAGCCGGGCCGCGCGCCTGCGGCGGGACCAACACAACAGACTTTTTTGCCACAGAACCATTGAAGGAGCCACCAGGCACGATGAAATCCCACGAAATTGCAGAGCGCTGGATCGAATTCTTCACCAGCAAGGGCCACACGGCCGTGCCCTCGGCGTCGCTGATCTCGTCGGATCCGTCCCTGCTGTTCACGGTGGCCGGCATGGTGCCGTTCATCCCGTACCTGACGGCCCGCGAGGAGCCGCCGTACAAGCGCGCCACCAGCGTGCAAAAGTGCATCCGCACCGCAGACATCGACGAGGTCGGCAAGACGGTCCGGCACGGCACCTTCTTCCAAATGTGCGGCAACTTCTCCTTCGGGGACTACTTCAAGGAAAAGGCCATCCCGTTCGCCTGGGAACTGCTCACCACGCCCGTGGCCGACGGCGGCTTCGGCCTGCCCGTGGACAGGCTGTGGGTTACGGTCTACACCGAGGATGAGGAAGCCCTGTCCATCTGGCGCGACGTGGTCGGCGTCGCCCCCGACCGCATCCAGAAGATCGGCAAGGAGGACAACTACTGGTCCACCGGCCAGCCCGGCCCGGCCGGCCCCTGTTCGGAAATCTTCTACGACCGCGGTGCGGAGTATGGCGTTGAGGGCGGCCCCATCGCCGACGAGACCCGCTACATCGAGATCTGGAACCTCGTGTTCATGCAGTACCAGATCGACAACGTCACCTCCAAGGTCGACTTTGACGTCGTCGGCGAGCTGCCCAACAAGAACATCGACACGGGCCTGGGCCTGGAACGCCTCGCCATGATTCTGCAGGGCGTGGAGAACATGTACGAGACCGACCAGGTGCGCCCCGTCCTGGACAAGGCCGCCGCACTCTCCGGCAAGCAGTACACGTCCACCGAGGACCCGGCCGACCCGCACCACACCGACGACGTGCGCCTGCGCGTGGTGGCCGACCACATCCGCTCTGCGCTGATGCTCATTTCCGACGGCGTGACGCCCTCCAACGAGGGCCGCGGCTACGTGCTGCGCCGCCTGATCCGCCGTGCCGTGCGCGCCATGCGCCTCCTGGGCGTGGAGACGGCCGTACTGCCCGAGCTGCTGCCCGTCTCCCGCGACGCCATGAAAGGCGCCTACCCGCTGGTGGAAGACGACTTCGCCCGCATCGCCCGCATCGCCTACGCCGAAGAACGGGCGTTCCTGCGCACCATCGCCAGCGGCACCGCCCGCCTGGAAGAGGCCGTGAAGGAATCCAAGGCCGCCAACACGCCGCTTTCAGGCGCCGAGGCCTTTGCCCTGCACGACACCTACGGCTTCCCGATCGACCTGACCCTGGAAATGGCCGGCGAGGCCGGCCTGGCCGTGGACGAGGCCGGCTTCCGCACCCTCATGCTGGAGCAGCGCGACCGCGCCCGCAAGGACGCCAAGAGCAAAAAGAGCGGCCACGCGGACCTGACCGTGTTCCACGAGCTGCTGGCCCAGGGGGAGACGGTGTTCACCGGGTACACCGAACTGGAGGGCGAAGGGCGCGTGCGCTCCATCCTCTCCCACGGCGCCCCCGTCGCCCACGCCGCCACCGGCGACGAGGTGTCGATCGTCCTCGATGAGACGCCCTTCTATGCCGAGGCCGGCGGGCAGGCCGCGGACACGGGGCTGATCACCGGCGACGGCTTCGTCGTCGAGGTGCTGGACGTGCAAAAGCCGGTCAAGGGCCTGAGCGTCCACAAGGCCATCGTGCGTGAAGGCGAACTCCCTGCCGACGCCCTGGTGCGTGCCGCCGTCGACCGTGAACGCCGCCATGCGGCCGAACAGGCGCACACCGGCACCCACATTGTGCACGCCGCCCTGCACCAGATCCTCGGCCCCGAAGCGCTCCAGCGCGGCTCGTTCAACAAGGCCGGCTACCTGCGCTTCGACTTCTCCTGGGGCGAGGGACTCAGTGCCGCGACCCGCTCGGAGATTGAGGAAGTCTCCAATATCGCCATCCGCAACAATTACCGGGTCAACACCACCGTCATGGACCTCACCGCCGCCAAGGCACTGGGCGCCACCGCGCTGTTCGGCGAGAACTACGGCTCCGAGGTGCGCGTCGTGGAGATCGACGGCGCGTGGTCGCGCGAACTGTGCGGCGGCACCCACGTGGACAGCACCTCACGCATCGGCTCCCTGACCCTGCTCGGCGAGCAGTCCGTGGGCTCCGGCAACCGCCGCGTGGAAGCCTTCGTCGGCATGGACGCCTTCCGCCACCTGGCCGCCGAGCGCGCCCTGGTCTCGTCGCTGACGGACATGCTCAAGGTCCCCTCCAACCTGCTGCAGGAACGGGTGGCCGCAACCCTGGCCAAGCTCAAGGCCGCCGAAAAGGAGCTCGAGCGCCTGCGCAGGGAACAGCTCAGCGCAGCCGCCGGAAACCTGGCGGGCACGGCCGTGGATGCCAACGGCGTGACGGTGATCGCGCACGACGCCGGGCAGGTCTCCGGCGCCGACGACCTCCGCGCCCTGGCCCTGGACCTGCGCCGGCGCCTCGGCTCGGCGCCCGCCACGGTGGCCGTGGCCGGGGCCGCCAACGGCCGTCCCGTGATCCTGATCGCCACGAATGAAGCCGCCCGCGACGCCGGCGTGAAGGCGGGTGCGCTGGTCAAACTGGCCGCAGGGGTCCTCGGCGGCGGCGGCGGCGGCAAGCCGGACGTGGCCCAGGGCGGCGGCACGGACGTGGCGGCCATCCCGGCCGCCCTGGCCGCAGTCATGAACGCCGTCAAGGACCGCTAGGACCGCATGGAGCAGCCGGAACACCTGCACGGAGTGAAGCTGGGCATCGACGTGGGCATGGTCCGCGTCGGCCTGGCTTCCTGCGACCCCGACGGCATTCTTGCCACGCCCGTGAAGACGCTTTCGCGGGATGTGAAAAAGAACTCCGACGTCCGCGTGGTGGTGAAGGAGGCAGCCGCCCGCCACGCCGTGGAGGTGTTTGTGGGGCTGCCCCGGACGCTCAAGGGCACCGAAACCGCCTCCGCCAGGATGGCCCGCGACTATGCCGGGCTGCTCGCCGCGGCGCTGGCTGGGGCCGGCCTGGACGTGCCGGTCAGGCTCATCGACGAGCGCCTGACCACCGTCACCGCCCACCAGGCGCTGCATGCGGCTGGCATTGGCAGCCGTGATCATCGTAAACTGGTGGATCAAGCAGCGGCCGTTGGAATTCTCCAACAGGCCCTGGACATGCAGAAGGCGCGCAACCAAAGCGTTGGCGAACTCGTGCATGCACCACAGCCGGGCACCTTGGGGAATGCCAATCCGTCCGAGGAAAAAGAAGGTTCGGCCATCTCCGATTCAATGTCTGTGCCACCTGTCGGGACCACCCGGCCGCAGGGGAACACCAACGGGGGGTCCGCACAATGAGCGGGCGCACCGGGGGCCATCACGCAGCCCACCTGGCCGACAGCCATGGGGAGGCCATGGAGTCCGGGCCGCACTGGTCCGAGGAACACGACCTCCCCGTGGAGGGCGCCTGGCAGGAGCCCGGCTACGCCGCCGGCCATGCGGCAGGGTACCCGGCCTGGGAGCAGGAGGAGGCGGCCCCGTTCTTTGACGAGCACCCCCTGCCGTCCCGCCGCAGCGCCCGCGTGTCCAAGCGCGTCCGGCGGCGGCGCCGCACGGCCGTCTTCCTCGTGGTCCTGGCCCTCTTCGCCGTCGTCGTCTTCTTTGTGGTGCAAACCGTCAAGCCCATGCTGGGCGGGCTCCAGGCCGCGGACTATCCCGGACCGGGCACCGGCACGGTGCAGGTGGTGGTGCCCGAAGGCTCCTCCGCACGCGACGTGGCCCAGGAGCTGCGCACCCAGGACGTGGTGGCCAGCGAACAGTCCTTCCTGGATGCCCTCGACGCGGCCAACGGTGCCGGTTCCCTGCAACCGGGCTCCTTCAAGATGCGCAAGCAGATGAAGTCCTCCGATGCCGTGTCGATCCTGCTCTCCATTGACGCCGCCAAGGTGCACTATGCGGCCGTGGACCAAAACCTGCGGATCGGTGAAACCCTGGCCGTGCTGGCCAAGAGTACCGGCATCCCGGTCGCCGAGTTTGAAAAGCTGGCCAATGAACCGGCCTTGTTCGGCCTGCCCGCGAAGGCCAAAAACCTGGAGGGCTATCTCGCACCCGGGGAGTACCGTTTCCCGGTCAAGCTCGGCGCCAAGGACATCCTGGCCCAAATGGTCAGCGCCACCAAGGCCAACCTGGCCAAGGCCGGCGTCACCGACCAGGCCCAGCAGTACCGCGACCTGACGATTGCCAGCATCCTGGAGTTTGAGGGCAACGAGGCCAACTATGGCAAAATTTCCGGCGCCATCGAAAACCGCATCAACAACCCCAACGGGGAAACAGGCGGGCGGCTGGAATCCGATGCCACCGTCGCGTACGGGCTGGGCATCAAGACGTACAACATCACGGATGCCCAAAAGGCGGACAAAAAGAACCTGTACAACACCTTCGCCCGCCCGGGCCTGCCGGTGGGACCCATCGGCTCGCCCGCGGCGGCGTCCATCGAGGCGGCGGCGCACCCGGAGAGCAACCCGTACTACTTCTGGGTCACGGTGAACCTGAAGACGGGCGAAACCCTGTACTCCACCACCTATGCGGGACACCTGAAGAACGTGGCCAAGTACACGGCCTGGTGCGCCGCCAACCCGGGGGAATGCAAGTAAATGGCGCATGCGCTTCAAGGGGCCGTGCTGGGGCACCCGATCGGTCACTCCAAGTCACCGGTGATGCACCGCAGCGCCTATGCCGAACTCGGGCTTGACTACCGCTACAGCGCCGTGGACCTGGAGGTCCCGGCGCTGGCGGCCTTCCTGGAAGAGGTCCGCGCCGACGGCAACTGGTACGGCCTCTCGGTGACCATGCCGCTGAAGAACCGGGCCGCCGAACTCGTGGACACGCTCACCCCGGCCGCCCGCGCCCTGGGCTCGGTCAACACCGTGGTGGTCACCCGCACGGACGACGGCGGCACCCACCTGTTGGGCGACAACACGGACGTTGCCGGACTCGTCAATGCGCTGCGCCACGCCGGTGCCCCCGAGCTGCCCAGGGCTGCCGTGCTTGGCGGGGGAGGGACCGCCGTCTCCGCCGTCGCCGCCCTGGCGGAACTGGGCGCCCCCGCCATCGACATTTACGTGCGCAACCCGGACAAGGCGGCCGCCACGCTGGAGGTGGCCCGCAGGTTGGGCGTGCCGGCGTCCCTGTTGCCCTATTCGGGCGCGGCGGCCGCCCTCGCCGGGTACGGCGTCGTCATCTCCACCCTTCCGCCCCACGCCCCGGACGCGTTGGCCGCGGACGTCGCAGCCGCCGGGGCCGCCACGGCCGGGCACTGCCTGCTCGACGTTGCCTACGACCCCTGGCCCAGTGCGCTGGCCGCTGCCTGGGAAAGGTGCGGCGGAACGGTGGTTCCCGGGATTGAGATGCTTTTGTACCAAGGCGTGGAACAGGTCAAACTGTTCGCCGCGGCCGGCGGTTTTGCGGACGTGGCAGGCCGGCGCGCCGCCGGCGTGCTGGATGTGATGTGCGACGCACTTGGGCTCAGCCGGCGCCCCCCGCACAATTAGCCCCGGCAGAACATGGCAGGATGGACGATATGTTGCGATGGTTGACGGCCGGGGAATCACATGGACCGGCCCTTGTGGGAATTATCGAAGGCGTTCCGGCCGGGGTGGAGCTCACCAGCGCCCTGGTGCGGGATGCGCTGGCCCGGCGCCGGCTCGGTTACGGCCGCGGCGCGCGGATGAAGTTTGAGCAGGACGTCGTCACCATCCTGGGCGGCGTACGCCATGGGCTGACCCAGGGCGGGCCTGTTGCGATCCAGATCGCCAACTCCGAATGGCCCAAGTGGGAACAGGTCATGTCGGCCGATCCCGTGGATCCCGCCGAGCTGGCCGAGCAGGCACGCAACGCGCCCCTGACCCGCCCCCGGCCCGGCCACGCGGACTTCACCGGCATGCAAAAGTACGGCTTCGGCGAGGCCCGCCCCGTCCTGGAACGCGCCAGCGCCCGCGAAACGGCCACCCGCGTGGCCCTGGGCGTGGTGGCCGCGCAGATCCTGGCCGCCGCCGGCGTCCACCTGGTCAGCCACACCGTCCAGATTGCCGGCGTGGCGTCCCCGGCGGATGCCGCCGTCCCCACCTTCAACGACGTCGCCGCCCTCGACGCCGACCCGCTGCGCTGCTTTGACGCGGCCACCTCCGCCGCCATGGTGGCCGAGGTCGACGCCGCCCACAAGGAAGGCGAGACCCTCGGCGGCGTCGTCGAGGTCCTCGCCTACGGACTGCCGCCGGGACTGGGCAGCTACGTGCACTGGGACCGCCGCCTCGACTCCCGCCTGGCCGGGGCCCTCATGGGCATCCAGGCCATCAAGGCCGTGGAAGTGGGGGACGGCTTCGCCACCGCCGCCCGCCGCGGGTCCGCCGCCCACGACGAAATCGTGCGCGATGCCACGGGCAAGGTCATGCGCACCTCCAACCGCGCCGGCGGCATTGAGGGCGGCATGAGCATCGGCGACGTCCTGCGTGTGCGGGCGGCCATGAAGCCCATCGCCACCGTGCCGCGCGCGCTGAAAACCATAGACGTGGCCACCGGCGAAGCCGCCAAGGCACACCACCAGCGTTCGGACGTGTGTGCCGTGCCGGCCGCCGGCGTCGTGGCCGAGGCCATGACGGCCCTCGTACTGGCCGAAGCACTCGTGGAGAAGTTCGGCGGGGACTCGATGGCCGAAACCCGGCGGAACATGGACAGCTACCTGGCCGCCATCCCGGCCAACCTGGACACACTGGGGAATTGATGGCAGCGGGCACGGGTCCATCCGGGGAGCCGCAGTACCGGCCGGAGCGCCCGATCGCCATGATCGGGCCCATGGCCGTGGGCAAGTCCGTGATCGGCGCCGAACTGGCCCGCAAGCTCGGGATTGACTTTGTCGACACCGACCAGCGGATCGTGGCCAGGCACGGGGCCATCCCGCGCATTTTTGCCTCCCGCGGCGAACGGCACTTCCGCCAGCTGGAGGCGCGCGCCGTGGCCGATGTCCTGGACACGCAGCAACCCAAGGCCGTGGTGCTCTCCCTGGGCGGGGGCGCCGTGCTTGACACCGGCACGCAGCAGCTGCTGGCCCGCGCCACCGTCGTTTTCCTGCGGGCCACGGTGGAAACCGTGAAGGACCGCATCATCCGCAACACCGGCCGGCCCCTGCTGGCGGCCGATCCCCTCGCAGCCTGGTCCCGGCTGGCGGCAGCCCGCGGCCCCGTCTACGACCGCCTGGCCGACCTCACGCTCGACGTCGGCAAGTCAAGCGTGCCGGAGCTGGTCGACCAGCTCGTTGCCCTCCTGGCCGCTGAATCAAGGAAAGAGAACACCGCACCGTGAATGCAATGAACACCGTCATCAAGGTCACCGGCACCGCCCCCACCGACAACTACGACGTTGTGGTGGGCCGCGGCCTCCTGGCCCAGCTCCCCGGCCTGCTGGGGGAGCGGGTCAAACGGGTGCTGGTGGTCCACCCCCGCGCGCTGCGGGCCACGGGCGAGGCGGTGCGCGAAGACCTCGCGGCCGCCGGGTTCACCTCACTGACCGCGGAGATCCCCGACGCCGAGGAAGGCAAGCACATCCAGGTCGCCGCCTTCTGCTGGCAGGTCCTGGGACAAAACGACTTCACCCGCTCGGACGCCATCGTCGCCGTCGGCGGCGGCGCCGTGACCGACCTGGGCGGATTCGTCGCCGCCACCTGGCTGCGCGGGGTCAAGGTGGTCCACCTGCCCACCTCCCTGCTGGGCATGGTGGATGCCGCCGTGGGCGGAAAGACGGGCATCAACACCGCCGAAGGCAAGAACCTGGTGGGCGCCTTCCACCCGCCGGCGGGCGTGCTGGCGGACCTGGACACCCTGGACACGCTGCCGCCGAACGAACTCCTCTCCGGCATGGCCGAGGTGGTCAAGTGCGGCTTCATCGCCGATCCCGTCATCCTGGACCTGATTGAAGGCAACCCGGAGGCCATCAAGGACCCGCGCTCGGACGTGCTGCGCGAGCTGATCGAACGCGCCATTGCCGTCAAGGCCAAGGTGGTCTCCGCGGACCTGACGGAGCAGGGGCTGCGTGAGACCCTCAACTACGGCCACACCCTCGGCCATGCCATCGAACACGCCGAACGCTACTCGTGGCGGCACGGCGCGGCCGTCTCGGTCGGCATGATGTTCGCCGCCGAGCTGGCCCGCAGCGTGGGCCGTCTCAGCGACGCCGACGCCGACCGCCACCGCAGCATCCTCGAGCTCATGGGCCTGCCCCTGAGCTACCGGAAGGACCGCTGGCAGGCACTGCTGGACGGCATGCGCCGGGACAAGAAGACCCGCGGGGACCTGCTGCGCTTCGTGGTCCTGGACGGGATCGGCCGTCCCGGCATCCTGGACGTGCCGGACCCTTCGCTGCTCTTCGCCGCCTACCAGGAGATTGCAGCCTAGATGGGACTCAAGGACTGGCCCTTCGCGGGATTCCCGGGCACGGCGGTAAACCCCCACACCCTGCTGCCGGAAGTGGTGGATGAGGAACAGTGCGCCGCTGCGCTGGAGGAATCCGGGGATGCGGCCGACCACGTCTTCGTGCTGCTGGCCCGCGGACTCCACGCCGAGGCCGCGGAGATGGCGGCCGACGCCCGCCTGCTGGACCCCGAATCGCTGCGGCTGCAGGTCCTGGACGCGGAGGTGCTGCGTGCCGGGGGGCAGTTTGACCGGGCGGAGCATGTGCTCAAGGCGTTGCTGCCCACCGTGGGGGACCCGTCCATGGGGGCCTGGATCAACCAGCAGCTGGGCAAGGTGTTCTTCTGCAACGGCAACTACCCGGCCGCGGCGCGCAGCTTCTCGGCGGCCCTGGACCAGCGCGTGGCGGCCGGGGCGGACGCCGCGGCCATCTATTCCTCCACCGTTTCCCTCAAGCGCGCCCTGGACCTGGAGGAGCGCGGTTAGCAGGCACGACCACCGGGAACTGCGGGACGCGGGCACCCGATGCTGTAACATGGTCAAGGGATTTTTGATAACACTTATACGTTAGAGGCTACTGTGGCAACGACCAACGACATCAAGAACGGCACTGTTCTCAAACTTGAAGGACAACTCTGGAACATCATCGAGTTCCAGCACGTCAAGCCCGGCAAGGGGGGTGCGTTCGTCCGCACCAAGATGCGCAACGTCCTCTCGGGCAAGGTTGTCGACAAGACCTTCAACGCCGGCCTGAAGATCGAGACAGCCACCGTCGACCGCTCGGACTACGAGTACCTGTACCAGGACGGCGAAGACTTCGTGTTCATGGACACGCACAACTACGACCAGCTGACCGTGCCCGCCTCCGTGGTGGGCGACGCGACCAACTTCATGCTGGAAAACCTCCATGTCACCATCGCCCTCCACGAGGGCAACCCGCTCTACCTGGAACTGCCGCCGTCAGTCCAGCTGCGCATCACCTACACGGAGCCCGGCCTGCAGGGGGACCGGTCCTCGGCCGGCACCAAGCCCGCCACCGTGGAGACCGGCTACGAAATCCAGGTGCCGTTGTTCGTGGAAAACGAAACCCTGGTCAAGGTCGACACCCGTGACGGCAGCTACCAGGGACGAGTCAACGAGTAGTGGCCGGCAGTCAAAACGGCCCCTCGGGCAAGCCGAACTCGGCACGCAGCAAGGCCCGCCGCCGGGCCCTTGACATCCTGTTCGAGTCCGAGCAGCGCGGCGTCACGGCATTTTCGGCGCTGACCGCACGCCGTGAAAAGACTGACCAGATCATCAACCCGTACACGGTTGACCTGGTCGAGGGCGTCAGCGCCATGCAGGAGGAGATCGACGAACACCTGCAGACGTATTCGCAGGGCTGGACGCTGGAGCGCATGCCCGCCGTCGACCGCATCATCCTGCGCCTGGGCGCCTGGGAACTGCTGTACAACAACGACGTCCCGGACGCCGTTGCGGTCAGCGAGGCCGTCGAGCTGGCGAAGGTGCTCTCCACGGACGAGTCTCCCCAGTTCGTCAACGGGCTCCTGGGCCGCCTGCAACAGGTCAAGCCCACCCTGCTCGCCTAGCGTCCACCGGCCCACGCCCAACTGGGTGCCAGTTGTTGCGGATTCATCAACTTTTATCAGTTGATCACCCGCAACAACTGGCAACCAGTTGCGTTTAAGGGCCCGCTCAGGGGTGCTGGCGGGCCTGCCAGGCCGCGGCGCCGTGACGGCCCAGCAGCTCGCTGCGGGCGGCCGTGACGGCGTTGAGCAGCTGCAGCTCCTGCGCCTGTGCGGCGGCGAGACGTGCCGCCGCGGCGCCGCCCGCGCCGCCCTTGGCATCCACCAGGATCCGCTGCCGTGTGAATGCCAGCCTGGTGGCCAGCCGGATGAACTCCCGCATGACCTTCTCGGCGCCGAAGGTCTTGGACCACGCCAGCGCACGACGCCGGCCCGCACCGGAGGCGAGCATCGGCACCTCGGGCTGGCTGAACCACCCGGACGGGACGTAGTCGGACAGGCGGCGCCGGGTCAGCCTGGCCTCGGCCCGGCGCAGGAAGATGATGCCGGTGATGCACAGGACAAAGATGGGCACCTGAAGCAGCAGGTACAGCACGAAGAAGTTGCCGTGGATGAACGTGAGGCTGTTCCACAGGCCGTGCAGCAACATGGCGGGGACCAGGCCCACCACCCAGGCGACGAGCACCATGGCGGTGCCGCCGTGGCGGGCTGCATAGCCCACACAGGCGCCCAGGGCGCCGGTGAACATGACGTGCGCGAACGGGGACATCAGTCCGCGCATGACGAAGATCCCCAGAAGGCCGCCGGGCTGGCCGCCGCTTTCGTTGAAGGCCTGCCCGAAGTAAAGGATGTTTTCGGTGAAGGCGAAGCCGGCGGCAATGATGCCGGCGTAGACCACCCCGTCCACGGGGCCGTCAAAGGTGCGCCGGCGCAGAAAGAACAGCAGCAGGACGCCGGCGCCCTTGCAGACTTCCTCCACCAGCGGGGCCTGCACCACGGCGCCGACCATGCCGGGATCGGCGGAGGCATTGGAGGCGATCAGCAGGGGCTGCACCCAGCCGCCCACCACCAGCGCGGTCACCACGGACATGCCTGCACCCCAGCAGAAGCCCAACGCCAGTGCCGACTTCGGCTCCGGCTCCCACCGGTCGATCCACACCAGCGTCAGGACGCAAATCGCCAGGGGGATCAGGGCCAGCGCCCCGCAGACAAGAAAAACGCTCGTGCCGATGGAGAAGGAAAATACCACCAGGGTGCCCAGGGCCACGACCACGAAGAGGCACAGCACGATGATGTTGGTCACCTTCGCCGTGGGCGTGCGCCGCTTGGCACGGTGCGCGGGCGGTGCCGGATGGGCCCAATATGCGGGGGCGGGGGTCAGCTGGGAGCCCGGGGCGCCCCCGGGCGGCTGCACCGGCCCGCCGCCCTGCGGATGCTGCCACTGCTGGTCACGCCAGTTTCCCGGTTCGGTCATGCGCCTAAGCCTATAGCGGCCGGGCGGCCCCGCGCGGAGGCCCGCGGCGGCGGCCGGGGAGCCGTGGCGGGCCTGCCGGCGGCGGGAGCTGCCGGGGAGGAGGGGAGGCACGCTGTGATAGCTTGGGAAGCACTAACCAACCTTTTAATTCCGTCCTGTGAGGCGGGGAAAGGGGACACCAGGGAAATGACCAGCACCTCTGCACCATCCGGGGACCGCACGTCCGGCGCAGCAGCGCCCAGCCCGTCCCGCATGGTCCTATCCGCAGCGGACATCGACCGTGCGCTGACCCGCATTGCCTATGAAATCCTCGAAGCCAACAAAGGCTCGGAAAACCTCCTGCTCCTGGGCATTCCGCGGCGCGGCTTCCCGCTCGCGCAGCGCCTGGCCGCCAAGCTGGCCGCCACCGATCCCAGCATCGACCCGGCCGCCATCACCGGACAGCTCGATGTCACCATGTTCCGCGACGACCTGGCCCACCAGCCCACCCGTGCCCCGCAGCGCACGGAACTGCCCGCCTCCGGGATCGACGGCAAGGTGGTGGTGCTCGTGGACGACGTCCTGTACTCCGGGCGCACCATCCGTGCGGCCCTGGACGCCCTCGTCGACCTCGGCCGGCCCCAGGCAGTGCGCCTGGCGGTCCTGGTGGACCGCGGCCACCGCGAACTGCCCATCCGGGCCGACCACGTGGGCAAGAACCTGCCCACGTCCTCCGCTGAAAAGGTGCGTGTGCGGCTGGCCGAAATTGACGGCCCCGGCACTGTCGACGAAGTTGTCATCGAGGCCGGCGCATGAGGCACCTGCTGGACACCGAAAGCCTCAGCAGGGACCACGCCATCGCCATCCTGGACACCGCCCAGGAAATGTCGGCGGTGGGCGAACGCGAGGTCAAGAAGCTGCCCGCCCTGCGCGGGCGCACCGTGGTGAACCTGTTCTTTGAGGACTCCACCCGCACCCGGATTTCCTTCGAGGCCGCCGCCAAAAGGCTGTCCGCTGACGTCATCAACTTCAGCGCCAAGGGCTCCTCGGTGTCCAAGGGCGAGTCCCTGAAGGACACCGCCCAGACCCTCGAGGCCATGAGCGCGGACGCGGTAGTGATCCGGCACTGGGCCTCGGGCGCCCCGGCCCGGCTGGCCAACTCCGGCTGGATCGACGCCGCCGTCATCAACGCCGGCGACGGCACCCACGCCCACCCCACCCAGGCACTGCTGGATGCTTTCACCATGCGCGCCCACTGGGCCGGGCTGGCCGGCACGCCCTCCGTGGGCGGGGATCTCGCCGGCATGCGCGTGATCATTGCCGGGGACGTGCTGCACTCGCGCGTGGCCCGCTCCAACGTATGGCTGCTGCGCACGCTCGGCGCCCGGGTGACGCTCGTGGCGCCGCCCACCCTGCTGCCGGTCGGCGTCGAACACTGGCCCTGCGAGGTCAGCTACGACCTGGACGCGGCCCTGGAAAAGGGCGTGGACGCGGTCATGATGCTGCGCGTGCAGGCCGAACGCATGAACGCCTCCTTCTTCCCCTCCACCCGCGAATACGCCCGCCGCTGGGGCTTCGACGACGCCCGGCTCGCCCGCCTGGACGCGCTGGCGCTCAAGGACACCATCGTCATGCACCCGGGCCCCATGAACCGTGGCCTGGAGATTTCCTCCGCCGCCGCGGATTCGCCCCGCTCCACCGTGCTGGACCAGGTCCGCAACGGCGTCTCGGTGCGCATGGCCGCCCTCTACCTGCTGCTCTCAGGGGACCTGAAGTCCACCCCGGCACCCGCCCCATCTGCCGCCCTGCCCCTTGTAAAGGACCTGCCATGACCCCCGCAAGCTACCTCATCCGCTCGGCCTCCCTGCTGGGCGGCGCGACGGCGGACGTGCTGGTCCGCGACGGGGCCATCGCCGCCATCGGCGACGGACTGGACCACGACGGCACCACCGTCATCGACGCCGCCGGCCTGGTTGCCCTGCCCGGCCTGGTGGACCTGCACACCCACCTGCGCGAACCCGGACGCGAGGACGCCGAGACCGTGGAGACCGGCACCCGCGCCGCGGCCCTGGGCGGCTTCACGGCGGTGCATGCCATGGCCAACAGCTCGCCCGTGGCCGACACGGCCGGCGTGGTGGAGCAGGTCTGGCAGCTGGGCCGCGAATCCGGCTGGGTGGACGTGCGCCCCGTCGGTGCCGTGACCGTGGGCCTGGCCGGGGACCAGTTGGCCGAGCTGGGCGCCATGGCCGATTCGCGCGCCCGCGTCCGCGTCTTTTCCGACGACGGGATCTGCGTCAGCGACCCGGTCATGATGCGCCGGGCCCTGGAATACGTCAAGGCGTTCGACGGCGTCATCGCCCAGCATGCGCAGGAGCCGCGCCTGACGGCCGGCGCCCAGATGAACGAAGGCAAGGTCTCCGCCGTCCTCGGCCTGGCCGGCTGGCCCGCCGTCGCCGAGGAATCCATCATCGCCCGGGACGTCCTGCTCGCCCAGCACGTCGGCTCCCGCCTGCACGTCTGCCACGTCTCCACGGCAGGGTCGGTGGAGATCATCCGGTGGGCCAAGGAACGCGGCATCAACGTCACGGCCGAAGTCACCCCGCACCACCTGCTGCTGACCGAGGAACTCGTGCGCAGCTGGAACCCCGTCTACAAGGTCAACCCGCCGCTGCGGGCCGACGAAGACGTCCACGCACTGCGCGCGGCGCTGGCCGACGGCACCATCGACATCGTCGGCACCGACCACGCCCCGCACCCCAGCGAAGCCAAGGACTGCGAGTGGGCATCCGCCGCCATGGGCATGACCGGGCTGGAAACTGCGCTGTCCGTGGTCCAGGAAACCATGATCGAGACCGGCCTGATGACGTGGGCGGACTTTGCCCGCGTCACCTCCACCACCCCGGCACGGATCGGCCGGCTCACGGACCAGGGCCGCCCGCTGGAAGTGGGGGAGCCGGCGAACCTGGTCCTGGTGGACCCGGCCGCCCGCTGGACGGTGGACCCGCAGGCCATGGCCACCAAGGGCCGCAACTCCCCGTTTGCCGGACTTGAACTGCCCGGGCGCGTGGTGGCCACGTTCTTCCGCGGCCATCCCACGGTCCTGGACGGCGCGCTGAACACCCCCTGCCTCCACGGGGCGAACTAGTGGGCGCGCGCACCGTCCCGGTGCTGATCACGTTCGCGATCCTGCTGGCCATCTTTGTGCTCATGTGGTGGGGCTGGCGCGGCCGGCTCCGACGTCAGGCCGGCATTGCGGGGCTCCCCGCCGTCCCGGACGACGCCGGGCCCGCCGCCTTGAGTGTGGCCGGCCAGTACGTCACCACCACCTCCGCCGGGGACTGGCTGGACAGGATCGCCGCGCACGGCATGGGCATCCGCACCAACGCCACCCTGGAACTTCGCACCACCGGCGTGCTCCTGCTCCGCAAGGGGGCCGCGGACGTGTACATCGCCGCGGACGCCATGACGGAAGTCTCCACACAGGCGGGGATGGCCGGAAAATTTGTCGAAAAGGACGGCCTGGTCGTTATCACCTGGCGGCTGGGGGAGAAGCTGGTGGACACCGGCTTCCGCACCACCGACGCCGCGGCGAAAAAGCCGCTCGTGACGGCCCTCCGGGCACTGGTCCCGGCGCAGCCGGACCCGCCCGCAACAGAATTACCTGACGCAGACCACGGAAGAAAGAACGATGAGAATGAGTGAAGCAAGCGTGCCCGCACAGGCAACGACACCTGCCCTGCTGCTGTTGGAAGACGGCCGCGCGTTCCGCGGCACCAGCTATGGCGCAGTGGGAAGCGCTCTCGGGGAGGCCGTGTTCACCACCGGCATGACCGGGTACCAGGAAACCCTGACCGACCCCTCCTACGCCCGCCAGCTGATCGTCCAGACGGCCCCCCACATCGGCAACACCGGCGTCAACGCCGCGGACAACGAGTCCACCCGCATCTGGGCTGCCGGCTACGTGGTCCGCGACGCCGCCCGCCGCCCCTCCAACTGGCGTTCCGAGGGGACGCTCGACGACGAACTTGCCGCCCAGGGGATCGTGGGCATCCAGGGCGTGGACACCCGTGCCGTCACCCGGCACCTGCGCGAGCGCGGCGCCATGAAGGCCGGCATCTTCTCCGGCGACGCCGCCGCCCGCCCCGAGGCCGAACTGCTCGGCGAAGTCCTCGCCCAGCCGTCCATGGAGGGCCTCCAGCTCGCCGAAGAGGTCACCGTGCCGAAGGCCTACGCCGTCGAACCGGCCGACCACGGCTGGGAGGGCGAGACGCTTTTCAACATCGTCGCGCTGGACCTGGGCATGAAGTCCATGACGCCGCACCGCCTGGCCGAGCGCGGCGTCCGCGTCCACGTGGTGCCCGCCTCCACCACCTTTGAGGAGGCCATGGCGTACCGGCCCGACGGCGTATTCCTCTCCAACGGCCCCGGCGACCCCGCCACGGCGGACCGCCAGGTCGGCTTTGTGCGCAGCTTCCTGGAAGCCGGCGTGCCCTACTTCGGCATCTGCTTCGGCAACCAGATCCTGGGCCGCGCGCTGGGCTTTGGCACCTACAAGCTGCGCTACGGCCACCGTGGCATGAACCAGCCGGTCATGGACCGCAGCACCGGCAAGGTCGAAATCACCAGCCAGAACCACGGCTTCGCCGTCGACGCCCCGCTGGAGGGCGCCACCCAGGCCCCGGAGGAACGCTTCGGGAGGGTCCAGGTCAGCCACATCAGCCTCAACGACCAGGTGGTCGAGGGCCTGTCGTGCCTGGACATCCCCGCCTTCTCGGTCCAGTACCACCCCGAGGCGGCGGCCGGCCCGCACGACGCCGCCTACCTGTTCGACCGTTTCATCGCGCTGATGGACCACAACAAAACCGCCAAGACCAAGACCGAGGAAGCCAAGTAATGCCGAAGAGAGAAGATCTTAAGTCCGTCCTGGTCATTGGTTCCGGCCCGATCGTCATCGGCCAGGCCGCCGAGTTTGACTACTCCGGCACCCAGGCGCTGCGCGTGTTGAAGGAGGAGGGCCTGCGGGTCATCCTCGTCAACTCCAACCCGGCCACCATCATGACCGACCCCGAGTTCGCCGACGCCACCTACGTCGAGCCCATCACCCCCGAGGTGGTGGAGAAGATCATCGCCAAGGAACGGCCCGACGCCGTCCTGCCCACCCTGGGCGGGCAGACGGCCCTGAACACGGCCATCGCCCTGGACAAAAACGGTGTGCTGGCCAAGTACGACGTGGAACTGATCGGCGCCAACATCGCCGCGATCGAGCTGGGCGAGGACCGCGAAAAGTTCAAGGGCGTCGTGGCCCGCTGCGGCGCCGAATCGGCCCGCAGCCACATCATCCACACCATGGCCGAGGCCTACACGGCGGCCGAGGACCTGGGCTACCCCATGGTGGTCCGCCCGTCCTTCACGATGGGCGGGCTGGGCTCCGGGCTGGCCTACACCCCGGAAGACCTGGAACGCATCGTGGGCCAGGGCCTGCAGTACAGCCCCACCACCGAGGTCCTGCTTGAAGAGAGCATCCTCGGCTGGAAGGAATACGAGCTGGAGATGATGCGGGACAAGAACGACAACGTCGTGGTGGTCTGCTCCATTGAAAACTTTGACCCGGTGGGCGTCCACACCGGCGATTCCATCACCGTGGCCCCGGCCATGACGCTGACGGACCGCGAGTACCAGAAGCTGCGCGATATCTCCATCGCCGTCATCCGCGAAGTCGGCGTCGACACGGGCGGCTGCAACATCCAGTTCGCGATCGAGCCGGACACCGGGCGCGTCGTCGTCATCGAGATGAACCCGCGCGTCTCGCGCTCCTCGGCCCTGGCGTCCAAGGCCACCGGCTTCGCCATCGCCAAGATCGCCACAAAGCTCTCGCTGGGCTACACGCTGGACGAGATCCCCAACGACATCACGCGGAAGACCCCGGCCTCCTTCGAGCCCACGCTGGACTACGTCGTCGTCAAGGTGCCCCGCTTCGCCTTCGAGAAGTTCCCCGCGGCGGACCCCACCCTGACCACCACCATGAAGAGCGTCGGGGAGGCCATGGCGATCGGCCGCAACTTCACCGAGGCCCTGCAGAAGGCGCTGCGCTCCCTGGAACAGCGGGGCGCCAGCCTGGACTTCTCCTCCGTCAACGCCCTGGACGTCCCGGAGCTCATCGAGGCCGCCAAGCGCCCGACGACGGAGCGCCTCTCGCAGGTCCAGCGTGCCCTGCTCGGCGGCGGCACCGTGGAGGAACTCTACGCAGCCACGGGGATCGACCCCTGGTTCCTGGACCAGCTGGTCCTGCTCAACGAGGTGGCCGTCTCCATCCGCCGGTCCACGGCCCTGACGCCGGAGATGCTGCGGCTGGCCAAGCGCCACGGCTTCTCCGACGCACAGATCGGCGCCTTGACGCACAACAGCGAGGCCGTGGTGCGCGGCGTCCGCCGGGCACTGGACATCCGCCCCGTCTACAAGACCGTGGACACCTGTGCGGCCGAGTTCGCCGCCTACACCCCGTACCACTACTCCTCCTACGACGAAGAGGACGAGATCGGCCTGCACGCCAAGCCGTCCGTCATCATCCTCGGCTCCGGCCCCAACCGCATCGGCCAGGGCATCGAGTTTGACTACTCCTGCGTCCACGCCTCCATGGCACTGCGCAAGGCCGGCTACGAGACGGTCATGGTCAACTGCAACCCGGAGACGGTCTCCACCGACTACGACATCTCCACCCGCCTGTACTTTGAGCCGCTGACGCTCGAGGACGTGCTGGAGGTCATTGCGGCCGAGGAACGCACCGGCGGCGTCATGGGCGTCTTCGTCCAGCTCGGCGGCCAGACGCCGCTGAAGCTGGCGCAGGAGCTGGCCGACGCCGGCGTGCCCATCCTGGGCACGTCCCCGGAGGCGATCGACCTGGCCGAGCACCGCGGCATGTTCTCCCGCGTCCTGGACGAGGCCGGGCTGGTCGCGCCCAAGAACGGCACGGCCGTCTCCTTCAGCGACGCGAAGAAGATCGCCGACGAGATCGGCTACCCGGTGCTGGTCCGCCCGTCCTACGTCCTGGGCGGGCGCGGCATGGAAATCGTCTACGACGAGGCCAACCTCTCGCGCTACATCAAGAACGCCACGGAAATCACCGAGGCACACCCCGTCCTGATCGACAGGTTCCTCGAGGACGCCATCGAAATCGACGTCGACGCCCTCTATGACGGCAAGGACATGTACCTGGGCGGCATCATGGAGCACATCGAGGAGGCCGGCATCCACTCCGGCGACTCCGCCTGCGTGCTGCCGCCCATCACGCTGGGCAAGGACGTGCAGGCACGCGTCGCCAAGGCCACGCGCGCCATCGCCGAGGGCGTGGGCGTGCGCGGGCTGATCAACATCCAGTTCGCCCTCGCCTCCGATGTCCTCTACGTGCTCGAGGCGAACCCGCGCGCCTCGCGCACCGTGCCGTTCGTCTCCAAGGCCACCGGCGTGCAGATGGCCAAGGCGGCCGCCCTCATCGGCACCGGGGTGTCCATCGCGCACCTGCGCAGCGTCCACCACATCCTGCCCGAAGTGGGCGACGGCGGCACCCTGCCCGACCGTGCCCCGGTGGCCGTGAAGGAAGCCGTCATGCCCTTCAGCCGCTTCCGCACCCCCGAAGGCCACGTCGTGGACTCCCTGCTTGGCCCGGAAATGCGCTCCACCGGCGAGGTCATGGGCATCGACAAGCACTTTGACACGGCCTTCGCCAAGAGCCAGGCCGCGGCCAACGGGGCCCTGCCCGTCTCCGGCAAGGTGTTCGTCTCGGTGGCCAACCGGGACAAGCGCTCCATCATCATGGCCGTCAAGCGCCTCGTGGACCTCGGCTACGAGATCGTCTCCACGGGCGGCACCGCCGATGTGCTGCGCCGCAACGGCATCCCTGCCACCACCGTGCGCAAGATCGGCGAGGACACTGCCGGCGGGACGACCATTGTGGACCTCATCAACGACGGCGGGATCGACATGGTCTTCAACACCCCCTCCGGCGGCCAGGCGCGCGGCGACGGCTACGAGATCCGTGCCGCGGCCGTCTCCAACGGCCGCCCCTGCATCACCACGGTGGCGGAGTTCAACGTAGCCGTCCAGGCCATGGAGGCGCTGCGCAGCTACGAGTGGGGCGTCACCAGCCTGCAGGAACACGCGGCCGTCCTCCAGGCCGGCCTGGCGGCGCAAAATGCCTAGCGCGGACCCCGCCGGCCCGGCTTCCCGGGACCCGCGCCCGGGGCAGGCCGGCACCCGCGAACCGTTCGGGGCACGGCTCGCCGCCGCCATGGCGGACCGGGGCCCGCTGTGCGTGGGCGTGGACCCGCACCCCGGGCTCCTCGCGGCCTGGGGGCTGGATGACTCGGTGCAGTCCCTGCGCACGTTCTCGCTGGCCGTCCTGGAAGCGGTGGAACCCGTGGCGGCCGCCATCAAGCCGCAGGTGGCCCTCTATGAACGCCACGGCTCGGCCGGGCTGGCCGTGCTCGAGCAACTGCTCGCTGCGGCCGCCCGGGCCGGCGTGCTGACCATCGCCGACGCCAAGCGCGGGGACATTGGCTCCACCATGGCCGGCTACGCCGACGCCTGGCTGCGCGACGGCTCGGCCCTCGCCGCGGACTCCGTGACGCTGAGCCCCTACCTGGGCTTTGAGTCGCTGCGCCCGGCACTGGACCTGGCCGCCGCCAACGGACGCGGCGTGTTCGTCCTCGCCCTGACCTCCAACCCGGAAGGCGCCTCCGTCCAGCACGTGGGCGGTGCCGACTCGGTGGCCCGGCGCATCGCCCGGGCGGCCGCCGTCGAAAACCAGCGCTACGCCGGGGCGGCCCTCGGATCGGTGGGCCTGGTGGTCGGCGCCACGGTGGGGAACGCGTTGTCGGAGCTGGGGATCGACCTGGCCGCCGTGCACGGGCCCCTCCTGGCACCGGGGCTCGGCGCCCAGGGGGCAACGGCGTCGGACATCAAGAACACCTTCGGGGCCGCCTACCCGGCCGTCCTGGCCACCTCCAGCCGCGGCATCCTGCAGGCCGGGCCCAGCGTTGCCGGCCTGCGCCGGGCCGCGCAGGAAACCCTGCAGGGTCTGTAGGGGCGGCGGTGCCGCCGGCTGTGGATTGATTTTCGCGGCCAGGTGCGGATAGGTTCGATTCACACCCCGTAGTGCAGAACCTGTCCGCACCGCTGCCACGCCAAGGAGCCCGTTGTGAGTTTGCCGCCACTCTCAGACCAGGAACGGGCCGCGGCGCTGAAAAAGGCCGCGGCAGCCCGGACCGTCCGCTCGGACACCAAGCGGCGCCTCAAGACGGGGGACGTGTCCGTGGCGGACGTCATAGCGGCCTCCGCCGCAGAACCGGCCCTGGGGCGGCTGAAGGTGACAGACTTGTTGGAAGCCCTCCCGGGCATTGGAAAGGTACGTGCAACTGTGATCATGAGCGAGCTGGGCATAGCCCCGACCCGCCGCCTGCGGGGCCTGGGCATCCACCAGCGCCGCATGCTCGTCGACTACCTGGGCCAGGGCCTGTGACCGGCGGCGCCGTCCACGTTCCGGGCGAAAACACCCTGCGCACCAAGCCGCGCTGCGGGGTGACGGTCCTCGCCGGACCCACCGCGGTCGGGAAAGGCACCGTCTCCACGTTCATCCGGGACAACTACCCCCAGGTGTGGCTGTCCGTCTCCGCCACCACCCGGCAGGCCCGCCCCGGTGAGGAAGAGGGCGTGCACTACTTCTTCAAGACCCCCGAACAGTTCGACGAGCTCGTTGCGCACGGGGACCTGCTGGAATGGGCCGTGGTCCACGGCACCAACCGCTACGGAACCCTGCGCAGCTCCGTCGAGGCGGCCGTCGCCGCCGGCCGCTCCGTGCTGCTGGAGATCGACCTGCAGGGCGCACGCCAGGTCAAGGCGGCCATGCCGGAAGCCGATTTCGTGTTCCTTTCCCCGCCCAGCTGGGATGAACTGGTCCGCCGGCTCGTGGGCCGCGGCACGGAATCGGAGCAGGAACAGCACCGCCGGCTGGAAACGGCTAAACTGGAACTTGCTGCCCAACCGGAGTTTGACTTCACCATCGTCAACGATGATGTCAGCCGTGCCGCAGCCGAGCTTGTCACCCTGATGGGGCTAACCCCCAACCACCGTGGCTGACCCGGCACCACCCATACACATTTTGGAGAAGTAAATTGACTACACAGCCCGAAGGCATCATCAACCCGTCCATTGATTCGCTGCTGAAGGCCGCGGACTCCAAGTACGGGCTGGTCATCTTTGGTGCCAAGCGCGCCCGCCAGATCAACGCGTACTACGCGCAGCTCCACGAGGGCCTCTTTGAGTACGTGGGCCCGCTGGTGGACACCAAGCTGAACGAGAAGTCCCTCTCCATCGCCTTCCGCGAGATCGACGAGGGCCTGCTGGTCTCCACCCCGATCGAAACCGCATAAGGGCGGATTGCGTTCCTTGGCCGCACTGAACATCGTCCTGGGGGTGGGCGGCGGTATCGCCGCCTACAAGTCCGCCCTGCTGCTGCGCCTCTTCACCGAGGCGGGCCACCAGGTCACGGTCATCCCCACGGAGGCGTCCGTGAAATTTGTCGGCGTGGCCACCTGGGAGGCGCTCAGCGGCCGGCCCGCCACCAACAGCGTCTTTGACGCGGTGGAAAGCGTCAACCACGTGAGGATCGGCCATGAGGCGGACCTCATCGTGGTGGCACCCGCCACGGCCGACGTGCTGGCCAAGGCGGCCGCGGGCCTGGCCAACGACCTGCTGACCACCACGCTGCTCATGGCGCGCGGCCCGGTCCTCTTCGCCCCCGCGATGCACACCGAAATGTGGCGGCATGCGGCCACCGCCGCGAACGTGGCCACCCTGCGTTCACGCGGCGTGCATGTCCTGGAGCCCGCCACCGGCCGGCTCACCGGCCCGGACAGCGGCCCCGGCCGGCTGCCGGAGCCCGCGGAAATCTTCGCCGCCGCGATGGCGCTGGTGGAGGGAGGCCGTCCTTCCGCCGCGGACGACGCCGGGTCCCCGGCCCCCGTACCTTCCCCCGGCACTGATCGTTCCGCCGGTACCGCGCCTTCCCATGCCGCGGCCGGTGCGCCGGCCGCGGGCGCCGCACCTGCCGACGGCAGCAGCCGGCTGCTGGCCGGCAAGCGGGTCGTCATCACAGCGGGCGGCACCCGCGAACCGCTGGACCCGGTCCGGTTCCTTGGCAACAAGTCCTCCGGCAAGCAGGGCGTCGCGCTGGCGGAATCAGCCCTCGCGGCCGGCGCCGAGGTGATGCTGATCCACGGGCACATGGACGTGGCCCCGCCGCCGGACGCCAAGCTGCACAGCGTGGACACCGCCCTGGAACTGCGGGCGGCCACCTTGTCCGCGGCCGCAGGGGCCGACGTGGTGATCATGGCGGCCGCCGTGGCGGACTTCCGCCCGGCCACCATCTCCGCGGGCAAGATCAAAAAACGCGACGACGTCGCCGACCCTGTCATCAAGCTGGTCCGCAATCCGGACATCCTGGCGGAGGTCGTGGCGCACCGCGCCGCGCAAAACCTGTCCCAGCTCATTGTCGGCTTTGCCGCAGAGACTGGCGACGAGGAACACGATGCCCGCAGCTATGCCGAGGCCAAGCTGGCCCGCAAGGGCTGCGACCTGCTCGTGGTCAACGAGGTCGGCCCGGGCGAGACGGGGCAGGAGCGGGTGTTTGGCCGGGACGGGAACCAGGTGGAGATCCTGGCCCGCGACGGTGCCGGCCCCGTGCAGGCCGCAGGGTCCAAGCGCCAGGTGGCGGACGCCGTCGTACGGGTCATCGCGGAGCGCCTCGGCACCACTTGACCGGGCGGCCCGCCCCCGTGTGCCATCCCACGCCCCGCGCCTGCCGGCGCCCGCCAACAAACTAGTAGAGTAGAGCAGTGACAACAGCGAACCCCTTGCGCCTTTTTACCTCTGAATCCGTGACCGCAGGCCACCCGGACAAGATCTGCGACCAGATCAGCGACGCCATCCTGGACGCGCTGCTGGCCGAGGACCCCAATTCCCGCGTCGCAGTGGAGACCATGGCCACGACCGGCCTGGTCCATGTCGCCGGGGAAGTGACCACGGATGCGTATGTGGAAATCCCCGCGATTGTGCGCAACACCATCCTGGACATCGGCTACGACTCCTCCGCCAACGGCTTCGACGGGGCCCGCTGCGGCGTGTCGGTATCGATCGGCCAGCAGTCCCAGGACATCTTCGAGGGCGTCTTCAACTCGCTGGAGGTCCGCGAAGGCACGGCCGTGGACGAGGACGACGCGCAGGGTGCCGGCGACCAGGGCCTCATGTTTGGCTACGCCAGCAACGAGACCGCATCCTTCATGCCTACGCCGATCTTCCTGGCCCACCGCCTCTCCGAACGGCTGACCGACGTGCGCAGGTCCGGCCTGCTGGCCTACCTGCGCCCCGACGGCAAGACCCAGGTCACGATCGGCTACGACGGCGACGTCCCCGTCTCCGTGGACACCGTGGTCATCTCCAGCCAGCACGCCGAAGGCACGTCCCTGGACCGGCTGCGGGCGGACCTGCAGGAATTCGTCATCGCGCCCGTCCTGGACGCCTCCGGCCTGGACTTCTCGGCCGTGAAGACGCACCTGAACCCGGCCGGCCCCTTTGTGGTGGGCGGCCCGGTGGGCGACGCCGGCCTCACGGGGCGCAAGATCATCGTGGACACCTACGGCGGCATGGCACGGCACGGCGGCGGCGCATTTTCCGGCAAGGACCCGTCAAAGGTTGACCGTTCCGCCGCGTACGCCATGCGCTGGGTGGCCAAGAACGTCGTGGCCGCCGGGCTCGCCGCCCGTGCCGAGGTGCAGGTGGGCTACGCCATCGGCGTGGCACGCCCCGTGGGCATCTACGTGGAGACCTTTGGCACCGAGACCGTGGACCCTCGGCGGATCGAGCAGGCCATCGAGGCCGTCTTCGACCTGCGGCCCAGTCCCATCATCCGGGACCTGGACTTGAAGCGCCCCATCTACGCCAAGACCGCCGCGCACGGCCACTTCGGCCGGGACGACCCGGATTTCACGTGGGAAAACCTGGACCGCGTGGACGCCCTGAAGGCCTTCTTCAACGCCTAAGGCCGCCAACGCACGGGCGTTGTCCACAACCGGCCCCGGGGGCCGTCCGCATGTCGGTGCCCTGTGGTTGGCTGGTTGTGGGGCCGGGCGGCGGCCCCGGTGGCAGGTTTCGTGACCGGCCCGGCAGTTCGCAACGGGGCCGGCACGGCAGGGGAGGAGGACGCCATGGACGACAGACAGGAACAGCCCCGTAAGGAGGGCGTCCAGCTTTCGCTGCTCAGCGGCTTCGTGGGCCGTGAACGGGTGGCGGACCCGCACAGCGGGGTGGAACTGGCCCCGCTGCTTCCCGTGGCCCGGGTGTCCATCGACTCACCGCTGCCGCACCTTGACCGGATCTTCGACTATTCGGTGCCCACGACCCTCGACGGGCAGGCCCGCCCGGGCGTGCGTGTCCGGGTGAAGTTTTCCGGCCAGGACCTCAACGCCTTTCTCGTGGACCGCGTCGCCGAATCGGAATCGGAGCGGCTGGTGCCGCTGTCCCGCGTTTATTCGGCCGTCCCGGTCCTGGCGCCGCAGGTGCTCGAACTCGCCCGCCAGGTGGCTGCGCGCTCCAGCGGCACCGTGGCCGACGTCCTGCGCGTCGCCGTCCCGCCCCGCGTGGCCAGCCTGGAAAAGGACTACCTGCGCAAGGCGCCGGATGCGGGCGGCGCCGCCGGACCGGGCGGGCCCGCTGAGGCCGGCGGTGCCGTCCCCCTGCCCGCGGCGCCGGCCCTTCCCGGCGCATCGCTGTTCACCGGCTACTCCCACGCCGGGGAGTTCCTGGCGGAACTGGCCATGGGCGCCTCGCCGAAGGGGGTGCTGCAGTCCCTGCAGGGCTACGGCCCGCAGTCGTGGCACCACCAGCTGGCCGAGGCGGCGGCCTGTTGCCGGCTCTCCGGCCGCGGCGCCATCGTGGTGGTCCCGGACCTGCGCGACCTTGAGCTGCTTGACCAGGCCTTTGCCGCCGTGCTGCCGGCGGGCAGCTTTGTGAAGTTGACTGCCGACGACGGCCCCACCCTGCGCTACGGGAACTTCCTGCGCGTGCTCAGCGGCGAGGTGAAGATCGTCATCGGCACCCGCTCGGCAGCCTATGCCCCCGTGCAGGATCTGGGCCTCGTGTGCTGCTGGGACGACGGCAACGAGCTCCACCTTGAACGCCGCGCCCCGTACCAGCACAGCCGCGACGTCCTCCTGCTGCGCTCGGGGATTGAAGACACGGCAGTGCTCATGGCCGGCCACAGCCGCAGCATCGAATCCCAGCGGCTCGTGGCCACCGGCTGGGCGCAGTCCCTCGTGGCCGGACGGCCCGCGGCCCGCACCGCCACAGCCCGGGTCATCAGCACCTCGGACAGCTACGAACAGGAACGCGACCCCCTGGCGTCCCTGGCGCGGCTGCCGCACCGTGCCTGGGAAGCCGCCCGGGCGGCGCTGCCTGCCGGCCCCGTCCTGGTCCAGGTGGCGCGGACCGGCTACGCCCCGGCCCTCGCCTGCCAGCGCTGCCGCGAAGTGGCGCGCTGCACCGCCTGCACCGGCCCGCTCATGCAGGCCCGTGCCGACGGGTCCACGCAGGTGCTGGTCATCTGCCGGTGGTGCGGCCGCGCCGAAAACAATTTCAACTGCCCCACCTGCGGCAACCGGTCCCTGCGGGCGCTGGCGGTCGGCGCCTCACGGACGGCCGAGGAACTGGGCCGGGCGTTCCCCTCGGCCACCGTGGTTTCCTCCTCCGGCGACCACATCAAGACCGTCATCCCCGACCGTCCGGCCATCGTCGTGGCGACAGTGGGCGCCGAACCGGTGGCGCCCCGCGGCTACGCCGCGGCCCTGCTGCTGGACGGCGACTCCCTGCTGCGGCGTGAATCGCTGCGCGCCGGGGAGGACACGCTGCGCCGGTGGATGAACGCGGCCGCGCTGGTCCGCCCGGCCCGCGACGGCGGCGTCGTGGTGGTGACGGCCGAGGACTCAGTGGAGGTGGCGGCCCTGGTCCGCTGGGACCCTGCCGGCTATGCCGAACGGGAGTTCGGGCTGCGCCACGGGCTGGGCCTGCCGCCGGCCGTCCGCGTCGCCTCGCTGACCGGCCCGGAGCACGACGTGGAAGCGTTCACCGCCGCGCTCAAGCTGCCGGCGGCCGTGCGTGTCATCGGTCCCGCCCCACTGGCGGCGTCCCGCTTCCCCGCTCCGTCCCCCGGCAGGCCGGCCGCTCCGGGGGAGGCCCCCGACTACCGCACGCTGCTGTTCTTCCCGTACGGGATCGCCGGCACCGTCACGGCGGCCATGCGTGCCCTCAAGGCGTCCAATGCCGCCCGCCGCGTCGGCCAGCCCGTCCAGGTCCGCTGCGACGGCGTCGACGTCATCTAGGCGGCTGCTACATCTAGGCGCCGGCTTCAGCGAAGCGGAAGCTTCATCCCGGAACGCCCGCTCCGCCATGCCGTGCAACGCGGGCATCACCGCCGTGTGCGCAGTTCCTCGACGATCGCGAGCAGTTCCCTGGCGGAATCGTCCCAGCTGAAGGTTGCCGCCCGGGCCACGGAGGCCGTGGAGCTGGCGGCCCAGGCCTCGTGGTCGTCCAGGGCGCGGACGGCGGCGGCGAAGGCGGTGGGGGAGTCGGCCGGGACGTAGTGCGCGGCCGTGCCGCCCACTTCGCGGAAGATGTCCGTGTCCGCCACGACCACCGGCGTGCCCAGGGCCATCGCCTCGACCAGCGGCAGGCCGTAGCCCTCGGCCTTGGAAAGCGTCACCAGGGCCGTGGTGCGCAGCAGCAGTTCGTCATACGCAGCATCCGTCACGCCGTTGTGGAACACCACCCTGGCGCCCGCAGGGATGAGTGCCTCCAGCTCCGCGCGCCGTTCCGGGGTGATGCGGCTGAGCAGGTGCAGCGTGAAGTCCGGCAGCCCGGCCATTCCGGCGATGAGTGTCTCCACGTTCTTGTACGGCATGAACGAGCCCATGTAGGCCAGGGACTTTTCCGGTGCCACGGCGGGGTCCCGCGGGACGCGCCCGCCCTGGGGTGCGTTGCCGACAATCCGGATGGGCCTGCGCGTCAGCCGGAACTTCTCCATCAGCCCCAGCGTGGTCCGGCTGATGGTGGCAACCGTGTCCGCCCGGTTCAGCAGCAGCCGCTGCGGCCAGTACGCCTTGTGGTACAGGCGCCACAGCACGCGCACCGGCGCCGGCAGGAAGCCCGGCGGGGCCGGGTGCTCGTAGTAGATCAGGTCGTGGAGTGTCAGCACCAGCGGGTATTTCCGGCCCCAGCTCCCCATGGTCTGCATGGGGCAGAACACCAGCTCGGGGCGGAGCTTGTTTACGTGGCGGGCAACAAACAGTTCCACCGGCGACAGCGGCGAGTTGACCTTGACCCAGGGCAGCTGCGGCAGCAGCGCCAGCTGGCGCTCGTCGTGGATGAGCATGGTCACGTCCGCGTACGGTGCGACGGCGGCCATGAGGCTGGCGCCGTACCGGCTGATGCCGTCGTGGTGGTCCAGCCGGGTGAAGCGGGCATCCATGACGATCCGGGGCCGGCGGGTGCCGGGGCCGGCGGCTCCCTGGCTGCCGGCCGTGCCTCCGTCGTGAGGGGGGGCCGGGGTGCTGCGGGGCGTCACGGGGCGGGGTGCCTTTCCAGGAAGTTGTTGATGGCGGCAGCGGCCGGCTGCGGGGTCTCATAGTGGATCAGGTGGCCCACGCCGCCGATGACCACCAGTTCGCCGTCGGGCAGGAGTTCCATGAGTTTGTGCTGGTTGGGCAGCGTGGCGATCTGGTCTTCGGCCCCGGCGATCAGGAGCACCGGCACGGCCAGCTGCTGTGCAACCTGGCGCACCGTGCCGCCCACGGAGGCGCGAAAGGACTCCAGCAGCATGTCCCGGTTGGCGAAGGCGCTGAAGTAGGCGTGGTGCTGGCCGTGGATAAACGCCAGCAGCGTGCGGTCCTTCGTCTTCGCCATGGCCATGCTCATCACGTGCACGATGGCCCAGTTGCGCAGCAGCGCGTTGCCCAGGGGTGCGGGGAGCCTGGCAGCGGCCCAGTAGTAGGACACGGCGAGTTTTGCCATGATGCCTTGGGAGCCTTCCAGGGCGGGGGCGGCAATGGGGTTGACCAGGATCAGCGGGAACGTCCGGCCCGGGTGCGCCGCCACGAAGTGGCTGGCCACGATGGAGCCAAAGGAGTGGCCCAGCAGCACGGTGTTCCCGCCCAGTGCCAGCGCGTCCAGGAACCCGGCCAGGAACTCCCCGTAGCCGTCCACGCTGTGCTCGGTGTGTTCGAAGGCGGGTGAGGCGCCAAAGCCGGGCAGGTCAGGCATGATGACCCGGTGGTCCGGCAGCAGCTCCACCACCCGTTCCAGGCCGTGGTGGTCGCCCCGGAAGCCGTGCACCATGACGATGGTGCGGGTGGCGGGCGTCCACTCGACGGGGGCGTAGTCCCAGTACCGCACCGCGGTCCCGGCCACCTCCACCGTGTGGGTGCCGGAACGGGCGGACAGGTCAACAGCGATGGGCGCGGGGCCCGGCGTCGTACTTTCCTTCACGTTCTCCCTCACCGGCCGGCTAGTTGACGTTGTTGGGGTTGGAACCGGAGCGGCGTCCGCTGTCCATGGCGGCCACAGCGGCCATGTCGGCGTCCGTCAGCGCGAAGCCAAAGACATCGAGGTTGGCGGACATCCGCTCCCGGCTCGAGGCCTTGGGGATCACCAGGTGGCCGGACTGCACGTGCCAGCGCAGCACCACCTGTGCCGTGGACCGGCCATGCGCCGCCGCCAGGCCGGCCAGGACCGGGTCGTCCAGGAGCTGCCCGCGGGCCAGCGGGCTCCAGGCCTGCGTGGCAATGCCCAGCTGTGCGTGGAGGGCGCGCAATTCGCGCTGCTGCAGCCACGGGTGCAGTTCCACCTGGTTGACGGCCGGGACCACCTCGGCCGTGTCAAGCAGGCGGTGCAGGTGCTCCGGTTCAAAGTTGCTCACGCCGATGGCCCGCACGCGGCCCTCCCGGTACAGGGTTTCCAACGCCCGGTACGTCGGAATGTACTTCCCCTGCTCCGGGCAGGGCCAGTGGATCAGGAACATGTCCAGGTAGTCCAGGC
Organism: Arthrobacter sp. STN4; assembly: GCF_024539665.1. NCBI lineage: Bacteria > Bacillati > Actinomycetota > Actinomycetes > Micrococcales > Micrococcaceae > Arthrobacter > Arthrobacter sp. STN4. Next base: position 58,565 of record NZ_JAKZGX010000011.1, read on the forward strand.
CCAGGCGGCCCATGGACTCGTCAAAGGCGGCCAGGGTGGAGTCGTAGCCGTGGCGGTCGTTCCACACCTTGGAGGTCACGAAGAGGTCTTCGCGCGGGGTCCCCGCAGCGACCGCGCCCTTGACCGCCTGCCCCACGCCCTCCTCATTGCCGTAGAGGGCCGCGGTGTCCACGGTGCGGTAGCCGATGTCCAGGGCGGTGGACACCAGGTCGGCGCAGTCGGCCGCCGGGACCTTGTAGACGCCGTAGCCGAGCGCGTCGATGGTGACGCCGTTGTTGAGCGGTACTTTGGGTGCCAGGTGCATGACTACGACTCTACCGAGGAATCCGTGCCGGACGGGTGTGGCACGGCCGGGCAGGCGCTATAGCCCGTCCAGGCTGTTGAGGAAACCGAAGATCGGGTCGCTGGAGTGCGCGTCCGCCTCGACGAGCTCCCGTGCGGTGCCCTCGTCCACGATCAGGTCGGTGGCCAGGCCGGCGGCGAGCGCGCCCCGCAGGCCCTTGATCTTCCTCGCCCCGGAAACCACGCAGATCCGGCGCCGGACCTTGCGCAGGCTGTCCAGGGAGGGCCCGCTGGAGCGGTCGTTGAGCACGATTCCCGCGTCGCTGCCGTCGTCGCGGAAGAAGACCGTGGCCACGTCGCCGGCCACGCCGCTGGCCTCCAGCTCGTCCAGGTCCGTTGAATCCAGGTAGCCGCCGGCATAGACGTGGCTGGGGACGTCGGCGTTCATGGAGCCCACGCCGAAGATGGCCGTGGTCATGCGTTCCTGCAGTTCCAGGATGCGCCGGACGCTGCGCTCCTGCCACATCATGTTCTTGGTCCGGGCATTGTCGAAGAACGCAGGGACGGGGAACTGCTCCACCTTGGCCCCGTACGCGCTGCCAAAGCGGCGGATGATCTCGGAGGCGTAGGTGATGCCGGTGGTCTGGGTGTTCCCGGCCCCGTTGAGCTGGACGATGGTGGTGCCGTGGGTGGTCTTGCGGGTCAGGTGCCGGCTGACCGCGCTGAGGGTGGAGCCCCAGGCCACGCCGATGACGGCGTTGGAGTCCACCAGCGTGGTGATGGTGCGTGCCGCCTGCATGCTCACCCGGTCCAGCACCTCCAGGTCGTCGAGCGTGTCGGAGACCGGAACCACGTGGACGTCCACCTGGTAGCGCTGGCGGATGGCCCGCTCCAGCTCGGGGGCCCTGTCTGCGGGCGTCTTGACCTGGATCTGCACCAGGCCCGTGTCCCGTGCCGTGGACAGGAGCCGGGAGACCGTGGAACGGGACGTCCGCAGCTCCCGGGCGATGGCATCCATGGTCTGGTCCTGCAAATAGTACATTTGTGCAGCGCGGAGGGTGTCCGACTGCTTTGCACGTTTGCTCGTCACGGTTCCCACGGCCTTTCTGCACATACGTGCAAACGGGTTGATTATATTTTTCACCTCATCCAAGAATAGTGGGAACAGGCGCCCTGTGCGCAAAGATCCAGGATGCGAATGAGGCCACCGTGCGAATCCCCGGCAATGCCGCCAAGAACGACTCCGACGCGGGGGCTGCCCGCCGTCCCCATGTGGACGCCCTGCGGAACCGCCCCCACGCCCAGGTCCTAATCATCGGCGGCGGAATCAACGGAGTCGGCACCTTCCGGGACCTGGCCCTGCAGGGCATCGACGTGGCCCTCGTGGAGCGCGGGGACTACTGCCAGGGGGCTTCCGGTGCCTCCTCGCACATGATCCACGGCGGCATCCGCTACCTGGAAAATGGCGAGTTCCGGCTGGTGCGCGAATCCGTGGTGGAACGCAACCGCCTGCTGAAGATCGCCCCCCATTACGTCAAGCCGCTGCGGACCACCATCCCGATCTTCAGCACCTTCTCCGGCATCCTGGCCGCCCCGATGCGCTTCCTCACGCACAAGCAGGGCAGGCCGCAGGAACGCGGCGCCTTCCTGATCAAGGCCGGCCTGACCATGTACGACTCCTTCTCCCGCGACGGCGGCAGCGTCCCGCGGCACCAGTTCAAGGGCCGGACCAAGGCGCTGGCAGAACTGCCCGCCCTGCACCCGGGCATCAAGTACACGGCCACCTACTACGACGCCTCCGTGCACAACCCGGAGCGGCTCACCCTGGACGTGCTGCAGGACGGCGAGAAGGCCGGCACCCCGGCGGGCGGCCCGCACCGGGCGCGGGCCACCAACTACGTGGCCGCCACCGCCGTCACCGGCGAGGGCGTCCAGCTCACGGACCAGCTCACCGGCGAGGAATTCACGTTCACCGCGGACGTCATTGTCAACACCACCGGCGCATGGGTCGATGCCACGAACGAGGCCATGGGTGCTGCCACACGCTTCATGGGCGGCACCAAGGGCTCCCACATTGTGCTTGACCACCCGGAGCTGCTCGCCGCCTGCAACGGCCGCGAAATCTTCTTCGAACACACCGACGGCCGGATCGTGCTGATCTACCCCATGGGCGACCGTGTCCTGGTCGGCACCACCGACATCGATGCGGACATGAAGCAGGACGCCGTGTGCACCGAGGAAGAGGTTGACTACTTCTTCGAACTGATCGGCCACGTCTTCCCGGCCATCACGGTCTCCCGCGGGGAGATCGTCTACAGCTTCTCCGGTGTCCGCCCTTTGCCGCGCCACGACGAGACGGCCCCCGGCTTCGTCTCCCGCGACTACCGCATTGAGCGTGCGGACCGCAGCATCGCCGGCGCCACAGTCCCGGTGCTGAGCCTGGTGGGCGGCAAATGGACCACCTTCCGTGCACTGTCCGAACACCTTGCCAACGACGTCCTCGCTGCCTTGGGCGCCGAACGGAAAACCTCGACGGCGAAGCTCGCCATCGGCGGCGGCGCGGGCTTCCCTGCCACCGACGCCGCGGTGGAGGCATGGATCGCGGCCCACACGGGCGGGGGCATCGACGCGGCCCGGGCCGCCGTCCTGCTCACCCGCTACGGAACCCGCGCCGGGCAGGTGCTGGACTATCTGGCCGCCGGCGCGGATGAGGCCTTTGAATCCACCCGCGAGCTCAGCCGCCGCGAAATTGAATTCATGGTGGAGCACGAACAGATCGGGCACCTGATCGACGTGCTGGTCCGCCGGACCTCCCTGGCCTTCCGCGGCCTGGTCACGGCCGAGCTGCTGGCCGAGACGGCGGCGGCACTCGCGGGGCCGCTGGGCTGGCCGCACCACCGCGTGCAGGATGAGATCCGCCACGCCCAAGACATCCTCGCACGCTTCCACGGCGTGCAGGTCCAAAGCTTGATCGCCTAACCGCCCTGGGGCAGGGGGGCTCAAGAACTGCGGTCACAGGACGGCCGCAGTCAGCCAATAAATGAATAGATAGAAGGAGTCAAAGATGTCTCTTGGAATAGTGTTCCTGTCTGAGGTGATGGGAACAATGATGCTCACCCTGCTGGGTTGCGGCGTCGTGGCCAACGTGGCCCTGAGGGGGACCAAAGGCAACGCCGGCGGCTTCCTGATGGTCAACTGGGGCTGGGGCCTGGCCGTCATGTCCGGTGTGTTCGTGGCCGCCAAGTCCGGTGCGCACCTGAACCCGGCCGTCACGGTGGGCATCCTTTCCAGCGGTGCCACCGATTACGCACCCAACGTGCCGGTCAGCTTCGGCTCGACCCTGACGTACTTTGGCGGGGAAATGCTCGGCGCCTTCATCGGCGCGGTGGTGTGCTGGCTGGCGTACAAGCAGCACTTCGACGGCGAGCCCGACGGGGCAACCAAGCTGGGCGTGTTCTCCACCGGCCCGGCGAAGCGCAGCTACGGCTGGAACGTCGTCACGGAAATCATTGGCACCTTTGTGCTGGTGTTTGTCATCCTGCACTTCGGCGGCGGCGTGACGGGCCTGGGCCCGCTGCCGGTGGCCCTGCTCGTGGTGGCCATTGGCGCGTCCCTCGGTGGACCCACCGGTTACGCCATCAACCCCGCCCGCGACCTGGGACCGCGCATTGCCCATGCGCTTCTGCCCATCAAGGGCAAGGGCTCCAGTGACTGGAGCTACTCGTGGGTACCGGTCGTGGGACCGCTCATCGGCGGCGCCCTGGGCGGGCTGATGTCCCAGTGGCTGCCGCTCGTCGTGAAGTAAATCTTGTTGTTAACTGCCTGATGAAGTAGACCATGTAGTACTTGAAGAGTGGGCCGCAGCTTGCTGGCAGGCTGCACAAACAAAGGAAACAATGATGTCCCAGTACGTAATTGCCATTGACCAGGGAACCACCAGCAGCCGTGCCATCGTGTTTGACCACGACGGCAACATCGTTTCCACGGGGCAGCTTGAACACGAGCAGATCTTCCCCAAGGCCGGCTGGGTGGAGCACGATGCGGCGGAAATTTGGAACAACACCCGCGAGGTCATCGGCACCGCCCTGGCACAGGCCAACCTCACCCGGCACGACATCGTCGGCGTCGGCATCACCAACCAGCGCGAGACCGCCGTCGTCTGGGACAAGACGACCGGCGTCCCGGTGTACAACGCCATCGTCTGGCAGGACACCCGCACCCAGCCCATCGTTGATGAACTGGCCGCTGACGGCGGCGTCGAACGGTTCAAGGCGAAGGTGGGGCTGCCGCTGGCCACCTACTTCTCCGGCACCAAGATCAAGTGGATACTGGACAACGTCGAGGGCGCCCGTGAAAAGGCGGAGGCCGGGGACCTGCTGTTCGGCAACACCGATTCCTGGGTGACCTGGAACCTGACCGGCGGCACCGACGGCGGCGTGCACATCACCGACGTCACCAACGCCTCCCGCACCATGTTCATGGACCTGGAAACCCTCTCGTGGGATGAGGGGATCCTGGCCGCCTTCGGTGTGCCGAAGTCCATGATGCCCGAGATCAAGTCCTCCTCCGAGGTGTACGGCACCGTGCACGGCAGCCAGCTGCTGCGCGAGGTCCCGGTGGCCGGCATCCTCGGCGACCAGCAGGCGGCCACGTTCGGCCAGGCCGCGTTCGCCACCGGCGAGGCCAAGAACACCTACGGCACCGGCTGCTTCCTGATCTTCAACACGGGCGAGGAAATCGTCCACTCGAAGAACGGGCTGTTGACCACCGTGGGCTACAAGCTCGGCGACGCCAAGCCGCACTACGCCCTGGAAGGCTCCATCGCCGTCACCGGTTCCCTGATCCAGTGGCTGCGCGACAACATCGGGATGATCAAGACGGCACCCGAGGTGGAGGAGCTGGCCGCGGCGGTGGAGGACAACGGCGGCGTGTACATCGTCCCGGCGTTCTCCGGCCTGTTTGCCCCGTACTGGCGCTCCGACGCACGCGGCGCCATCGTGGGGCTGACCCGCTTTGTGAACAAGAACCACATTGCCCGGGCAGCCCTGGAGGCCACCGCCTTCCAGACCCGCGAGGTGCTTGACGCGGTCAACGCCGACTCCGGTGTCGACCTGAGCGAACTGAAGGTCGACGGCGGCATGGTCGCCAACGACGCGCTCATGCAGTTCCAGGCAGACATCCTCGGCGTCCCGGTCATCCGCCCGAAGGTCGTTGAAACCACGGCCCTCGGCGCGGCCTACGCGGCCGGGCTGGCCGTCGGCTTCTGGAAGGACCTGGGCGAACTGTCCAGCAACTGGTCCGAGGACAAGCGCTGGGAACCGCAGATGGACGCCGCCGAGCGCGACCGCCAGATGCGCCTGTGGAAGAAGGCCGTCACCAAGTCCATGGACTGGGTTGACGCCGACGTGAAGTAGCGCCCGCAGCCTGCGTCGAGAAGGGGCCCCGCCCGTCCCTGGATGCTCCCAACCCTCGCAAGCTCGGGTCGGGGCCCTCGCATCCAGGGGTCCACCGCGGTGCCCGACCACACCCTGGCCCCTTCTCGGCTCCGGCCGCGCAGAATGCCGCGCCGCAACGGCCTTGGTATTTATTTTTATGTGTGCGCTAAAGTAATAAGGTGCATACAGTCCTCCTCCTTATATAGCCGCAATGTCCATTGCGGTGCGCCCCTTGCGTCTGTCGAGGGGCTTTTGTGTGTGTGGGGGCAGGGGTGCAACGAAGACATGAATGAACCAATAGAGGCAGGGTATGTGAGCGTGCAGTCCCAGACTGAAGAGAACAGCGAAGAAGGCGTCTACAGTTTCGCCGCGATGGAGGCCAAGTGGCCGGCCGTCTGGGAGGAACTGAAGGTCTTTACGCCCCTTGACGACGGCTCGAAGGAACGCCGCTACGTCCTGGACATGTTCCCCTACCCCTCCGGCGACCTCCACATGGGCCACGCCGAGGCCTTTGCCATGGGCGACGTCGTTGCGCGCTACTGGCGCCAGCTGGGCTTCGACGTGCTGCACCCGATCGGCTGGGACTCCTTCGGCCTGCCGGCGGAAAACGCCGCCATCAAGCGCAACGCCCACCCCAGCGAGTGGACGTACGCCAACATCGACACGCAGGCGGAGTCGTTCAAGCGCTACGCCATCTCCGTGGACTGGTCACGCCGCCTGCAGACCTCCGACCCCGAGTACTACCGGTGGACCCAGTGGCTGTTCAAGCGCTTTTACGAGCGCGGCCTGGCCTACCGCAAGGATTCCCCCGTCAACTGGTGCCCCAAGGACCAGACGGTGCTGGCCAACGAACAGGTCGTCAACGGCGCCTGCGAACGCTGCGGCACCATTGTCACGAAGAAGTCGCTGAACCAGTGGTACTTCAAGATCACCGACTACGCCGACCGCCTGCTGGACGACATGGAGGCGCTGCAGGGCAACTGGCCGGACCGCGTGCTGGCCATGCAGCGCAACTGGATCGGCCGCTCGGAAGGCGCCCACGTCACCTTCGTCATCGAGGAGGCCGGCGCCGGCAAGCCGCAGCAGGACCTGACCGTCTTCACCACCCGCCCGGACACCCTCTACGGGGCCACGTTCTTTGTGGTGGCCGCCGACGCACCCCTGGCCCTGGAACTGGTGACCGCCGAGCACGCCGAGGCGCTCAGCGACTACCGCGACCAGGTCAAGGCCCTCAGCGACATTGAGCGCCAGGCCACCGATCGCACCAAGACCGGCGTGTTCACCGGCCGCTACGCCGTCAACCCCCTCACCGGCGAGAAGCTGCCCGTCTGGGCGGCCGACTACGTCCTGGCGGACTACGGCACGGGCGCCATCATGGCCGTCCCGGCCCACGACCAGCGCGACCTGGACTTCGCCAAGGCCTTCGGGCTGCCCGTGCGCGCCGTCCTGGACACCGGCGCGGAAGACCCGGCCGTCACCGGCCGTGCCACCACCGGTGAAGGCACCCTGATCAACTCCGGCGACCTCAACGGGCTCTCCAAGGCCGACGCCATCCCGGCCGCCATCGCCATCCTGGAGAAGCTGGGCACGGGGGAGAAGTTCGTCAACTTCCGCCTGCGCGACTGGCTGCTGTCCCGCCAGCGCTTCTGGGGCGCACCCATCCCGATCATCCACTGCGCAGACTGCGGCGAAGTCCCGGTGCCGGACGACCAGCTGCCCGTGCGCCTGCCGGACAACCTGCGCGGCGAGGCCCTTGCCCCGAAGGGCACCTCCCCGCTGGCCGCCGCGAGCGACTGGGTCAACGTCAGCTGCCCGCAGTGCGGCGGCGCCGCCAAGCGCGACACCGACACGATGGACACCTTCGTCGACTCCTCCTGGTACTTCCTGCGCTTCACCTCACCGCAGTTCACCGAGGGCCCCTTCGACCCGGCCAAGGTCAACGACTGGATGCCCGTGGGCCAGTACGTGGGCGGCGTGGAACACGCCATCCTGCACCTGCTCTACGCGCGCTTCTTCACCAAGGTCATCCACGACATGGGCATGCTGGACGCCACCGAGCCCTTCAGCCGCCTGCTCAACCAGGGCCAGGTGCTCAACGGCGGCAAGGCCATGAGCAAGTCGCTGGGCAACGGCGTGGACCTGGGCCAGCAGCTGGACCGCTACGGGGTCGACGCCGTCCGCCTCACCATGGTCTTCGCCGGCCCGCCGGAGGACGACGTCGACTGGGCGGATGTTTCGCCGTCGGGCTCGGCCAAGTTCCTGGCCCGCGCCTGGCGGCTGGGCAACGATGTTGCCGCCGCACCCGGCACGGACCCGGCCGCCGGCGACGCCGCACTGCGCTCCATCACGCACCGCACCATCCACGAGGCCAAGGCCCTGCTGGAAGGCCACAAGTTCAACGTGGTGGTGGCGAAGCTGATGGAACTGGTCAACGCCACCCGCAAGGTCATCGATTCGGGTGCCGGCGCAGCGGACCCCGCAGTGCGCGAGGCCGCCGAGGCCGTGGCAATCCTGCTGAGCCTTTTCGCCCCGTACACGGCCGAGGACATGTGGAATGCCCTGGGCCACCCCGCCTCCGTGGCGAACGCCGGCTTCCCCGCCGTCGAGGAGGCCCTGCTCGTCCGGCAAAGCGTCACGGCCGTCGTGCAGGTCAAGGGCAAGGTCCGTGACCGGCTGGAGGTGTCCCCGGACATCTCCGAGGACGAACTGCGCGAACTTGCCCTCGCCTCGGAGGCCGTCACCAAGGCCCTGGACGGGGCCGGCATCCGCACCGTCATCGTCCGTGCGCCCAAGCTCGTGAACATCGTCCCCGCCTGACACGGACGGTGCACCGCGGCAGGGCGCCGCACCCGGCGGCAAGGTAGGGACGGCAGGGGAAAGGGGCGGTCGGATGGACAAACCCGGAGCACGCGACTGGCTGCGCCACCAGGCCGCCCGGCTGCGGCTCCGCCCGCCGGCCGCCGGCGAAACAGCCGGGGCGCTGCCGCGGATCGCCGTCGTCACCGACTCGGCGGCAGCCCTGCCGCCGGAGTGGGTGCGGGAACAGTCGGCCGGGGGACGCCTGACCGTGGTGCCGATGCCGGTCATCATCGGCGGGGAGGTCTTCTCCGACGACGACGCCGGACTCGAGGCCCAGATGTCCCTGGCCCTCGCCTCGGGCCGGCAGGTGCGCACCTCGCGCCCCTCGCCCGGGCAGTTCCAACGCGCCTACCAGGCTGCCGCCGGGGCGGGCTATGACGCAGTGGTCTCCCTCCACATTTCCGCCAAGCTCTCCGGCACATTCGACTCGGCAGCCCTGGCAGCCGGAGAGGCCGGGATCCCCGTGCACGTGCTGGACTCCGGCACCGTCGGCATGGCCCAGGGTGCGGCCGTCCAGGCCGCCGTGCGGGCCGCCGCTTCCGGCGCGGAGGCCGGGGAGGTCCTGGCTGCAGCACGGACCGCCGCCGAACACGCCACGGTCTTTTTCTACGTCCCGAGCCTGGAACAGCTGCGCCGGGGCGGACGGATCAGCCTGGCCTCCTCGTGGCTGGGCGCGGTGCTGGACATCAAGCCGTTGCTGGGCATTGTCGACGGTGCCGTGGTGCCCCTGGAAAAGGTGCGCACGGCTGGCAAGGCCATCGCACGGCTGGAGCGGCTCGCGGCCGATGAGGTTGCTGCCCGGCCGCCCGGCAGCGCCCGCATCAGCGTGCACCACTTTGGGAACTCCGAACAGGCCCTGGCACTGGGCGAGTCGCTGAGGGCAGACTGCCCGGGACTGGCAGCGGCGGGGCTCACCCGCCTCCCGTCCGTACTGGCCGCCCATGCGGGCCTGGGCGTGCTGGTGGTGGTCATCTCGGACGCGGTGGCTCCTCCACAAGGGGAGCCGGCTGCCTGAGGGCCCACATTGGGGCTGGCGGCCCGTGCGCCGTCCCCCTGCCGTGCCTACCGTAGGGACATGGAAGGCGAGCGCCATCAGGCTGCATGGACGCCCGGGACGGGCGGCACCGGCCGCGGCACCCCGGAAGGCAGGGGTCCGCGCTGGATCACGTCCCTGCGTGCACTCGTCGTGCTCCTGGCGATGGCCGTGGCGGTCACGGGCGTGCTCTGGCTGGAACAGGCCGGGACATCGGCGGCGGCCGGCAGGCAGGCGACGGCAGGCACCGCCGGGGTGGCGGTTCCGCCGCTGGGCCGGGAAGCCGCTCCCGCAACTGCCCCGGCGGCGGGGGCTTCCCCGCCCGCAGCGCAACAATCCGTCCCCACACCGATGCCGCCGGAACCGCCGGGGAAAGGCGCCGTCATCGTGCACGTGGCCGGCGCCGTCCAGCACCCCGGCGTGTACGCGCTTCCAGCCGGCAGCCGGATCCTGCAGGCAGTGCAGGCGGCCGGCGGGGCGTTGCCCGGGGCCGTGCTGGACGCGCTTAACCTGGCCGCCCCCGCCGTCGACGGCACGCAGGTCCGGGTTCCCACCCAGGTCGAAGCCGGCCCGGCCGGCGGCGTGGGAGCAGTTGGCGGGGGAGTGGGCGGCGCACCGGGAGGCAGCGATGCCGGAACTGCCGGTGGCCCCGGCACCGGTTCGTACGGAACCGGCTCCGGCGGGCCGCACGGCGGCCTGGTGGACCTGAACACGGCCACGGCCGCGCAATTGGACGCCTTGCCGGGGGTCGGGCCGGTGCTGGCCGGGCGCATCGTGGCCTGGCGCACCGACCACGGCCCCTTCACCTCGGTGGACGCGCTGGATGCGGTGTCCGGGATCGGCGCCAAGCTGCTGGCGAACATCCGTCCGCTGGTGACAGCACGATGAGGCGGCCGGACGCACGCTGGCGGCACTATGCGCGGGCCGCCGTCGATGGCCCGCGCAGCGCTTCCCCAGCCCGCGCCGACGGGGCCATGGTCGACGACGCAGCATCAGCACAGGCACCGGCCAGCGCGAGTGGCCGCAGCAGGGCCTGCAGCAGGGCTGGCCGCGGCGGCGCAGCCAGCATGGCCGCGATCCGGGTCCGCCTACAGACCCGCCTCCACGCCCTGGCCACGGAGCGCGGCACCGCCACGGATCCGGGCCTGCGGCCGCGTCCCGACGTCCGCCTCCTGCCCGCCGTTGCCGCCACCTGGGCCGGGGCCGCGGTGGCCATTGGACAACCGTGGGGGTCTTCCGCCGTCGCGGCCGCCTGCTGCCCGGTCCTGTGCGCCGCCGCGGCCGCGGTGGCGTTGCGTGGCCTTCCCGCCAACCCTGGGCCCGCCCCGGGCCCTGACAGTGTCAAGGACGGCGGCCCTGGCCGCGACGGTTCCGGCCGGCCCGCCCGTGACGGTTCCGGCCGGCCCGGCCGTGATGAGGCGGTTCGCGGTGGCCTGCCGTCCCGGGGCGAGGCGGCAAGGACGGACGCCCGTGGGCCGTCGCGTACACGGACCCGGGGGAGCGTCCTGCCAGGTGTGGCGGCCACGGTCGCAGTGGCGGCGCTGTGCCTCGGCGTGGTGCTCCTGGCTGTGGCCCTGCGCCAACAGGACCGGCAGAACACCCCGCTGGCTGCTGCCGTTGCCTCCGGCTGGCAGCTGTCCCTCACGCTGGAAGTGATGGAAAGCCCGCGGCCGCTGGCCGCCGGGCCGGGGCCGCCGCAGGTCACGTTCGCCGCCGTGGTCCGTCAGGCCACGGCACATGGCCGGCGGCTGGACGGGCCCTTGCCCATCCGCGTCGTGGCGGGTATGGACTGGCTGGACGTTCCGGAGGGCGCCACCGTGGGCACGGCCGGCACCGTCCCACCCGCCGGACTTGCCGAACGGGACGCCGGCATCCTGCACCCTTCCACGGCACCCCTTGAGGTCCGGACGCAGCAGGCGGGCAGCCCGGCTCTGGCGTTCCGGTCGGGATGGCTCCGGGCGGCCCGGCGGGTCTGGGCCGGGACGGCCCCGGACGTCGCCGGCCTGCTGCCGGGCATGGTCATGGGTGACCGCAGTGCCAGTCCGCCCGGCCTGGCCGGGGCGATGAAGGCTGTCGGCCTGACCCACCTGACGGCGGTCAGCGGCGCCAATTGCACGTTGGTGCTCTCGGCCCTGATGGCTGGGTTGCGTTCGTTGCATGCGCCCCGGTGGGCGGCCGGGGCGGCGGCGGTGCTGGGACTGGCCGGATTCGTTGCCGTGGTCGGGCCGGACCCCAGCGTGCTGCGGGCGGCGGTGATGGGGGGAATCGGCTGTGCTGCCATGCTCAGCGGCCGGCCGCGACGGGTGGGTGCGCTGCTCTCGGCCAGCATTGTGGTGCTTCTCGTGGCCGATCCCTGGCTCGCCCGTGACTTTGCCTTCATCCTGTCCGTGCTGGCGACCCTCGGCCTGCACCTGATGGGCCGGCGCTGTGCCCGGTGGCTGGGTACCTGGCTGCCGGCGTGGGCGGCGCAGGCCGTGGCCATTCCGTTGGCCGCCCAGTTGTTCTGCGCCCCGGCGATTGTATTGTTGCAGCCCAGGCTGGCGATCTACACGGTGCCGGCGAACATGGCCGCGGCGCCGGTCGTGGCACTGGTGACCACGGTGGGCACGCTGGGCCTGGTGGCAGCCCCGCTGGTTCCCCTGGCCGCGGACCTCTGTGCGTGGGTGTCGGGCTGGGGAGCCTGGTGGGTTGCCGCCGTGGCCCGGTGGATGGCCGCGTTGCCCGCGGCGGGCCTGCCCTGGCCCGGGGGTGTCCGGGGCGTGGTGCTGATGGCACTGATGGACGCGGCGGTACTGGGCGCCTTGGCGGCGCTGGTCGAACGGCAGCAGCTGGCCGGCAGGCTCGCCGCGCTGCGCGCGGGGCTGCCGGAGCAGTGGCGTTTCCTGCTCGGATTCAGCACCCTGTCGGTGTCGGCCGCCGTGGCTGCCGGGCTCTGGACCATGGCGGTGCTGGGCGCGTGAGCGGCTTGGGAAACGCAGGACTTGGTGGCAGAGTGGATGCAGTGCACACACCACTGATAGGAACAGCGCCATGAGCCCCGCAGCACGGCCGTCGGCAGGCGCCGACTGGCGGGACGTCCCGCTGGCCCCGGTGGTGTTGATTTACGGGCCGGAGGACTTCATCGCCAGCCGCGCGCGGGACGGGCTGCGCAGCAAACTGCGCGCCCAGGACCCGGACCTGGAGCTCACCACCCTCGACGCAGCCGCGTACACGGCGGGCACCCTGGCCATGGTCGCCAGCCCCTCGCTCTTCAGCGAACCCAAGCTCATTGAAGCCTCAGGGCTCGCCTCCATGAGTGACGACTTCCTGGCCGACGCCCTCGCCTACCTCAAGGATCCGGCGCCGGACGTGACGCTCATGCTGGTGCACGGCGGCGGCACCCGCGGCAAGAAGCTGCTGGACGCACTCAAGGCGGCAGGCATGCCGCGCGTTGAATGCCTGGCCTTGAAAAAGGACCAGGAAAAGGCCGCATTCGTCACCTCCGAATTCCAGCTGGCCAAGCGGCGCATCGACGCGCAGGCCGTCCGTGCCCTGGTGGCGGCGGTGGGGGCGAATCTCGCCGAACTGGCCGCCGCCTGCCAGCAGCTCGTCTCCGACACCACCGGAATGGTGGACTCCGATGCGGTGGACAAGTACTACGGCGGCCGTGTCGAGGCAACGGCCTTCCGGGTGGCCGACGCCGCCCTGGCCGGAAACGCGCCGGCAGCCCTGGCCAACCTGCGCCACGCCCTGGCCACCGGGGTTGATCCCGTGCCGCTGGTGGCAGCCCTGGCCATGAAGGTCCGCCAGGTCGCCAAGGTGTATTCGCTCCGGGGCAGCTCCGCCCAGCTGGCCCGTGACCTGGGCATGGCACCCTGGCAGGTGGACACGGCCCGCCGCGACGCCGGCCACTGGAATGCCGGTGGGCTGGCGGCCGCCGTCCAGGCGCTGGCCGAGGCCGACGCCCAGGTGAAGGGTGCGGCACGCGACCCGGTGTACGCCGTCGAACGCGCCGTGACGCTCATTGCCACCAGCGCGCGGCGCTAGCCCGCCGGCCCAAGGACCAACCCGGGGCCGGCCCGGGGGTGGACGCGGACAACAAAAGGCCCCCGCCACAATGGCGGGGGCCTTTTGCCTGAGTCGCGAAGCGGGTCGGCTTCCCTAGAGGGCGTTGACCTTCTTGGAGATGGCCGACTTGCGGTTGGCAGCGTTGTTGGCGTGGATGACGCCCTTGCTGACAGCCTTGTCCAGCTTGCGGCCTGCGTTCACCAAAGCAGCCGCAGCTGCATCCTTGTCAGCCTTGGCAACGGCCGTGTTTACTGCACGGATCGCGGTCTTCAGCTCGGACTTCACCGAGAGGTTGCGCTGGCGCGCCTTCTCGTTGGTGAGGATGCGCTTCTTCTGGGACTTGATATTAGCCACGTTTTATAACTCTCTTTTGATACGAAAATACGGTCGTAGAGGGCGTAGCCTGGCCGTCGACAGCGGCGTGGGGATGCTCGAATTATGGTGAACGTCTGGCCAGGCTGTTGTGTCCGCCGACCTGCACGGACACACACGCATGAAATTCTAGCAGAAAGGCGGCGTGCCCTGCCGCCTAAGTCCAGCCGTGCCGGGTCCGCAGGCCCTCGGCCACCTGGCCAAAGCGCCTGGCGTCGAGCACGGCTCCCTCGCGGCGGATGTCCGCCTCGCTGATCTGCAGGATCCGGTCCAGCTTGGCCTCGCTCGGGCGCCCCTGCCGGTCCCAGGCACCGGGGCCCAGGTCAACGTAGTCGTTGTCGCCGCGGTGGTCGCCGGCATGGTCCTTGCTGGTGAGCATGACGGCCAGCAGGTGCCTGCCGGCGCGCCCCACCACCAGCACGGGCCGGTCCTTGCCCTGGCTGAAGTCCTCCTCGAACGGCACCCAGGTCCACACGATCTCCCCTGGGTCCGGGGCGCCGTCGGGTTTGGGGGAGTACAGGGTGCGGGACGTGCCGCGGAAATCCCCCGGGTAGGGGCGGGCAAGGCCCTGCGCGGTCCCGGACGACGCCGGACGTCCGTCCGGGCGGGCCGTGCCCCGTGCGCCGGGCCTGCGTGCGGGCGGCGCCTTCGTGCCGGCTGACTTGAGGAACGAGCCGGCTAGGCTGCGCAGGAGGCCAAGGATGCGGTCGGTATTTGATGGCATGGCCCCCACCTTATCGAACCCGAACCCGGGCCCGACGGACCCGGGCGGCAGGCGGCGGGCCCGTTCCCTAACCCCGGCCCAAACGTGGGAGACTTGACCCTAATGAGTGTCCGGCGCCTGCCGTGCGGACACGCCCAGCACGCTCCGGCGCCCCAGCCGGCAGCCGTGCCGGCTTGCAAGAGTGCCCACGCAACAGTAAGGAACCCCAGTGTCACCCATGGCCCGCACTGCCCCGGTGCCCGCCGCCACCGATCCGGCGATCATCAGGAACTTCTGCATCATCGCCCACATCGACCACGGGAAGTCGACCCTGGCGGACAGGATGCTCCAGCTCACCGGAGTGGTCCAACAGCGTGACATGAAGGCCCAGTACCTTGACCGCATGGACATTGAGCGCGAACGCGGCATCACGATCAAGTCCCAGGCGGTCCGCATCCCCTGGGAGCTGGACGGCACCTCCTACTGCCTGAACATGATTGACACCCCCGGGCACGTGGACTTCACCTATGAAGTCTCACGGTCCCTCGCCGCCTGTGAGGGCGCCATTCTCCTGGTCGATGCCGCCCAGGGCATCGAGGCCCAGACCCTGGCCAACCTGTACCTGGCCATGGAAAACAACCTGACCATCATCCCGGTGCTGAACAAGATCGACCTGCCGGCCGCCCAGCCGGAAAAGTACGCCGCCGAGCTGGCCAACCTCATTGGCGGCAGGCCCGAGGACGTGCTGCAGGTCTCGGGCAAGACCGGCATGGGCGTCGAGGCGCTGCTGGACCAGATCGTCCGGGAACTGCCGGCACCGGTGGGCGACCCCCAGGCCCCGGCCCGCGCCATGATCTTCGACTCCGTCTACGACACCTACCGCGGCGTGGTGACGTACGTCCGGGTCATCGACGGCAAGCTGACGCCGCGCGAGAAAATCCAGATGATGTCCACGCGCGCCACGCACGAACTGCTGGAAATCGGCGTCAGCTCGCCAGAGCCGCAGCCGTCCAAGGGGCTGGGCGTGGGCGAGGTGGGCTACCTGATCACGGGCGTGAAGGACGTGCGCCAGTCCAAGGTGGGGGACACCGTCACCACCTTCGTCAAGCCCGCCGCCGAGGCCTTGCCCGGCTACCACGACGCCAAGCCCATGGTCTTCTCCGGCCTGTACCCGATGGACGGCACGGACTATCCGGTGCTGCGCGATGCGCTCGAGAAGCTCATGCTCAATGACGCGGCACTCATTTATGAACCGGAAACCTCCGCCGCCCTGGGCTTCGGGTTCCGCGTGGGCTTCCTGGGCCTGCTGCACCTGGAAATCACCCGTGAGCGCCTCGAGCGCGAGCACAACCTGGACCTGATCTCCACCGCCCCGAACGTGGAGTATCAAGTCACCCTTGAGGACAAGCGGGTCATCAAGGTGACCAACCCCAGCGAATACCCCTCCGGGAAGATCGCCGAAGTCCGCGAGCCCATGGTGGCCGCCACCATCCTGGCCCCCACCGAATTTGTCGGCGCCATCATGGAACTGTGCCAAACCCGCCGCGGCATCCTCGGCGGAATGGACTACCTCTCCGAGGACCGGGTCGAAATCCGCTACCGCCTGCCGCTGGCGGAAATCGTCTTTGACTTCTTCGACATCCTCAAGTCCAAGACCCGCGGCTACGGTTCACTGGACTGGAAGGCAGACGGCGACCAGGTCGCCGACCTGGTCAAGGTCGACATCCTGCTCCAGGGCGAGCAGGTTGACGCGTTCAGCGCCATCACCCACCGCGACAAGGCGTACGCCTACGGGGTCATGATGACGGGCAAGCTGCGGGAACTGATTCCGCGCCAGCAGTTTGAGGTTCCCATCCAGGCAGCCATCGGCGCCCGGATCATCGCCCGTGAAAGCATCCGCGCCATCCGCAAGGACGTTTTGGCCAAGTGCTACGGCGGCGACATCTCCCGCAAGCGCAAGCTGCTCGAAAAACAAAAGGAAGGCAAGAAGCGCATGAAGATGGTGGGCAGGGTCGAGGTCCCGCAGGAAGCGTTCATCGCCGCCCTGACCACAGGGGAATCCCCCAAGGACAAGTCCAAGAAGTGACCCCCAGCGCACTTCCCCTCGGCGATCCGGCCCCGGCCGACGGCGTCCTGCCCGCCCAGGCCGCCCTTGGCGCGGCGGAGCGGAAGTTCAGCCTGTACGCGCACATCCCCTTTTGCGCCGTGCGCTGCGGCTACTGCGACTTCAACACCTACACGGCCACGGAATTGGGCGGGGGAGCGTCCCAGGACGCCTACGCCGCCACGGCCGTGCGCGAGGTGGGGTTCGCGGCCGGGGCCATGGAGGCCTCCGGCCTGCCGCCGCGCAAGCTCAACACCGTATTCTTTGGCGGGGGCACCCCCACGCTGCTGCCGGCAGGCGAGCTGACCCGCATCCTGGGTGCCGCCGTCGGGCAGTGGGGGCTGGAAGACGGCGCCGAGGTCACCACGGAGGCCAACCCGGATTCGGTCACGCGGGACTCCCTGCAGGAACTGGCCCACGGCGGTTTCACCCGGGTGTCCTTTGGCATGCAGTCCGCCGTCCCGCACGTTTTGAAGGTCCTGGACCGCACGCACAGCCCGGAGCGGGTGCCGCAGGCGGTCGCGTGGGCGCGCGAGGCCGGGCTGAACGTCAGCCTCGACCTGATCTACGGCACACCGGGGGAGTCGCTGGCCGACTGGGAAACCTCGGTGCGCACCGCGCTGGGCTACGGGCCGGACCACATCTCCGCCTACTCGCTCATCGTCGAGGAAGGCACCAAGCTCGCCGCCCAGATCCGCCGCGGCCAGGTGCCCGGCATTGACGACGACGACCACGCCTTGAAGTACGAGCTCGCCGACGCCCTGTTCGGGGAAGCCGGCCTGTCCTGGTACGAGGTCAGCAACTGGTCCCGCACGCCGGAGGACGCCTGCCGGCACAACCTGGCGTACTGGCGCGGGGACGACTGGTGGGGCGTCGGCCCGGGCGCGCACTCGCACATGGGCGGCGTGCGCTGGTGGAACGTCAAGCACCCCACCGCCTACGCCAACCGCCTTGAGGCGGGCCAGTCCCCGGCGGCCGGGCGGGAAACCCTGGACGCGGACACCCGGGAACTGGAGCGAATCATGCTGACCTCCCGGCTGTCCGACGGGCTGGCGATTGACACGCTCAACCCGTCCGGCCGGCACGCCGTGGCCGGCCTCATCGCCGGCGGCCTGATCGATCCGGTCAAGGCCTTCCACGGCACCCTGGTGCTGACCCTGAAGGGCCGCCTCCTCGGCGACGCCGTCACCCGGGCCCTCCTGGACTGACCCCCGGAAACGGGCGGCGGGGCCGGCGGAGAGCTAGTGGATGCGGCGCAGGTTCCAGGGGTAGCGGTAGGGGTTGCCACGGCTGACCTGGATGGCGGCGATGACGGAGCAGACGGTCAGGAACACCCAGACGATGAGGGCGAGCATCGAGAAGACGGTCCCCACGGAGGGGCTGAAGATCCCCACCACCAGGGCGATGATGTTCAGCGCCAGCGCCAGGATGGTGGGCGGCAGCGTGAAGTTCAGTGCCTCCAGGGATTCCTGCTCCGTGAACGGGCCGCGGCCGGCCATGAACTTGTAGATGAGGGCGGACGGGATGCAGCCCAGGACGCCGCCGCAATGGGCCAGGAACGCCCACTGCTTGTCCTCTGCGGGCGTGAGTGGGGGTTTCGCCGGATTCGTCATGGGGTTCGACGGATTGCTCACGTGTAACTTGCCTCTCAACAATGTGGTCGCCGCCTGGCCGATGCTGCGCAGGTCGTCCTACTAGGATACGGGTGCTGTGAGGAAGTCGATGACTTCCTCCACGCGTCCCAGCAGTGAAGGCTCGAGGTCGGAATAGCTGTTGACGCGTGAGAGCAGCCGCTGCCAGCCCAGCCCGATGTCCTCGGCGGTGCTGTGGGGCCAGCCGAAGGCCTGCAGGATGCCCAGCTTCCACTCCACGGTGCGCGGAATCACGGGCCAGGCCGGGATGCCCAGCGTGGCGGGCTTGATGGCCTGCCACACATCCACGTACGGATGCCCCACCACCAGGACGTTCTTTTTCGCTGCCGGCGATTTCATGAGATCCGCCACAATGCGCGATTCCTTGGAGTGCGGCACCAGGTGGTCCACCAGCACGCCCAGCCGGCGGTCCGGCCCGGGACCGAACGCCTTGACGGCCGCCGTGAGGTCGTCAACGCCGCGGAGGGGTTCGACGACGATCCCCTCCACCCGCAGGTCGTCGCCCCACACCTTTTCCACCAGTTCGGCGTCGTGCTTGCCTTCCACCCAGATGCGGCTGGCCTTGGCGACCTGCGCCCGCAGCCCTTCCACCCTGACCGATCCGGAGGCGGTCCTGGTGGCCTTTTGGGGCGCCGCGGCGGCCACGGGGGCCACTATCTCAACGGGTTCGCCGTCAACGAGGAAGCCGAATCCCAGGGGAAAGGCCCGGACCTTCTCGCGCCGGTCGGCCAGTTCCATGATGTGCATGCCGCCGGACTTTTCGATCCGGACCACGGCGCCGACCCATCCGCTCTGGACGTCCTCGACCACGAGTCCGCGGGCGGCAGGGACCTGGCGGAGGGTGCGTGCCTTCGGTGCGCTGATGTCCTGGTAGCCCCAGTTGTTGGCCTGCACTGTACGGTTGCCCCTTGCCTGTTCGGGCCCGGCCTGCACGGCCGTGGCGGAAAATTCCATGCTAGCGCCCCTTCCGGTGCCGCGTGCGGGGACCTGCCGGGCGGCGTGCCGAAAACCCGTGCCGGGAAAGTATTAGACTTGGCACTTGAATAGGTAGAGTGCTAATCAAGGAGGTGCAAGGCATGAGTGAACCACGGAAGCTGGAAGTCCTCCGGGCCATCGTCGAAGACTATGTCCATTCCCGCGAACCGGTCGGCTCCAAGGCGCTTGTGGAACGGCACCGCCTGGGCGTCTCGAGCGCCACCATCCGCAATGACATGGCGGCGTTGGAGGAGGAGGGGCTGATCACTGCGCCCCACACCAGCTCGGGGCGCATTCCCACAGACAAGGGCTACCGGCTCTTCGTGGACCAGATCTCCTCCGTCAAGCCGCTCTCGGCCGCGGAACGGCGCGCCATTGCGATCCTGCTGGACGGGTCGACCGACCTGGACG
The DNA here is from genome assembly GCF_024539665.1 of Arthrobacter sp. STN4. Taxonomy (NCBI): domain Bacteria; kingdom Bacillati; phylum Actinomycetota; class Actinomycetes; order Micrococcales; family Micrococcaceae; genus Arthrobacter; species Arthrobacter sp. STN4. The sequence continues at coordinate 78,438 of NZ_JAKZGX010000011.1, forward strand.
ACGTGCTTGAGCGCACGGTGCGTGCGCTGGCGCAACTGACGAACCAGGTTGCCGTGGTGCAGTATCCGCGCTCGGCCAAGGCCACTGTGCGGCACATCGAATTTGTGTCCCTGGGCCCCATGCAGGTGTTGGTGGTGCTCATCCTGGCCTCGGGCAAGGTGGAGCAGTCGGTGATCGACGTCGGCATCCCCCTGGACGACGTCCGGCTGGCTGCGCTGCGCCAGGAGTTCCTGTCCATCCTGCACGGCTGCACGGTCGCCAACCTGCCCGCAGCACTGGAACTGCTGCCCACAGCCCTTCCGGCGTCCGAGCAGGAGACGGCCCGCAAGCTGGCCCACGGCCTGGAGCAGCTCGCCCGGGCCGCGCGGGAGGACCGCATCGTGCTGGCCGGCACGGCCAACCTGGCCCGGTCCAACAATGACTTCCCGCTGAGCATTGGCCCGGTCCTGGATGCGCTGGAGGAGCAGGTGGTGCTGCTGCGCCTCCTGGAGCAGATGGCCCAGGACTCGCTGGGCATGGCCGTGAGCATCGGCCGCGAAAACCCGCACGACTCCCTGTCGGAGGCGTCGGTGGTGGCAACCGGCTACGGGCCCGATGCCAGCGCCAAACTGGGGGTGGTGGGCCCCACCCGGATGGATTACCCCAACACCATGTCCAGCGTCCGGGCCGTGGCCCGGTACCTGTCACGAATTTTGGCCGGCTGACCGGCCGGCACGGCAACCCTACGAACACGTTCCACTGGAGAGAGTAAGAATTTTGAGCAACCACTACGACGCATTGGGTGTCTCCCGCGACGCGACCGCGGAGGAAATCAAGAAGGCGTACCGCAAGCTCGCGCGGAAACTTCACCCGGACGTCAACGACGCCCCGGACGCCCAGGAGCGGTTCAAGGCCGTCACGCACGCCTACGAGATCCTTTCCGACCCGCAAAAACGCCGCGTCTACGACACCACCGGCAACGAAAACGGCAGCAGCGCCGGCGGCGGCAACTTCGACGGCCAGGGCTTCGCCTTCCAGGACATCTTCGAGACATTCTTTGGTGGGGGTGGCGGACAGGGCCGGGGCCCGGAACCGCGCATGCGCCGCGGCCAGGACGCCCTCATCACCGTCCGCATCGACCTGCGCGAAGCCGTTTTTGGCGTCAACAAGAAGCTTGAAATCGACACCGCCATCACCTGCCCCACATGTGAGGGCAGCTGCTGCCGTCCCGGCACGCACCCGGTCACCTGCGACGTCTGCCACGGCAGCGGCCAGATCCAGCGCCCCATGCGCTCCATCCTGGGCAACGTCATGACCCTGGCCACCTGCAACTCGTGCCAGGGCTACGGGACCCGCATCGAGGACCCCTGCAACGAGTGCATGGGCGAGGGCCGCATCCGCGACCGCCGCACCCTGACCATCAAGGTCCCGGCCGGCGTGAACACCGGCACCCGCATCCAGCTGGCCGCCCAGGGCGAGGCCGGCCCCGCGGGCGGACCGTCCGGGGACCTGTACGTGGAAATGAAGGTCAACAACGACCCCGCCTTCCTGCGTGAGGGCGACGACCTGCACGCCACCCTGAGCGTGCCCATGACGGCGGCCGCGCTCGGCACCGAACTGGCCCTGGAGACGTTCGACGGCGAGCAGCCCATCACCATCAAGCCCGGCACCCAGGCCGGTGAGGTCATCAACCTGCGCAGCCTTGGCGTGACGCACCTGCGCGGCTATGGCCGCGGCGACCTCAAGGTCCACGTCCACGTCGAAACCCCCACCAAGCCCGATGCCGCCCAGGAGGAACTGCTCAAGCAGCTCGCCGCCCTGCGCGGGGAAACCTTCAGCGAGGGGAAGCTGGTCAGCAGCGGCGGCATGTTTGCCAGGCTCCGCGACAAGCTCGGCAACCTCTAGGGTGCCGTGAGCAACCCCGTCTTTTACGCCACGCCCCAACAGCTGGCGCCCTTGAAACCCGGTGACGCCTTCCGCCTCGACGGGGCCGAGGGACGCCATGCGGCCACGGTTAAAAGGCTCACGCCGGGCGAACCCGTGGACGTGTGCGACGGCGGCGGGTTGCGCCTGGTGTGCACCGTCACCGCAGCGTCGGCCGGGGTCCTGGACGTCCGGGTCGACCAGGTGGCCGCCGAGGATGCGGCCGCCTTTGGGCTGGTGCTGGTCCAGGCCCTCGCCAAGGGCGACCGTGACGAACTGGCGATTGAAACAGCCACGGAGCTTGGCGTGGATACGGTGGTGCCGTGGCAGGCCGAGCGCTCCATCGTCCGCTGGAAGGCGGACAAGGCCGCCAAGGGCCGGGCGAAGTGGCAGGGGGCAGTGGCGGCCGCCGCCAAGCAGGCCCGCCGGGCCCGCATCCCCGGCGTCGGCGAACTCGTTGGCACCGCGGGCCTGGTGGACCTGATCCGGGGCGCCGGACTGGCCCTGGTCCTGCACGAGGACGCCGTGGACACCCTGCCCGCCGTGGTGCGCTCCTGGCGCGGTTCGCCCGCGGGGCAGGACACGGGTGCCAGCATCGTGATGGTGGTGGGGCCCGAAGGCGGGATGAGCTCCCGGGAGGTGGATGCCTTCCTGGCGGCAGGGGCGCGCACCGCCAGGTTGGGACGGCACGTGCTGCGCTCGTCCACGGCCGGGCCGGCCGCCGTCGTGCTTCTCAGCGAAGAACTGGGCCGCTGGTAGCGGCAGGCAGCCGCACCACCGGCTGCGGCAGGCTTATTTTGCTGCCGGGCTGGCGGTGGGCCCAGACAGCGTGACGACCTTGCTGTCCACGCCGACCTGCCCCCCGGGGACGCTCGGGTCGGCGATGAAAACCGAAACCTGGTAGGTGCCCAGCGGGGGCACCACGGTGAAGCTGAAGGCGCCGAGCTGGCCCGGCCCCTTGGGAATCCTGACCGTCCCGGACTGGTAGACGCCCCCGGCCTTGCCGCCGGTCACCGCGGACAGGCTCCAGGACAGCGAACCGCTGGGCGAAATGCCCTGCCCGTCCACCTTCAGCGGCAGCCCGTGGCTGGTGGCGCCGTTGCCGGGGTCAATGATCCACACCGGGGCCACCAGGGCGGGGTCGCGCGTTTGCGGCTTGTCGAGGACGACGTGGCCAAAGGCGTTGAAGCCGGTGTGCCCGTCTACCAATATGGACACCTGGACGGCGGCATCGGGGTTGATCAGCCCGGCCATGGCGGCGGAGGCGGTGGCGGTGTACACCAGCTGGGACACCGACCGCCTGGCAATGCCGGCGTCCACCGCCTGCCCAAAGGCGTCGGCAGAGACATCAACCGTAATGACATTCTTGGCCGAGATGGACGCGGCCAGGCGCGACGGCTTCTTCCAGACCGAAAAATAATCCGGGTCCTTCGGGGAACGGGTCATCATCGCCTGCAGGGCGGCGACGATCGGTTCATCGGTGGTGGGTGAGGGCAGGAATTCACGGTACAGGTAGACGGAATTGTTGCTGTGCCCCAGCCAGTACACGGGAATCGTCTGGGTGGCGGCAGGGGTTTCCAGCGGGGCGCTGGTGACCTGGCTGGTGGACCGGGTTCCGGCCGTCGTCGGCATCACGGTGTCATTGGCGTTCCGCACTCCGGCAGCGCAGCCGCTTGCCATCAGGGTCGCGGCCACGACGGCGGCGGCCAGCCCGGCCCGCCTGCCTGCCCCGGCCGGGACCCGGCGCACCGGCCGGTCCGGCACGGGTGCGTGCGGACGGGGGGTGCGCGGATGTACAGGCATGCCGATGCTTAGCTCGCTTTTCAGGCTGGTTGGTGGCAGGCCGCCATGCGGCCGATGCGGTGCTCCAAGTGCCCCCACAGACTTCGAACCTTCAATAGCTTGGCACACGGAACCCGGAGCCCGCCCGGATCTGGGGGCAAATCCGCGAACTGAAACCGTATCGAAACACTAAAGTGACCCCATGTATATCAATCCGGTGCCCAAACCGGCCCTGCGGCCGGTTGCGCCGCTGCAGGCAATCCCCACACCGCAGGGCCTGCGTGCACTAGGATTGAAGTTGAGCAGAAACGTTTATCAGCAAGGGAAAACAACCGGGGCAGCCCGGTTCCACCAAGGAGAGATTACAGGCCCGCAGGGCCGAACTTATGCCAGAGACAACAGCCAGCCGACACGAACAGTTTCCGGACCTTGGATCCGGGCGGCAATTCCCGCACTCCGTGGACGGCACACGCACTGAAGTGGTCCAGTTTTCCTCCACCGAACAAATGGTTGCCACCCTCGGTGCGGAGGACGAGGGTCTCAGGATTGTCGAGGGACTCTACCCGGCGGTCAGCTTCCTCGCCCGCGGCAACGTGCTCTCGATCTCGGGGCCCGAGGCCGTGGTTCCGCGCATCATGCACCTCATGGAGGAAGCACGCGGCATGGTGGCCCGGCACACCACCATGAACGCCGGCGTCTGGGAGCAGCTGGCCACCTTGCTCAAGGCCCGGCCGGAGTCCTCCGTCGTGGACATCCTCACCCAGGACATCCTGTCCTCGCGCGGGCGCACCATCCGCCCCAAGACGCTGAACCAGAAAACGTACGTGGATGCAATCGACCGCAACACCATCGTGTTCGGGATCGGCCCCGCGGGCACGGGCAAGACCTACCTGGCCATGGCCAAGGCGGTCCAGGCCCTCCAGCGCAAGGATGTCAGCCGCATCATCCTCACCCGGCCCGCCGTCGAGGCGGGGGAGCGGCTGGGCTTCCTGCCCGGCACCCTTAACGACAAGATCGACCCGTACCTGCGCCCGCTCTACGACGCGCTGCACGACATGATGGACCCGGAAACCATTCCGCGCCTCATGGCGGCGGGCACGATTGAGGTGGCACCGCTGGCCTACATGCGCGGACGGACGCTCAACGACGCCTTCATCATCCTGGACGAGGCCCAGAACACCACCCCCGAACAAATGAAGATGTTCCTCACCCGCCTGGGCTTTGGCTCGAAGATTGTCGTCACCGGCGACATCACCCAGGTGGACCTGCCCACCGGCACGCGGTCCGGCCTGCGCGTCGTGGAAGAGATCCTGCACGACGTCGAGGACATCAACTTCTCCATCCTCGATGCCACCGACGTGGTCCGCCACCGGCTGGTGGGGGCCATCGTGCGTGCCTACAACGAATGGGACGAGGAGCACCACACGCTCGTCAGCCCGCAACCCGCCACCGAAGACGCCGGGACCCGCAGGGCCACCGCCGGCCACGGGACCCGGGCACACACCAATTCCAAGGACCAACACAAGCGATGAGCATTGAAATCAACAACGAGTCCGGCGTCGTCGTCCGCGAAGAGGAACTGGTCAAGCTGGTCCGGCACATCCTGACCCGGATGCACGTCCACCCCGAAACGGAAGTGTCCATCATCATGGCGGACGTGGAGAACATGGAAAAGCTCCACATTGAATGGATGGACGAGCCCGGTCCCACGGACGTCCTGTCATTCCCCATGGACGAGCTGCGCCCCGGCACGCCGGAGCAGCCGACGCCGGCCGGCCTGCTCGGGGACATTGTGCTGTGCCCGGTCGTGGCGCAGGAACAGGCTGTGGCGGCAGGACACTCCATGGAGGAGGAGCTGCTGCTGTTGACCACCCACGGCGTCCTCCACCTCCTGGGCTATGACCATGCCGAGCCGGAGGAGAAGGAAGAGATGTTTGGCCTGCAACGCGAACTGCTCGCCAGCTACCTGGGCCGGGAGGCCCCCCGGGAGACAATGCAGTGACCCTGGTCGCCCTGCCGGCCATGCTGGTGGTCTTCACCGCCATCGCGGCCCTGCTGACCGCTGTCGAGTCGGCGCTGAACTTTTTTCCCCGGCACGATGCCGAGGCCGTGGCCGCCCACAGCCGCGGCACCGCGCTGCTGCGCATCCTTGAGGACCCCATGGCGCACCTGAACGCGTTGCGGTTTTGGCGTGTCTGGTTTGAAATGGCCGCCGCCGTGGCCGTTTCGCTTCTGCTGGTGGACCTGCTGCGCAACGAATGGGTTGCCGGGCTGATTGCCACGGTCATCATGGCCGGGGTCAGCTTCATATTGGTGGGCACCTCCCCCCGGCGCCTGGGCCGGATGTACTCCGCTGCGCTGGTGGGGCGCACGGCGTGGCTGGTGCGTTTGCTGTACCGCATCCTCGGCCCCATGCCCGGATGGTTTCTCAAGCTCGGCGGCGCCGTCACCAAGGACGTCTCCGGCACCGAGGAGGCCTTCGTGACGGAAGAGGAATTCCGCGAATTCGTGGACCGGGCCAGCGATTCGGACATGATTGAGGACAACGAGGCCGAACTCATCCAAAGCGTGTTCGACCTCGGCGAAACCATGGTCCGGGCCGTCATGGTCCCGCGCACCGACATCCGCAGCATTGAACAGGGCGCCACGCTGGAAGGCGCCATGGACGTGTTCCTGGCCTCCGGCTTTTCCCGGGTGCCCGTCATCGGGGACGACACCGACCACATCCTGGGCATCCTGTACCTGAAGGACCTGGTGGCCACCATGCACCGGCTCGCCGAGGGCGACCCCCGCCCGGCCGTTGAAAGCCTGGCCCGCAACGTCCGGTATGTGCCCGAGTCCAAGCCGGTCGATGACCTGCTGAAGGAACTGCAGGGAGAATCCACCCATGTGGCCATTGTGGTGGACGAATACGGCGGCACAGCCGGGCTGGTGACCCTGGAGGACCTGATCGAGGAAATCGTCGGGGAAATCTCGGACGAATATGATTCCGTGTCCCCGGACGTGCAGGGGCTGGGCCACGGCCGCTACCGCATCCGCGCCCGCATGGGCGTGGAGGATTTTGGCGAACTCTTCGGCAAGGAACTGGACGACGACGAGGTGGACACCGTGGGCGGGCTGCTGGCCAAGCACCTCGGTCGGATTCCCGCACCGGGCAGCAGTGTTGTGGTCTCCGGCATCCGCCTGGTGGCCGACCGCATGGAGCCGGGCCGCAACCGCGTCAGCCACGTCATTGCCAGCCTGGCCCCCGGGTCCGGGAATGGCACCACCGGCAGTGCCGGACACGAACCCCCTACGCCACTTGCCCACGACCCCGGCATCCCGGGGCATGGCACGACGGGCGATCAACACCACAGGAGCAACCATGAGTAAGAAAAAGGGATCGCTGGCCATGCCCTCGCCCAAGAACGAGGGCTTCCGTGCCGGATTTGCGGTCCTCGCCGGCCGGCCGAACGCTGGTAAATCGACGCTGACGAATGCGCTGGTGGGCCAGAAAGTTGCCATCACCTCCGCCAAGCCACAGACCACCCGCCACACCATTCGTGGGATCGTCCACCGCGACACCTACCAGCTGGTGCTCGTGGACACGCCAGGGCTGCACCGCCCCCGCACACTGCTGGGCAAGCGCCTGAACGAACTGGTGGCCGAAACCCTCTCAGAGGTCGACGCCATCGGCTTCTGCCTGCCCGCGAATGAAAAGATCGGCCCCGGCGACCGTTACATCGCCCAGCAGCTCGGACAGGTGGGCCGCAAGCCCGTCATCGCAATCGTCACCAAGACCGACACCGTGGACCGGCAGGCGGTCACCGACCAGCTCATCGCCGTCGAGGCGCTGGGACGGGAGGTCATGGGACCGGACGGTTTCGCCGACGTCGTGCCCGTCTCCGCCGTGGAGGACTTCCAGGTGGAAACCCTCGCCGGGGTCCTCGCCGGCTACATGCCGGAATCCCCGGCCCTCTACCCCGACGGAGAGCTGACGGATGAGCCCGAGGCCGTCATGGTCGCCGAGCTGGTCCGCGAGGCAGCCCTGGAAGGGGTGCGCGACGAGCTCCCGCACTCGCTGGCCGTGGTGGTGGAGGAGATTGTCCCCCGTGAAGGCCGCACCGAGGGCCACGAGCTGCTGGACGTCCGGGTGAACCTGTATGTGGAACGGCCCTCGCAAAAGGCCATCATCATCGGCAAGGGCGGTGCCCGCCTGCGCGAGGTGGGGACCACGGCGCGGCACGGGATCGAGGCGCTGCTCGGCACCAGGATCTACCTTGACCTGCACGTCAAGGTCGCCAAGGACTGGCAGCGGGACCCGAAGCAGCTGGTCAAGCTCGGTTTTTAGCCGCCGCGGGCGCGGGCCCGGGAGGGCACCGGGACTTCTTTGCGATTGTTCCCAGTCTTGCCCGGTAAACTCGATCGAGTTCCCCATCCGCAGTGAAAGGTTCATCAATGGCGAGACGCCGCGCCAATTCACCGGCAGCCAAGGCTGCCGGCGCGACCCCCCGGGGGGCCGTGGCCGACGGATCACCCATCGGCCGGCACTTCACGCCGCGGCACAAGGCCCCGCTGTGGCTGAAGATTGCTGCCGTGTGCGTTTCGGGCGTGCTGGTGCTGGTGCTGGGCACGGCCGGCGTGCTGGTCATGAAGCTGCAGCAAAACGTCACCACCTCCCCGCTCAATGCCGGGCTGGAAAACGGCGGCAAGAAGCCCGCGGAGGATTCCGGCTCGCTGCAGGTGTTGATCCTGGGCACCGACACCCGTGCCGGGAAGAACAGCGAATACGGCACCGCCGCGGACTCCAGCGGCCCGGGCCACTCCGACGTCATGCTCCTGATGAACATTTCCGCGGACAATTCCCAGGTGTCGGTCACCAGCTTCCCCCGCGACCTCATGGTCCCCATTCCGGACTGCAAGTCGCCCACAACCGGCCAGATCGTGCCGGGCCAGGCGATGGGCCAGCTGAACGCGGCCCTGGCCGAAGGCCCCGGCTGCACCGTGGCAGCCATCAATCAGCTGACCGGGTTGACCATTGACCACTTCATGCTCGCCGACTTCACGGCCGTCAAGGAGCTCTCCAACGCGCTGGGCGGCGTTGAGGTCTGTGTCAACCACGCCATGTACGACGTCAACGGCTCCTTCCTGAAGCTGCCGGCCGGCAAGAGCCTGGTCAAGGGCGAACAGGCCCTGGCCTTCCTGCGCACGCGCCACGCCTTCGGCGACTCCAGCGACCTGGCCCGGATCAAGGCCCAGCAGTACTTCCTCGGTTCCATGGTGCGCAAGGTCAAGGAGGAAGGCACCCTGACCAACCTGCCCAAGCTGTACCAGCTGGCAGACGTCGTCACCAAGAACCTGACCATCGACGAGGGACTGGCCAACATCCCTGCCATGGTGGGGATCGCCACGAGGCTCTCCAAGATCAATCTCGCCAACGTGTCGTTCGTCACCGTGCCCAACGAGCCTTACGTCTCGGACCCCAACCGGGTGCAGCTCAAGGAGCCCGCCGCCGGGCAGTTCTTCGCCGCCCTGCGGCATGACACCGCACTGACCCGGGCGCCGGCGAAGGCCACCCCGAGTTCCGCCGCCCCCTCCGCCAAACCGTCGACGCCGGCCGCGGCGGGGACGGCCGGTGCTGCGCCCACCACTACCACGCAGACGCCCACGAAGGCGGCCTACGACAAGGCGTTGCAGCCCATCAGCGTGGCCAACGCCTCAGCGATCGTCGGACGGGCCACGGAAGTGCTGGCCAGCCTTGCTTCCAGCGGATTCACGAATTCCTGGTCCGCGGGGGACGTCGCGCCCGAGAACGAGACCAAGGTCCTCTACGGACCCGACATGTCCGACGTGGCCGCCGATGTTGCCAAGCTGTTCCACATTCCTGCCACCGCAGTGCAGTCCGTCCCCTCCATTTCCGGCGTGCAGCTGGTCATCGGAACCGACTGGACCAGTGGGACGGACTTTGGCAGGATCGTGGTCCCGAAGGACATTGTCGCCAGCACCGCAGATCAAAGCGGCGGCTGCCTGACGGTCAACCCGCTCTACTACACCAAGTAGCGCAGGCGCCCTGGCGGTGGCGTTCGGTGTGGCAGGGATTGCCGCCACCGCCGGCGGCTGCTACCAGATGCTGACGCGCTCTTCGGGCTCCAGCCACAGTCCGTCGCCGGCGGACGTGGCGAAGGCTTCGTGGAAGGCGTCGAGGTTGCGCACCACGGCGTTGCACCGCCACTCGGCGGGGGAGTGGGGGTCGACGGCGAGGCGGCGCACCGCCTCCTCGGGGCGGATCTTCGTGCGCCAGCACCCGGCCCAGGAGAAGAAGAACCGTTGGGCGGCGCTGAGCCCGTCAATGCCGGGCGGCACCGCCCCGTCAAGGCTGAGGTGGTAGGCCTTGTAGCCGATGGCGAGCCCGCCCAGGTCGCCGATGTTCTCGCCGAGGGTCAGCTCGCCGTTGACGTGACGGTCCGGGGCGGCCGACGGCGAGAGCGCGTTGTACTGCTTGACGAGTTTCGCCGTCAGTGCCTCGAAGGCGCTGCGGTCCGTGTCGGTCCACCAGTTCCGCAAGGCGCCGGTGCCGTCGAACCGGGAACCCTGGTCGTCGAAGCCGTGGCCGATCTCGTGCCCGATCACCGCACCGATGCCGCCGTAGTTGGCGGCATCGTCGGCGTCCGCGTCAAAGAACGGCGGCTGCAGGATGGCGGCCGGGAACACCACCTCGTTCATGGTGGGGTTGTAGTAGGCGTTCACGGTCTGGGGCGTCATGAACCACTCCTCGCGGTCAACCGGCGCCCCGATCTTGGCCAGCTGGCGGGCCAGCTCAAAGGCATTGCTCCGCTCGATGTTGCCGATCAGGTCTCCCGGCACAATCTTCAGGGTGGAGTAGTCGCGCCACTTGGACGGGTAGCCGATCTTGGGCACGAACGCGTCCAACTTCGCAAGTGCCTTTTCGATTGTCTCCCGGCTCATCCAGCCCAGTGCGGAGATGCTTTGGCGGTAGGCCTCGATGAGGTTTGCCACCAGCACCTCCATGCGCGCCTTGTGGGCTTCGGGGAAGTGTTCGGCCACATACAGCTGGCCCACCGCCTCGCCCAGGGCCCCCTCGACCAGGGCCACCCCGCGCTTCCAACGGTCCCGGATGGCGGGCGTCCCGGTCAGGGTGGTGCCGTGGAAGGCAAAGTTTTCATCCACAAAGGCCTTCGACAAATAAGGGGCTGCCCCGGCGATCGTGCGCATCGCCAGCCAGGCCTTCCAGTCCTCGAGCCGATCCTCGACCAGGAGCGGGGCCTGGCCGCGGAAAAAGTCCGGCGTGGCAACGACGAGTTCGGCGCTTTGGGCGGCCGTGACGCCGAGGGCCTCGAGCCACAGTTCCAGGGCCGGCAGCAACTCCAGGGCGTCGCGCTTGTCCATGAGGTTATATGTTTTCTGGGGGTCCCGCAGCGTCACCTTGTCCCAGTGCGTGGCGGCAATCTCGGTCTCCAGCGCCATGACCCGTGTGGCCTTGGCTGCGGGCTCGGCGATTCCGGCAAGGGCCAGCATGGCCTGGACGTGCGCCACGTAGGCGGTGCGGACGTCGGCAAACTTTTCGTCGCGGTAATAGGACTCGTCCGGCAGGCCCAGCCCCGACTGGAACAGGTGGAGCAGCGAGCGCTCGGGATTGCCGGCGTCGTTGTTGACGTAGGCGCCGAACAGGCCGTCCCCGCCCCGGCGGTCCAGCTCACCCATCAAGGTCACGACGGCGGCAATCGAATCTGCGCCGTCCACCGCCTTGAGCCTGGGGGCGAGCGGTGCGGCCCCCGCCGCCTCCACGGCCTCCTCGTCCATGAAGTCCGAGTAGAGGTCGCCGATCCTGGCCTCGTTGCCCCCGGCCGTGGCGCCCGGCTGCGCCGCGGCGGCCCGTTCAATGATGGCCCGGACAGCGGCCTCGGACTCGTCGTGCAGGGCGTTGAAGGTGCCGCTGAGGGCGCGGTCCGCCGGAATGACCTCGGCAGCCAGCCACTTGCCGTTGACATGGGCATACAGGTCGTCCTGCGGCCGGATGCCGAGGTCCATGTCGTCCTGGTTGACGCCGGAATGTGTCACAGTAATCTCTCCCCTTGGAATGGTGGGTGCGATTCCCGCCCGGGCGGGCCGCGCGGATGGCACGTTACGGGCCCCAAATGCACAATTGGTGGGCCCTTTCACCATCATCCTACTGGCGTGCTAACCTAAAAATGTGCGCACTGGAATGCTCCTTCTTAGCTGCCGCGGCGAGGCCCAAACCACGTTGACCTGATCAACTTGGCAGTGGCCGCCCTCGCTGCGGTGTTTGTGGTGCCCGGCCCAGCCTCCAAAAGTTGAACAAGATTAAGGTCACCTCCCATGCGAAACGCACAAAAAACCTCCGGCATGCCTGTCCACCGCTACGTGCCGTTCCAGGACCAGATTTCGGTGAGCCTGCCGGACCGCACCTGGCCGGACAAGGTCATCACGAAGGCCCCGCGTTGGTGCGCCGTGGACCTGCGGGACGGCAACCAGGCACTCATCGACCCCATGAGCCCGGGCCGGAAAATGAAGATGTTCCAGTTGCTCGTCAAAATGGGCTACAAGGAAATTGAGGTTGGCTTCCCCTCGGCCTCCCAGACCGACTACGACTTTGTGCGCCAGCTCATTGAAGGCGGCCACATCCCTGATGACGTCACCATCCAGGTCCTGACACAGGCGCGCGAACACCTGATCGAGCGGACCTACGCGGCGCTGGCCGGCGCCAGGCAGGCCATTGTGCACCTCTACAATTCCACCTCGGTGCTCCAGCGCCGGGTGGTCTTCAACCAGGACGAGGACGGCATCTTGGACATCGCGCTGCAGGGCGCCCGGCTGTGCAAAAAGTACGAGGAATCCCTGGCGGACACCCACATCACCTACGAATATTCCCCGGAGTCCTTCACCGGCACGGAACCGGAGTACGCACTGCGGGTGTGCAACGCGATCGCCGACATCTTTGAGGCCTCCGAAGACCGCCAGGTGATCATCAACCTGCCCGCCACCGTGGAAATGGCCACCCCCAACGTCTATGCAGACACCATCGAGTGGATGAGCCGGAACCTGCACCCGCGGGAGGGCATCATCCTTTCCCTGCACCCCCACAACGACCGTGGCACCGGCGTTGCCGCCGCGGAGCTGGGCTACATGGCCGGCGCGGACCGGATCGAGGGCTGCCTGTTCGGCAACGGTGAGCGCACCGGCAACGTGGACCTGGTCACCCTGGGGCTGAACATGTTCACCCAGGGAATCGACCCCATGATCGACTTCTCCAACATTGACGAGGTCCGGCGGACGGTTGAATACTGCAACCAGCTGCCGGTGGCCGAACGGACCCCTTACGGCGGCGACCTGGTGTTCACGGCCTTCTCCGGTTCGCACCAGGACGCGATCAAGAAGGGCCTGGAGGCACTCGAGGCGGACGCCGCCGCGGCCGGCAGTCCCGTCTCCGACCACACCTGGGCCGTGCCCTACCTGCCGGTGGACCCCAAGGACCTGGGCCGCAGCTACGAGGCCGTGATCCGGGTCAACTCGCAGTCCGGCAAGGGCGGCGTGGCGTACCTGCTGAAAAACGAACACAACCTCGACCTGCCGCGGCGCGCCCAAATCGAATTCTCCGGTGTCATCCAAAAGCGCACCGACACGGTGGGCGGCGAGGTCAGCGGCAGCGAGCTGTGGAGCATCTTCACCGACGAGTACCTGCCCGCAGAGGTCTCCGATGACGCCTGGGGCCGGTACCGCATCGGGCCCTTCACCACTTCCACCGACGACGACGGCGAAATGACGCTGGTTGCCAACATGATGATCGACGGGACGAAGAGCCAGCGCACCGGCACCGGCAACGGTCCCATCGCCGCCCTGCTGGCCATCCTCGGGGAGGACGGCGTGGACGTGCGCGTCCTGGACTACTCGGAGCACGCCCTCAGCGAGGGCGGCGACGCCCGCGCGGCGGCATTTGTCGAATGTGCCGTGGGGGAGCGCGTGCTGTGGGGTGTCGGCGTTGACGCCAACACCTCCACCTCGTCCCTGAAGGCCGTCATCTCCGCCGTCAACCGGGCCGTGCGCGACGCCAACGCGTAGGGACGGCTGACGACGCCCGGCGCCTTGTGCAGGCGCCGGGCGTGGGAGGGCGGCAGGCGCCCCGGCAGGTGGAAGAATGTAGGGGTGTCCAATCAATCGTTCGCCACGCGCACCTACCGGGATGACGCCGTGATCCTGCGCACCCACAAACTGGGCGAGGCAGACAGGATCATCACCCTGCTGACCCACCGGCACGGCCAGCTGCGCGCCGTGGCACGCGGGGTGCGCCGCACCAGCAGCAAGTTCGGGGCGCGGCTGGAACCGTTCATGGTGGCCGACCTCCAGCTGGTCAAGGGCCGCACTTTGGACATCGTCACCCAGGCCGTGGCGAAGGCCAGCTACGGGGACGCCATCGCAGCCAACTATGACCGCTATGTGGTGGCCGCCGCCATGGCGGAAACGGCGGAGCGGCTCACCGACGTCGACGGTGAAACCTCCAGCGCACACTACCTGCTGTTGGTGGGGGCCCTGGCCGCACTGAGCCGTGGCGCCCATGCACCGGAACTGATCCTGGATTCCTACCTGCTGCGGGCCGTGTCGATTGCCGGCTGGGCGCCGAGCTTCGGTGACTGCGCCCGGTGCGGGGAGCCCGGCCCCCACGGTTCATTCAACGCGTCGCTGGGCGGGGCCGTGTGCCCCGATTGCCGGCCGCCGGGCTCACCGGCGCCGGCACCGCAGACCATGTCGCTGCTCGCGAGCCTGCTCAGCGGCGACTGGGCCGGGGCGGACGCCTCAGCAATCATTCACCGCCGCGAGGCAGCCGGCCTGGTCGCCGCCTATGTCCAGTGGCACCTGGAGCGCACCGTGCGCTCCCTTAAACTTGTGGAGCGTGTGTAGATGCCCAAGGCAGGACAACCCGGCAGGAACGGCAACGGACGCCCTGCCGTGAAGGCACCCTGGCCGCACCCCTCCGGCGCCGTCATGCCGGACATCCCGGCAGCGCTCATTCCCCGCCATGTGGCCATTGTCATGGACGGCAACGGCCGCTGGGCCAACCTGCGCGGGCTGCCGAGAATCGAAGGGCACAAGGCCGGCGAACCTGCACTGCTGGACGTCATGGCCGGGGCCATTGAAATGGGCATCAAATACGTCAGCGTGTACGCCTTCTCGACGGAAAACTGGAAACGGTCCCCGGAGGAGGTCCGCTTCCTGATGGGTTTTAACAAGGACGTATTAAGGCGCCAGCGGGACCAGCTGGACGAATGGGGCGTGCGGATCCGCTGGGCCGGCCGCAAGCCCCGGCTCTGGGGCTCGGTCATCAAGGAACTGCAGGTGGCCGAGGAACGTACCAGGCACAACAGCACCATTACGTTGACCATGTGTGTTAATTACGGCGGGCGCGCGGAGATCGCCGACGCGGTGGCTGCCCTTGCCGCGGATGTCGCCGCCGGAAAGGTCAGCCCGAAGTCCATCACGGAACGCAGCATCCACAAGTACCTCTACGTGCCGGACATGCCGGACGTGGACCTTTTCCTGCGTTCCAGCGGCGAGCAGAGGCTCTCCAACTTCCTGCTGTGGCAGAGCGCCTATGCCGAATTTGTCTTCATGGACACCTTGTGGCCGGACGTCGACCGACGCACCCTCTGGGCCGCAGTGGACGAGTATGCCCGGCGCGACCGGCGGTACGGCGGCGCCGTGGATGCCGCGGCGAAGGCCTAGCACGGCGGTTATGGCACGCTTGTGCTATGCGTGTCCAGGCGGCCCGTAGCCGCGCAGCCAGCGGTCCAGCCGGTGGTAGGCGTCCCGGCGCACCTCCCCGCCGGAGAGAAACACTTCATGCAGCGCGCCGTCGACCCGTTCGACGCTGACGCTGGTGCCAAGCGATACGGCGCGCAGGGCGAGCGCACGGACATCCAGCACCACGTCGGCACGCAGCATGGCCCCGTTCCACACCGGACCGAGCATGCTGCGCGAGGAGAGCATCACCAGCACGGGCATGGGCAGGCCCAACCCGGCGGCAACCCTCCGCTGGGCAGCGAGGATGGCCCGCATCCAGCCGGCCCGGACGGGGAAGGCCTGGGGCGGGCGCAGCGTCCTGTCCACGGGCCAGTCGCCGTACGCTTCGTCGCTGATGCCGCGCCAGTAAAACGTCCGTTCCGGCACGCGCATGCGGGTCAGCGGGCGCAGGTCCGCCACCGGCCGCACCAGGGGGGTGGCGGCGCGCCGGATGGCCGCCCCGCCCTGGATTTCCAGCCACGGGCTGTTCAGGACCAGCTGCCCGACGTTCGCTGGAAACTTCTGCGCCCACAGGGCCGCGACCAGTCCGCCGGTGGAATGGCCCATGAGCAGGAGTGGGAAGGCACCGCCGGCAACCCCGGCTGCGGACCGGATGGTGCTGTGCGCAAGCGTGATCTCGTCGTCATAGTCCGCCAGGTCGTCAACGTAGCCGCCCAGGTCGTGGCTGACCAGGCTGCGGCCGTGGTTGTGCAGGTCCAGGGCGTAGAAGTCATAGCCGCGGGTGGTGAAGAATTCCGCCAGGCCGGTGTTGTAAAAGTAGTCGCTCCAGCCGTGGATGTACAGGACGGAAGGGCGGGGAGTGCGCGTCGCGGTCCGGGCTGCCGTTCCCGCCGGTACCACGGGGCGGTGCCGCACCAGGGTGGCCTGGCGCGGCGTGCCGTCGGGTCGTGGCACGTCCAGCGGCTGGGCGGCGTAGTCCGGCCCCAGGATGTCCGGCACCCAGCCGTCTGCAGTGGCGCTCACGACGACGTGGCCGCCGCGGCGCCGCGTCCGGCGCTCCGCCCCGAGAACAGGCAGCCGCCCAGGAAGGTCCCTTCCAGGGCCCGGTAGCCGTGGAGGCCGCCGCCGCCGAACCCGGCCGCCTCGCCCGCGGCGAAGAGCCCGGCGATGGGCCGGCCGTTGTCGTCCAGCACCTGGGAAGCCAGGTCCGTCTGGAGCCCGCCCAGGCTTTTGCGGGTCAGGGTGGAAAGACGCACCGCAATCAAGGGTCCGTGTTCGGGGGCCAGCAGCGGATGCGGCGGCACCACACGCATGAGCCGGTCCGTGGCGAAGCGGCGTGCCTCCCGGATGGCATTGAGCTGGGAGTCCTTGCCCAGGCCGCTGGTGACCTGCCGGTCCCGTGCCGCCAGCGTTTCGTAAAGGCCCTGCGGGTCAACCAGGTCCTCACCGATGAGGCCGTTCATCCCCGCCGCCAACTCCTGGGCGGTTGTTGCCTGGAGGAAGTCGATCCCTGCGTCAAGGAACCGTTGCACCGGTCCGGCGGCACCGGGGAGGGCCCGCTTGGCCAGCAGTTTGACGTCCCGGCCGGTCAGGTCCGGGTTGTCCGCTGAACCGGACAGCGCAAACTCCTTGCCGAGGATGGTCTTGTTCAGCACAAACCAGGAATGGTCCCAACCGGTCGTGCCCAGGTGACGGAGCGTGCCCAGGGTGTCAAAGCCGGGAAACAAGGGGACGGGAAGCCTCCGGCCGGTTGCGTCGAGCCACAGCGGCGACGGTCCGGACAGGATGCGGACGCCGTGGTTGGGCCAGACCGGGTCAGGGTCGTGGATGCCTTCAGGGTAATGCCACATCCGGTCCGTATTGACCAGGCGGCCGCCTGCCGCGGCCACGGCCTGCTGGAACCGGCCGTCCACCGAGGCCGGGACGCCGGAGAGCATGTGGCGGGGACTTGCCGTGCCGGGCCATTGGCGGCGCACCATGGCGTGGTTGCCGCCGATGCCCCCGCTGGTGGCCACGACGGCCCCGGCGGTGGCCGTGAAGGATCCCGCCACCTCCCGGCTGCTCGCCCCGCCCCGCCCGGCGGGGGAGGGCGCCAGGACGTCGCCGCGCACCCCGGTGACGCGCCCGGCGTCGACCGTCAGCGCCACGGCCCGGTGGCGGAAGGCCAGCTGGACGCGGCCTGCGGCGACCCCCTCGGCCACCTTGGCCAGGAAGGGCTCCAGGATGCCCGGCCCGGTGCCCCAGACCACGTGGAAGCGGGGGACGGAGTTGCCGTGGCCCTGGGCGTCGTAGCCGCCGCGCTCGGCCCATTGGACGAGCGGAAAGAAGCGCACGCCCAGCGAGTGCAGCCAGGCACGCTTTTCCCCGGCCGCAAAGTTGACGTAGGCCTGCGCCCACTGGCGGGCCCAATGGTCCTCGGGGCGGTCAAAGGCGGCGGAGCCCAGCCAGTCGGACAGGGCCAGTTCCGCCGTGTCCTTCACGCCCAGCCGGCGCTGCTCGGGTGAGTCCACCAGGAACAGCCCGCCCAGGGCCCAGTGCGCCTGCCCGCCCAGGGACGCTTCCGGTTCCTGGTCCAGCACCAGCACCCGGCGTCCGGCGTTGTAGGCCTCGGCCGCGCAGACCAGCCCGGACAGCCCGGCACCCACCACCACAACATCGGCGTGGAACGTGGACTCAACGCCATTGCTTTCCATCCCGCCATGCTAGCGCCTGGCGCGCCGGCATGACGCGCAGGGCCGGACGTTTTGCAGATGCGCCCGCGAGACGGAAAACTGGTGGCATGCGCATATACCCCACTTTTTTTCGGCTCTGCTTTTCCTGGATGGACGCCGAACGGGCGCACAAGATCGGTTTCACGCTGATCAAGGCCGCGCACCGCGTTGGCGCAGGCGCCGTGCTGCGGCGCATGTTCGCCCCGTCCCCGTCGCTGCAGACCACCGCTTTCGGGCTCACCTTTCCCACCCCGTTCGGCCTGGCCGCCGGCTTCGACAAGGAAGGCAAGGGCATCAACGCCCTGGCCAACCTCGGGTTCGGCCACATCGAGGTCGGCACCATCACCGGCCGCCCGCAGCCCGGGAACCCGCAGCCGCGCCTGTTCCGGCTCGTGGAGGACCGGGCCGTCATCAACCGCATGGGCTTCAACAACGACGGCGCCGCGGCCGTGGCGCCGCGCCTCGCCAGGGCGCTGGCCGAGCTGGGCGGCAGCTATCCGGCCGTGCGCCCCGTGGTGGGGGTGAACATTGGCAAGACCAAGGCCGTGGAGCTGGACGACGCGGTGGCCGACTACCTCGTCAGTGCCCGCACCCTGGCGCCGTCCGCCGACTACCTGGTGGTCAATGTCAGTTCCCCAAACACGCCAGGGCTGCGCCTGCTGCAAAACGTCGAAACGCTGCGTCCGTTGTTGTCCGGCGTACGTGAGGCGGCGGACTCCGCGGCGGGACGGCACGTGCCCTTGCTGGTCAAGATTGCCCCCGACCTTTCCGATGCGGACGTGGCCGACGTTGCGGCGCTGGCACTGGACCTGGGCCTCGACGGGATCATCTGCACCAACACCACCATCAGCCGCGATGGCCTGGCCAGCCCGGCGGCCCTGGTGGAGGCAAAGGGCGCCGGCGGGCTGTCCGGCGCGCCGCTGAAGGCGCGGTCCCTGGACGTTCTCCGGCAGCTGAAGGCCGCCGTGGGGGACCGGCTGGTCCTGGTCTCGGTGGGCGGGGTGGAAACCGGCACCGAAGTGCAGGAGCGCCTCGATGCCGGTGCCACGCTGGTCCAGGGCTACACGGCATTCCTGTACGAGGGCCCGTTCTGGGCGGCCCGCATCAACAAGGAACTCGCGGCGCTGCGGCGGTAGCGCCGCCGAAAAGCGAAGGCCTGGCCCGGAGCGAGGGATTCCCAGCTCCGGGGCCGGGCCGTTTTTGGCATCAGGCTTGGCGTCAGGCCGGGCGCGAGGCCGGGCTGACCGTCTGGGCGGGGTCGTTGATGATGCTGGGGGCCAGTGCCGCATCAATGGCGGCCATGAGCTCCGCCGGGATCTTCACGCCGGAGGCCTTCACGTTCTCCGCCACCTGTTCGGGCCGTGAGGCACCCACGAGCGCCGTGGCCACGTTGTCGTTCTGCAGCACCCAGGCGATGGCCAGCTGCGCCATTGACAGTCCCAGTTCCTCGGCGACCGGACGCAGTTTCTGCACGTTCTCCAGGATGGTGTCGTCCAGGTAACGGCTGATCGTGGACTTGCCGCCGTGCTCGTCCGTGGCGCGGGAACCGGCGGGCGCGGGCTGCCCCGGGAGGTACTTGCCGGAGAGCATGCCCTGGGCCATCGGCGACCACACCACCTGGGACATGCCCAGTTCCCTGGCCGCGGGGATGACCTCGGGCTCAATCACGCGCCACAGCGCGTTGTACTGCGGCTGGTTGGACACCAGTGAAAAGCCTGCGTCACGGGCCAGTGCCTGGCCGCGGCGCATCTGGTCCGCCGTCCACTCGCTGACGCCGATGTAGAGTGCCTTGCCCTGGCGCACGACGTCGGCAAAGGCGGCAATGGTCTCCTCCAACGGCGTCTCATGATCAAAGCGGTGCGCCTGGTACAGGTCCACATAGTCCATGCCCAGGCGGCGCAGCGAGCCGTTGATGCCCTCCATGATGTGCTTGCGGGAGAGCCCGGCGTCGTTGGGCCCCTTCGGCCCCACCGGCCAGTACACCTTGGTGAAGATTTCCAGGGACTCGCGGCGTTCGTTGGCCAGCGCTGCGCCAAGCACCTCTTCGGCCTTGCCGTTCGCGTAGGCGTCTGCCGTGTCGAAGGTGCTGATGCCGGCGTCGAGCGCCGCGCGCACGCAGGAGGCGGCGACGTCGTTCTCCACCTGGGATCCGTGGGTCAGCCAGTTGCCGTAGGTGATTTCAGTGATTTTCAGGCCCGAACGGCCCAGGTAGCGGTATTCCATGCACCCCAGCCTAGCGGCCGAAGGGCCCCGCCAAGCGAAGCGGGCGCCGGCGGCGCTTAAAGCACGACGCCGGACCCTTCCGTGGGGAAGCGTCCGGCGCGTAGCGTGCCTGGCTGGCAGTGGTGAAGGCGGGGCAGGGGTCAGCTGGGCCATTCCCCGCGCTTGACCATGGGCTTGGGCAGGCGCAGGCGGCGGAACTGCAGCGAGCGCATCGTGCCGTACCAGACCACGCCGGAGTCGACCGTCTTGAACTTTGCCACGAGCTGGCGCTTGAGCTTGCGGGACATGAACCAGGCGTCGATGGCCACGCCGGCCACCATGACCCAGAACAGCAGGAAGATGTAGACCTGCGAACCGTTCGTGGAGGGAATGACCACCGTGAGAATGACGATCGCCAGTGCCAGGAACATGACGTATTCACCGAGGCTGAAGCGGGCGTCCACAAAGTCGCGGGCAAAGCGCTTTTGCGGTCCCTTGTCGCGGATCGGCAGGAAGCGTTCCTCGCCGGTGTCGAGGGCGCGGCGCATGCGGGCCTGCTCTTCGCGGCGGGCGTCGCGGGCAGCCTCCTTGGCTGCGGCACGGTCGTTCGGGACCAGGGGCCGCTTGCGGGCGGCCTCCCGTTCCTTGCGCGAAGGCGTGGGTACGCCCTTGGCCGACTGCGGGTCCCGGGACCTGTCAATCGGCGCGGAGGGGGCAGGCGTGGCCTGCGGGTCGGGGGCTTGATCTTTCTTACGTCCAAACACCCGTAAAGGATACCCCGGAAGCGGGCCGCTCCCTGACGAAGTGCCTGCGTCCGCGGCGGTAGGCTGGCCATCATGACTGATCAAACCCTTTCCCCTTCCCATGCCGGTCCCGGCGCCGGGGTCCCCGTCGACGGGCTGCGGGCCAGCGTTGGCCGCAACTTTGCCGCCACCGTCGCCGAGCTGAAGGACCTTGTCGCCATCCCGGGCATCGCCTGGGACGCCTTTGACCCCGCCGCGCTGGACCGCAGCGCGGCGGCGGTGGCGGACCTGGTCCGCGGACTGGGCCTGGAGGACGTGCAGGTCCTGCGCGTCAACAAGGACGACGGTACGCCCGGCGGGCCCGCCGTCGTCGCCCGCAAGCGGGCCCGTCCCGGCCACCCGACCGTGGTCCTCTACGCCCACCACGACGTCCAGCCACCCGGCGACCCGGCGTTGTGGGAGACCGAGCCGTTCGCGGCCGTCGAGAAGGGCGGGCGCCTCTTCGGGCGCGGTGCCGCGGACGACAAGGCCGGGATCATGGCCCACATCGGTGCCATGCGCGCGGTCCAGGAGGTGCTGGGCGCGGACTTCGGGCTCGGCGTCACCCTGTTCATTGAAGGCGAGGAGGAGGCGGGTTCGCCAACGTTCCGCACCTTCCTGCAGACCCACCGCGAGCTCCTGGCCGGCGATGTCATAGTCGTCGCCGACTCCGCCAACTGGAAGGTTGGCGTTCCGGCCCTCACCACGAGCCTCCGCGGCCTGGCCGATGGCACCGTGGAGGTCCGCGTGCTGGACCACGCCGTGCACTCCGGCATGTTTGGCGGTCCCATCCTGGATGCGCCGACGCTGCTGGCCCGCTTGATTGCCACCTTCCACGACGACGCCGGTTCCGTCGCCATCGAGGGCCTGGCCACGGGGGAGCACGCAGTCCTGGACTACCCGGAGGCGGCCTTCCGGGCCGACGCCGCCGTCGTGGACGGCGCCACCCTGGCCGGCACCGGCAGCATCACGTCCCGCCTCTGGGACAAGCCGGCCCTGTCCATCATCGGCATGGACATCCCGTCCGTGGCCATGAGTTCGAACACGCTGCTGCCGGCGGCCCGCGCGAAGGTCAGCCTGCGCCTGGCACCGGGACAGGACCCGCAGGCCGCCATGGCAGCGCTGGCCGCACATGTCCACAAGCACGCACCGTTCGGTGCCCGTGTCACCTTCACCCCGGGGGAGGCCGGCCAGCCCTTCGCCACCGACACCAGGGCCCCGGCCGCGCGGACCGCCTTGTGGGCGCTGGGGGAGTCCTGGGGCGTCCCTGCCGTGGAGAGCGGCATGGGCGGCTCCATCCCCTTCATTGCAGACCTGAACGAGGTGTTCCCGTCGGCACAGATTCTGGTCACAGGTGTGGAGGACCCCGATTCCCGGGCGCACAGCGCCAACGAATCGCTCCACCTGGGTGACTTTGAAAAGGCCATCACCGCCGAGGCGCTCCTGCTGGCCGCCATGAACAGGCCCGCTGCGGGATAGCCGCCGTTCCCGCCCGCCGTGACAGTGCGCGGGAACACAACCGGCAGGCGCTTGGTTGAAATGGTTAGCGCCCGTGCCGGGCCCGACGTAGCATGTATTTGTACCCCACGTAAGGAAATGCCATGACCGCAAATGCCCACGAAGACACCACCACTGCCGTTGATGTGGCTGAACTGCCCAGCCACGGCGTGCAGATCAGCGACGTTGCCGCCGGAAAGGTGCGCAGCCTGCTTGAACAGGAAGGCCGCACCGACCTGCGCCTGCGTGTTGCCGTGCAGCCCGGCGGTTGCTCCGGACTGATCTACCAGCTCTACTTTGACGAGCGCCTCCTGGATGGCGACGCAGTCCGTGAGTTTGACGGCGTCGAGGTGGTCATCGACAAGATGAGCGTGCCTTACCTGGATGGTGCCAGCATCGACTTTGAAGACACCATTTCCAAACAGGGCTTCACCATTGACAACCCGAACGCCGGAGGCTCCTGTGCCTGTGGCGACTCGTTCCACTAACCAAGCACTCGTACCCGATGGGGGGCCCGCCGGCGGTTTTTCGTTTTTGCTGCCGACGCACGGTGGGTTTGGTGCGCATTTGGCGCGCCATGGCGGTAAGCTCTACATCGAGTAGTAAAACCCGTTTCGCACCGCAGGTCCCAAGCCTGCCCGGTGCGCAGTAACAAGAGGAAGGGCCGTCTGTGAGTTCGCAGGACCGAACCGGCAGCCGACGCGCAAAAGTCATCCCCATAGCCGGGCTGGCCATTGCCGGAGCGTTAGCTTTGTCTGGATGTACGGCAGAGAATAAGAATGGCTGGTTGCCATCCACCCGTGAAACGACCAACCACACGGCAGGGATCATTGACCTGTGGGTCAACACCTGGATCACGGTTTTGATCATTGGCCTTATTACGTGGGGCCTGATCATCTGGTGCATCATCGCCTACCGCCGCCGCAAGGGGGCCACCGGCTTCCCCCGCCAAACCAGCTACAACCTCCCCCTGGAGGTGTTCTACGTGCTGGTGCCGCTTTTCATGGTGCTCGTGTTCTTCCACTTCACCGACGTCCAGCAGCAGTCCATCAATGCACGGGTATCCCATCCGGACCTCACCGTAGACGTCCGGGCCAAGCAATGGTCCTGGGACTTCAACTACCTGCAGGGCAGCAACGTTGCCGAGCCCGTTTACGACGTAGGCGTCCAGGCGCAGTTGGACGGCAAGACGTTCGACAAGTCGACACTTCCCACCCTGTACCTGCCGATCAACAAGAGCGTTGAACTGCAGCTCAACTCCCGTGACGTCATCCACTCCTTCTGGGTGCCGGCGTTCCTGGACAAGAAGGACGTCCTCCCCGGCGTCACCAACTACATGACACTGACGCCCACCGCCCTCGGCGAGTACGACGGCAAGTGCGCGGAGCTGTGTGGCGAGTACCACTCGGAGATGCTCTTCAACGTCAAGGTGGTTACGGAGGCTGAGTTTGAAGCCCACATGGCCTCCCTGCAGGCCAAAGGCCAGGTTGGCCATCTTGGCGGCAAGTATGACCGCAATCCGAACCAGAACCAGAAGTAGGGGGGAAGAGGAAAGTGTCTACACTCGAGTACTCGGCAGCTGAAGTCAGTTCAGCTGCTCCTAGGGTGGTCCCCGTGTCCAAGGGACGCATTGTCGTCAACTGGATTACGTCCACCGACCACAAGACGATCGGTTACATGTACCTGATCGCCTCATTTATCTTCTTCTGTCTTGGTGGCGTCATGGCGCTCATCATCCGGGCGGAGCTGTTTGAGCCCGGCATGCAGATCCTGCAGACCAAGGATCAGTACAACCAGCTGTTCACCATGCACGGCACCATCATGCTGCTCATGTTTGCCACCCCGCTCTTTGCCGGCTTCGCAAATGTGATCATGCCGCTGCAAATCGGTGCGCCTGACGTCGCATTCCCACGCCTGAACGCACTGGCCTTCTGGTTCTTCCTGTTTGGCAGCACCATTGCAGTCTCCGGCTTCATCACCCCGCAGGGTGCTGCCGCCTTCGGCTGGTTTGCCTACGCACCGCTGTCCAACACGACGTTCAGCCCCGGTGTCGGTGGCGACTTGTGGGTGTTTGGCCTGGCCCTGTCGGGCTTTGGCACGATTCTTGGTTCGGTCAACTTCATCACCACGATCATCACCCTGCGTGCCCCCGGCATGACCATGTGGCGGATGCCCATCTTCACATGGAACACGCTCATCACGGCCATCCTGGTCCTCATGGCGTTCCCGCCGCTGGCCGCCGCCCTGTTCGCCCTGGGTGCCGACCGCCGCTTCGGGGCGCACATCTTTGATCCGGAAAATGGCGGTGCCATGCTGTGGCAGCACCTGTTCTGGTTCTTCGGCCACCCCGAGGTATACATCATTGCCCTGCCGTTCTTCGGCATCGTGTCCGAAATTTTCCCGGTCTTCAGCCGGAAACCCGTCTTCGGCTACAAGGGCCTGGTCTTCGCCACCATTTCCATTGCGGCCCTGTCCGTGACGGTGTGGGCCCACCACATGTACGTCACCGGCCAGGTCATGCTGCCGTTCTTCTCCTTCATGACGATGCTGATCGCCGTTCCAACCGGCGTGAAGTTCTTCAACTGGATCGGCACCATGTGGCGCGGTTCGCTGACCTTTGAGACGCCCATGCTGTGGAGCCTCGGCTTCATCGTCACGTTCCTCTTCGGCGGCCTGACCGGCATCATCCTGGCCTCCCCGCCGCTGGACTTCCACGTTTCGGACACCTACTTCGTGGTGGCGCACTTCCACTACGTGGTCTTCGGCACGGTGGTGTTCGCCATGTTCGCCGGCTTCTACTTCTGGTGGCCCAAGTGGACCGGCAAGATGCTCAACGAGCGCCTGGGCAAGATCCACTTCTGGATGCTGTTCCTCGGCTTCCACGGAACGTTCCTGATCCAGCACTGGCTCGGCGTGCTGGGCATGCCCCGCCGCTACGCGGACTACATGCCGCAGGATGGCTTCACCTGGATGAACCAGTTCTCCACAATCTCCTCGTTCGTGCTTGGCGCGTCCATGATCCCGTGGTTCTGGAACGTGTACATCACCTGGCGCAGTGCCAAGAAGGTTGAAGTTGACGACCCCTGGGGCTTTGGTGCCTCGCTGGAGTGGGCCACGTCCTGCCCGCCGCCGCGCCACAACTTCACGTCCCTGCCGCGCATCCGTTCCGAGCGTCCCGCACTTGACCTGCACCACCCGGAACTGGCACCGCACTACCAGCCGGCACCCGTGGCCGCGTCATCGAAGGGAGATGCCCAGTGAAGGTAGAATCCTGGCTCTTTATCCTTATCGGTCTTTTCTTCATCCCCGTCGGAACGGTGTACGGCTTCATGGTCGGCTGGCACGAACACGTCGGCTACCTGGCGCTTTACCTGCTGGCTGGCATGTGCCTGATGATCGGTGCGTATTCGTACTACACCGGCAACCGCGTCGGTCCCCGTCCTGAGGACAGGGTGGACGCTGAAGTGCACGAGGGCTCCGGTGAACAGGGCCACTTCAGCCCCTGGAGCTGGTGGCCGCTGGTATTGGGGCTGGCTGCCGCGTCCGGTTTCATGGGCCTGGCAGTGGGCTGGTGGATCGTCTTCTTCGGCGCCGGCCTGGCAGTGATCGCACTGGTTGGCTGGGTGTACGAATACAGCCGCGGAGACCACGCACACTAGCCCGGGAAACAACGTCCCGCGGTGTGTGAACCCGCACAGCGACAAAGGGCCCGTCCCCCACTTTCAAGTGGGGGACGGGCCCTTTGCCTTTAATCCTGGCTTTAATCCACGAACCACACCGGGGATCGGTTCCGGCGCGGGATGCTGCCGGCGGCCAAGCACCCCGGGAGGGCCTGTTCAGCGCGGATGGTTCAGGGTGGGGTCCTTGAGGTCGGTGGCCAGAAGCTCGGCGAGTCCGTCCACGGCCGCCCGGGTGGCGCCGTCGTCCTGCACCGATGCGGCGACGGAGACCACCACTTCGGTGCCGCACGCGAAGTCTGCCGTCATGACCTCCAGGAGCGAACGGCCGTCCACGGGCTCCAGGCCCTCCCTGGCAAGGGTGATTGGCAGTCCCGTTGCGTTGACGGCACGGACAAAGACCGCAGCCGGCCGCGCGTGGAGGCCCACACTGGCCGCTATGGTGGCTTTCCGGGTGTACATTGCTCGCTCCTTGGCGGTAGTTGCTTTACATATTGAGAGTAGTCGTGTTTTAGGCTGGAAATGGCCAACAAAGGAGTTTCATGGGTTACCCAGTACCGCCGGCAGCAAGCGTCCCAGGGCACCTGGAACGCGACTCGGGTGTCTCCGTGCACATCCAGCTCCGGGAGCTCTTCCGTGCCTATGTGACGGGCCTGGCGAAGGCGGGCAGCCAGCTGCCCTCCGAACGGGATCTTGCCGAGCATTTCGGCGTGGCGCGGATGACTGTCCGGCATGCCATCGAGGCATTGGTGGACGAGGAACTGCTGGACCGGGTGGTGGGGGTGGGCACCTTCGTCTCCCACGAAAAACTCGATGTCCAGGTCAAGCTCACCTCCTACTCCGAGGAGATGCAGCGCCGCGGCATGCGTCCGGCGGCGCGGACGTTGTCCTTCGAGCAGATTCCGGCCACGGCCCGTCTGGCCCGTGAGCTCCAAATGGAGGAAGGCCAGCCGGTCATCCGCTTCCGGCGGCTCCTGCTGGCCGATGAGGAGCCCATGAGCGTCGATGAGAACTTCATCCCTGCCTGGCGCGTTCCCGGAATCCTGGAGCAGGGCCCGCCCACTTCGCTGTACAACCTTTTGAGTGAGCGCTACGGGCTCGTGATCGAGTGGGGGGAGGACATTGTGGAGGCCAATGCCGCGACCCCTTCCATCGCGCGGCTGTTGAAGGTCGACGTCGGGGCCCCGGTCCTGCGCATGGAGCGCCATGCCTTCGTTTCGCAGTCGTCCGTGGATTATTCCATCTCCTTTTACCGCGCCGACCGCTACAAGCTGCGGGTGCCCCTGCAGCGCCCCGGGGTGCGCATCCGCCGCGGCTACTAGCGGGGGAGGCTGCGGGGCGTTCCAGGGGCCCTTGCGGGCCTGCGGCGCCATGTTTTCCATGGCGGCCGGCCATGCTTAAACGCGAGAGGGCGGCTCCCCGGGGGGAGCCGCCCTTCCGGACAGTCAGGCAGTGAAAGCCGTTGGTGCCTAGTAGCGGGACACCGGCTTGTGCTCTTCGGCGGACTCGATGGCCTCGTGGTGGCCGTGTCCGGCTTCCAGTTCCGCCGGGGTTGCCGGGGCAACCCGGTCCTCGAAGAAGAAACGGCTCAGTGCTGCACGCCGCTTTTCCGTCTTGGTCACAATCCCGTTTTCGTTGGGGATGCCTTCCTCGGCAACGGGTGACTCGTAGCTGACCAGCCGGTAGCGCTTGTAGTCGTCCAGCTGGGCGTGCATCTCCTGGAACTCGCCGTGCGGCAGGCGCACAATGCGGCCCGTCTCGCGGCCATGCAGGGCAATCTCACGATCCTTGCGCTGCAGCGCCAGGGCCACACGCTTGGTCACGATGAAGCCCAGGATGGGACCGGCGAAGAACAGTGCACGCAGCCAGTACGTGACGTCGTTCAGCGAGACCTGGAAGTGGGTGGCGATCAGGTCGGAGCTTGCAGCCGCCCACATGACGCAGTAGAAGATGAACCCTGACACGCCGATGGCCGTACGGGTCGGCGCGTTGCGCGGGCGGTCCAGCACGTGGTGCTCGCGGTCGTCGCGGGTGACCCAGCGTTCGATCCAGGGGTAAGTGAACAGGAGGATGAACACGATGCCGGCAGGCACCAGGGCTGGCAGTAGGATGTTCAGGCTCAGCGTGTTGACGCCCCAGGGGAGTGGGATGTTCCATTCCATCGGGATGTTGAACAACCAGCCCGGCATGAGGCGCAGGGCACCGTCGACCCAGCCGATGTACCAGTCAGGCTGGGTGCCGGCGGAGATGGGGGACGGGTCGTATGGACCGTAGTTCCAGATCGGGTTGATCGTGAACAGGGCGGCGACGAAGGCGATGATGCCGAAGATGATGAAGAAGAATCCACCGGCCTTGGCGGCGTATACCGGTCCGAGCGGGTAGCCGACCACATTGCGGTCGCTGCGTCCCGGGCCGGGGTACTGGGTGTGCTTGTGCACAACCACCATGAACAGGTGCACCGCCACAAGCAACAGGATGATGGCCGGGATCAGCATGATGTGGAACATGTAGAGCCTGCTGATGATGACGGTTCCGGGGAACTCGCCACCAAAGAGGAAGAAGGAAATGTAGGTTCCGACCACCGGGATGGCCATGATCACGCCGTCGATGATGCGCAGGCCGTTGCCGGACAGCAGGTCATCGGGAAGCGAGTAGCCGGTGAAGCCTTCAGCCATGGACATGATCAGCAGGATGCCGCCGACCACCCAGTTCAGTTCGCGCGGCTTGCGGAAGGCGCCGGTGAAGAACACGCGCAGCATGTGCACCGAGACGGCGGCCACGAAGAGCAGCGCCGACCAGTGGTGCACCTGGCGCATGAACAGCCCGCCGCGGACGTCAAAGGAGATGTTCAGGGTGGAGTCATACGCCACCGACATCTGCAGCCCCTTGAGCGGGACGTAGCTGCCGTTGTAATGCGTCTCCGCCATGGACGGGTCAAAGAAGAGCGTCAGGAAGGTGCCGGAGAGCAGCAGGATGACGAAGGTGTACAGTGCCACCTCGCCGAACATGAAGGACCAGTGGTCGGGGAAAACCTTCCGTCCAAACTCGCGAAGGATGCCGGAGCCCCCCACGCGCTGGTCAACAAAGTCGGTGATGCGGCCCGTCGAGGTCTTGGCCTTGTACGGTGATTGCGTTGCAGAACTCATGATTAGCCACGCTCCCAGAAGCTCGGTCCGACAGGTTCGTGGAAGTCGCTCTGTGCGACCAGGTAGCCTTCACTGTCCACCGTGATGGGCAGCTGGGGCAAGGGGCGGACGGCCGGGCCGAAGATCACCTTGCACTCCTGCGTCAGGTCGAACGTCGACTGGTGGCAGGGGCACAGCAGGTGGTGTGTCTGCTGCTCGTAGAGGGCCACGGGGCAACCGACGTGCGTGCAGATCTTGGAGTGCGCAACGATGCCGTTGTAGGACCAGTCCTCGCGGCCGGGAGACGGGTGCAGTTCGCTGGGATCCAGGCGGACCAGCAGCACAGCAGCCTTGGCCTTCTCTTCCAGCTTGCCCTCAGTCAGGTTGTTCAGCGACTCGGGGATGACGTGGAAAACGGAACCGTTGGTCACGTCGGCAGCCTTGATCGGCGTGCCGTCAGGGTCGCGGGCCAGGCGTTCGCCGGCCTTCCACAGGGTGTGGTGCAGGTCGTTGCCGGGCAGCGGGCCGAGGTCGCGAAGGATGGCGATGGCCGGCAGCGGTGCCAGCGCCATGGCGCCGATCAGGGTGTTGCGGATCAGGGGACGGCGCTTGATGCCGGTTTCTTCAATGATGTCGTCAACGATTTGCACGGCCGCGACGCGGTCGTCTTCGGTGCGCAGGGCGTGGCGTTCCTCGGAAACTTCATGGTCGGGCATGAGGGCCCTGGCCCAATGCACGATGCCCGTTCCAATGCCCAGCATGGCGAAACCGACGCCCAGGCCCAGGAACATGTTCTGGAGGTGCAGGGTGGTCAGTGTCTGGTCCAGGCGAATGCCAAAGTAGGCAAAGAAGAAGAGCAGGGTGCCGATGACGGAAATCCCAAACAGGATTGCCACCTGGCGCTCGGCCCGCTTTGCTGCCTTGGGGTCCGTGTCAGCCAGTCGCAAACGATGTGGCGGAAGTCCCGGGTCCTGGAACTTCTCCACCTCTTCGTGACCAGCCTTAGCTACGGCGCCCGAACTGGCCGGCGTGCCGTCACTATGGTTGCCCATAATCCCCTCATCCTTCTCTTATCCCGGTACTTTCCCGGGGTCGTAATGTATGTTTCGCGCGGCTGCCTGGGGCAGCCAAAATCTTGTGGAGGCCGGTCAGGAAGTCCTGGACGTCAGCCAGACCGTGAAGCCGATGACCACGCCGAGGACGGCCGTCCACAGGAACAGGCCTTCGGAGACCGGGCCAAGGGAGCCGAGAGCGGCTCCACCGGGGGAGCCCTGGTGCTCGATGGTGTTCAGGAACGTGATGATGTCCCGCTTGCCTTCCGGGGTGATGTTTGCGTCGTTGAAGACCGGCATGTTCTGCGGACCGGTGACCATCGCTTCGTAAATGTGGTCGTTGGACACGCCGGCCAGGGCCGGTGCAAACTTGCCGCGGGTCAGGGCGCCGCCGGCAGCTGCAGCGTTGTGGCACATGGCGCAGTTGACGCGGAACAGCTCGCCACCCTTGGTGGCGTCTCCCTTGCCGTCAAGGTACTGCGCTTCGGGGATGCCCGGGCCGTTGCCGAGGGTGGCGACGTAGGCTGCGAGTTCGTTGGTCTGGTCGGCGTTGAACTGGGCCGGCTTCTGGAGGGCCTGCGGGCCCTGCATCTGCATGGGCATGCGGCCCGTGCCGACCTGGAAGCTGACTGCCGCAGCGCCGACGCCTGCCAGGGAGGGGCCGTTTTCCGTGCCCTTGGCACCGAGGCCGTGGCAGGTGGCGCAGTTGGCCACAAACAGCTTCTCGCCCTCGTGGGCCTGGCCGGCGGTAAACGTGGTGGTGTCAGCCTTGGCCTGGTTCACTGTTGTGACAACGGCGTACAGCCCGCCGGTAAGCATGAGCCCCAGCACCAGCAGCGCTATTGCTGCCAGCGGATGACGTCGCTTCTGCGAAAGTGCCTTCACTTGGTGGTTCCTTTGATCTATATCCAGCAGCCTCTGGTGAGAGCCGCAAATGCTAATTCTGCGTCGTGTAGAAGAAAACTGTTTGCCAGCCTACTTCAGGATGTAGATGACCAAGAACAGGCCGATCCACACAACGTCGACGAAGTGCCAGTAGTACGAGGTAACGATGGCGCTGGTTGCCTCGAAGTGTCCAAACTTCTTCGCGGCGTAGGCGCGCCCAATGATAAGGAGGAAGGCGATGAGCCCGCCGATCACGTGCAGGCCGTGGAAGCCGGTGGTGATGTAGAAGGCGGAGCCATAGGCGTTTGAACTGAGGGTGATGTGCTCGGAGGTCAGCGTCGCGTATTCGGTTGACTGGCCGGCCACGAAGATGGCACCGAGGATGAAGGTCAGCAGGAACCATTCAGTCATTCCCCAACGGGTGAACTGGAGGCGGCTGCCGATGCGGCGGGGCTGGAGGTTCTCCGCGGCGAACACACCCATCTGGCAAGTAAAGGAGCTTGAGACCAGGACGAGGGTGTTGACCAGGGCGAAGGGAACTTCCAGCTTGGCCGTTTCTTCCGCCCACAGCCCACCGGTGGTGGAGCGGAGCGTGAAGTACATGGCAAAAAGGCCGGCGAAGAACATCAACTCGCTGGACAGCCAAACCACGGTTCCTACAGAAACCATGTTGGGGCGGTTCAGCGTCGGATGCGCCGGGATACTGGGGGCATGGGTCGCGGTTGTCACATAGACATTATGTCTGTAAATCGCCTGAGTTCCCAATGCGAAATGCCGAATCGGCGATCTTTTTCTACAAACCTGCGAAATTCCGGCTGATTCCCAGGCTTAATCCAGATGGCCATGCATAGCATGGCCGTGGTGTCAATGGTCACAATCGCATGGAGTGCCGCTGTTTCGTCTAACATCGAGAGGGTGAACCCTCAAGATGGCCCCCTGGCCGCAGCCCCGACCTGGCCGGATCTCATCGCCTCATTGATCAGGGGCAACAATCTTTCCTCCGCGCAGACGGAGTGGGCCATGAACACCATCATGGCAGGAAACGCCTCTGACGTGCAGATCGCCGGCTTCCTTGTGGCGTTGCACGCCAAGGGGGAGACCGTCGAGGAAGTGAACGGCCTGGTCGAGGCCATGCTGTTCAATGCCAGGCCGCTGGCGATCACCGGCGAGGCGCTGGACATCGTGGGCACCGGGGGAGACCGGCTCAACACCGTCAACATCTCGACCATGGCGGCGATGGTCTGTGCCGGCGCCGGGGCCACCGTGGTCAAGCACGGCAACCGCGCGTCGTCCTCGGCCGCAGGGTCCGCGGACGTCCTGGAGTCGCTCGGCGTCCGCCTGGACCAGTCGGTGGAACTGGTGGAACGGGCCGCCGTGGAGGTGGGCATCACGTTCTGCTTCGCGAACCTCTTCCACCCCTCGATGCGCCACGCGGCCCCGGCGCGGGCCCAGCTGGGCGTGCCCACCGCCTTCAACCTGCTCGGCCCGCTCACCAACCCCGCCCACGTGGCTGCCTCGGCCATCGGTGTCGCGGACACGCGGCTGGCGCCGCTGGTGGCTGGCGTGCTGGCGGCCCGCGGCGTGCGTGCCCTGGTGTTCCGCGGCAGCGACGGCCTGGATGAACTGACGACGACGGGACCCTCCCGCGTGTGGGAGGTCCGGGACGGCGCCGTGGTGGAGTCCGGGTTTGACCCCCTCGACGTCGGCATCCCGCGGGCCACCATCGATGACCTGCGTGGCAAGAACGCCGACTACAACGCCGGGGTGGTGCGCCGTGTCCTGGACGGGGAGCGCGGTCCCGTGCGTGACGCCGTCGTACTTAATGCGGCCGCAGGCCTCGTGGCCTACGACCAGGACGCCAAGGGCACGCTCGAGGACCGGATCAGGTTTGCCGTGGCCCGTGCCGAAGCGTCGATTGACGGGGGAGCGGCGGCCGGCGTGCTCAAGCGCTGGGTGGCACTGAGCACCGGACAGGCTTAAACGCAGAAAGTGCCGGGAACGCCGCCGCGGCGGCGTTCCCGGCACAGGCTGCCTGCTAGCCGTCGAAGCCGAGTGCGAAGGCCGCGTCGAGGTCATGCTGGGAATAGGCCCGGAAGGAGATCTGTGTTGTCGTGGACATCACGGAGTCGACCTTGGAGAGTTTGTCGGCGATGACGTCGGCCAGGTCCTCGTGCTTCTGCACGCGGGCAATGGCGATCAGGTCCCATTCGCCGGTGACCGAGTAAACCTCGCTGA
Source organism: Arthrobacter sp. STN4 (assembly GCF_024539665.1). NCBI lineage: Bacteria > Bacillati > Actinomycetota > Actinomycetes > Micrococcales > Micrococcaceae > Arthrobacter > Arthrobacter sp. STN4. Next base: position 112,042 of record NZ_JAKZGX010000011.1, read on the forward strand.
TGCCGGCAAGTTCGGAAATTTCCTGGGCGGCCTCGGGGATGCGGGAGGCGTTGGTCTTGATCAGGACGAAGGCGGTGATCACGGGAGGGGTCCTTTGCGTCAGGGGCACGGTGGCGGGGTGTTCGACTTTGATGGTAGCCCACTTGGGGCCCGGTTCAACGCTTCGGGCCGTACCTTCGTGCCAGCCGGGCCAGGAGCCGCTGGCCCAGGAGAAACACGCCCAGCACGATCGTGGCCACGATGACAAAGGGCGTTTCGGCGGTGGCACCCGAGAGGATGCGCAGCGCCATGCCGCCGGCCACCGTAATCAGCCAGATGCAGACGCCCGCCGGCCACAGGGAGACGGGACGCTGCCAGTTGCGGGTCAGCAGCCAGCCGAGGACCAGTGCGGCCAGGAACGGCCAGGCAGTGGTGAAGACGCCGCCCACGGACAGCGACTCATGGTGGGAGCTGCGGCCGGACAGGGCAAAGACGACGACCAGCAGGACGTCCATGACGGCTGAATAGGCAAGGAGCTTGGGGGTGCGTTGGGTGGGAGCGTGTATCACCCAGCCAGCTTAGCCTTGATCTCTAATTGGATTTGGCTGGTCTGGCACCGGCTGGCAGGATGGTGCGAATCCACCCGGATGTGACTCAGCCTTGATCTGGCCGTTGATTCGTTAAACGTGCCTTTCGGTGGACTCGTC
>NZ_JAKZGX010000012.1:0-110471 GCF_024539665.1 Arthrobacter sp. STN4
CGGCCCAAATGGCCGGCGGTGCCGAACTGGCCGAGCTCGCCCACGAACTCGAAGCCATGGGCGGCCACGGCGAACTCGCCCAGGAACTCGAGGCCGAAGTGGCTGAAACCACCGGCCAGCTGCCCCGGTAGCCGGCGGCAGCGCGCCGGGATGGAAGGCTACTCCGGGGCGACCATCGGCAGGCCCTCGGCCTCCCAATTGCTCATGCCGCCCACCAGCGTGTCCGCGTCGAAACCCATCCCGGTGAGGACTGCGGCGATCCGGCCGCTGCGCCCGCCGCCGTGGCAGACGGCGATGACACGGCGGGACTTGTCCAGCTCGCCGGCACGGTCAACGACCGAGCCGGAGGGCAGGTGAATGGCCCCGGCAATCATGCCGGTGGCTGTCTCGTCGGCCTCCCGGACGTCGATGAGCTGCACATCGGGGCCGGCAGCCAGGACGTCCGCGGTGGTGATTTCCTTCATGGGTGCTCCTCTGGGTCGGGGACGGCGGAAAACCGCCATTTACACCGTACCGGCATCCGGCTCCGGCACCGAATGCGTCGTCATGGCTAAGCTGGGTTCGTGACCCCATCCCGCGCCCCGCGCAACAAGGCCGTCGACGTCGAAGACCTGGCCGGCTTCGACGCGCTGATGGCTGGCGGCGCATCCTCGATGCACGGCTGGCACTTCCAGTCGGTGGACCTGCAGCAGAGGTCTGCTGAGCTGGCCCGGCTGGGCGCCTCAGGCGCAATCTTCATGGGCTGCCGGTTTGCGAAAGGCGTCGAGGGTCAGCTGCGGGCACGCGGCGCGCTGATTTTCCCCCCGCTGCCGAACATTCCGTTCAACGCCTACCGCGGGCACCTTTATACGGGCGGGGAACTGTATGCGGGGGTTTCGGGGGCTGAATATGAGGCCGTCCCGGACGCGCAAATCTACCAGTGGACGTTGCAGGATGGCCACGGGCGGGCACTGGATGCCACGCTCGCCACCGCCATGCACGACCACGCCATCTCCGGCGCCCTGGACGAGTTCCTGGACGCCTGCGCCGCCGACGGGAAACCGGTGGTGGGCGTCATGGGCGGGCACGCCGAGGCCCGCGGCAGCGCCGGGTACGCCCGGGCGGCGCAGCTGGGCCGGATGCTGGCCGCCCGGGGTGCGCTGGTGGCGACCGGTGGCGGCCCCGGCACCATGGAGGCCGCCAATCTGGGCGCCTACCTTTCCGTGTACGACGACGGCGCCCTGGACCGTGCCCTGCGCACCTTGTCCGCCGTCCCCGGCTTCCGGCCGTCCATCACCGCCTGGGTGCGCGCCGCGGGGCGGGTGCTGGCCGATTTCCCGGGCGGGGCCGACAGCCTGGGCGTCCCCACCTGGTTTTACGGCCATGAGCCGCCGAACCCCTTCGCCACCCGGATTGCCAAGTATTTCACCAATTCCATCCGGGAGGCCGTGCTGCTTTCCCGCTCCGGCGGCGGCATCATCTTCCTGCCCGGCGCGGCCGGCACGGTGCAGGAAATCTTCCAGGACGCCTGCGAGAACTACTACGCGGCGGCGGAGGCGGTGGCCCCGATGATCCTGGTGGGCCGGCGGCACTGGGAAGAGGAGCTGCCCGTGCGGGCGCTGCTTTCGGCACTGGCCAACGGGCGTGCGATGGCGGAGCAGGTGCACGTGGTGGACACCGTGGAGGAAGCCTGCGCGCTGCTGGCCTGAGTGCCGCCTCAGCCGCCGAGCCGGCTCGTGACCAGGCGTGCGGTGGCCGCACACGCCTCGCCGAGGGTCAGCAGCCGCTCGTGCGAGACCCGGAACTTCGGCGCCGGGATCAGGACGGCGGCCACGGGGTTGCCGCGGTGGTCATACACCGGGGCGGCGACGCCCACCTCGTCCAGCGCCGACTCGCCGTAGTTGGTCGCGTAGCCGCGCCGGCCGACGTCCGCGAGCCGCAGGAGGTAGGCCTCCAGCCCGGCGTCGTCCAGGCCGGCATAGGCGAGGGTGCCGTCGCGCAACAGGCTGCGCACCCGGTCCTCCGGTTCCAGGGACAGGAAGACCTGCACAGATGCGCTCATGGCATCGTGGTAGCGGGCACCGAGCGGTGTGGTGTGCTTGACCTGCTGGGGGCTGGCGATCTGCTCCACGCACATGGATTCGCGCCCGTTCCACACCATCAGGGCGCTCGTTTCACCCGTCTGTTCGGTGAGCCGGCGCAGCAGCGGATAGGCCACGCGCCGTTCCTCCAGCTCGGCCAGCAGCGGGCCTGCCACCGCGATGATGCCCAGGCCCAGCTTGAAACGGCGGGAGTCCGGGTCCCGCTCCACCAGCTCCTCCTGCTCCAGCGTGGCCAGGATCCGGGAGACGGTGCTTTTGTGCATGCCCACCCGCTGGGCAATTTCCGTCACGCCCAGCAGCGGCTCCTGGGCGGAAAAGCAGCGCATGACGGCGATGGCGTTGACAATGACGGAGGTTCCCCGCGTGTCGGAAGAGCCGGAATTTGCCGTGGTTGCCGGAGGAGTCATGGACACCATCTTTCCCTACCTGTCGGTTAAATAAGTGCAGCTGCGGCGGCGGGTGGCCGCCGCAGCTGGTGGGTGTTAGGGGTTGATGATGTTGTTGTTGGGGCCGTAGCCGAATTTGGTGATGTTTTCGGCGGTGGTGTCGCCGACGACGAGGATGTCGTGTTCGCGGTAGCCGCCGGCTCCGGGTTGGCCGTCGGGGACGGTGATCATGGGTTCCATGGAGACGACCATGCCGGGTTCGAGGACGGTGTCGATGTCTTCGCGCAGTTCCAGGCCTGCTTCGCGGCCGTAGTAGTGGGAGAGGACGCCGAAGGAGTGTCCGTAGCCGAAGGTGCGGTTGGGGAGGAGGTTGTGGCTGATGTAGATTTCGTTGAGTTCGGCGGCGATGTCCTTGCAGACGGCGCCGGGCTTGATGAGTTCGAGGCCGCGTTCGTGGACTTCGACGTTGATGTTCCACAGTTCCAGGGAGCGGGCGTCGGGTTCGCCGAGGAAGAGGGTGCGTTCCAGGGCGGTGTAGTAGCCGCTGGTCATGGGGAAGCAGTTCAGGGAGAGGATGTCTCCTTGTTGGAGTTTGCGGGTGGTGGCCCAGTTGTGGGCGCCGTCGGTGTTGATGCCGGATTGGAACCAGACCCAGGTGTCGCGGACTTCCTGGTCGGGGAAGGTGCGGGCGATTTCGTGGACCATGGTTTCGGTGCCGATGAGGGCGACTTCGTATTCGCTGATGCCTTCGCGGATGGCGGCCTTGATGGCTTCGCCGCCGAGGTCGCCGATGCGGGCGCCGTGTTTGATGACTTCGATTTCTTCGGCGGACTTGATCATGCGTTGGCGCATGGCGGCCTGGGAGACGTCGGTGAGGGTGGCGTTGGGGAAGGCGGCCTGGAGTTTGTCGCGGAGCAGGACGGGGAGGGTGTCGTCTTCGACGCCGAGGCGGGTGGCCTTGATGCCGCGGCGGTTGAGGGCTTCCTGGATGCCGAAGTAGAAGTTGTCGCGGCGCCAGTCGGTGTAGACGATGTTGTCGCCGTAGCTGGTGCGCCAGGGCATGCCGGCGTCGATGTTGGCGGTGATGGAGACCGAGTCGTTGGGGGTGACGACGAGGGCGTAGGAGCGGCCGAAGTAGGTGAAGAGGTAGTCGGAGTAGTACTTGATGTTGTGGTAGCTGGTCAGGACGACGGCGTCGAGGTTTTTTTCGGCCATGATGGTGCGCAGTCCGGTCAGGCGGCGTTCGAATTCGGCGTCGGTGAAGGTCAGGGGCGCCTTGGTGCCGTTGTGCAGGGTCTTGAGGCGCTCGAGCTCGGTGACGGACGTCGCGGCCGGGGAGGTGGTGATGGTCATCGGGGTGTTCCTTTGCTTATTTTTTTGATGTGTTGATTGAAGGGAAGGATTTGGGCGGGCGCGTCAGGCCTGCAGCGGTTCCTTGGACGTTTCCTTGGCGCACAGCACGGCCACCAGGGAGATCAGGGCCGCGGCCACCAGGTACCAGCCGGGCGCAAGCTTCGAGCCGGACGTGGCGATGAGCAGCGTTGCCACGAACGGTGCGGTGCCGCCGAACAGGGCGTTGGACAGGTTGAAGCTGACGGCGAAGCCGCTGTAGCGGACGCGTGTGGGGAACAGCTCGGCCAGGAAGCTGGGCAGGGTGCCGTCGTTGAGTGTCAGCATGCCGCCGAGCAGGATCTGCACCAGCAGGATCACCAGGAAGTTCCGGGTGTCCAGCAGCATGAAGGCTGGCACCGTCAGCAGGATGAACAGCACGGAAGCGGTGATCAGCACGCGCTTGCGCCCAAACCTGTCCGACGCCAGGCCGGTGAGGAAGATGAAGCCGATGTAGGTGAGCAGGGCAATGGTGGTGGCCAGGAACGATTCCGCGGCGCCAAAGCCCAGTTCCTCGCTCAGGTATGTGGGCATGTAGCTGAGGATGACGTAAAAGCCGACGGCGTTGAGCAGCACCGCGCCCACCGCCAGCAGCAGGCCCTGCCAGTGGTTTTTGAACAGCGCCGCGACGGGGGCCTTGACGGCGTTGTCCTTCTCCGCCATGGCGCGGAAGGCGGGGGTGTCTTCGAGCTTCGTGCGGATGTACCTGCCGATCAGGCCCATGGGGGCGGCGAGCAGGAACGGCAGGCGCCAGCCCCAGTCGTTCATCTGTCCCGTGGTCAATGTGATGGACAGCAGGGCTGCGATGAGGGAGCCGAGCAGCAGGCCGGCGGCCGTGCTGGCGGGCACCACGGCCGCGTAAATGCCGCGCCGGTTCGGCGGGGCGTACTCGACCAGGAATGCCGAGGCCCCGGCGTACTCGCCGGCGGCGGAGAAGCCCTGGACCACACGCACCACCAACAGCAGGATGGGTGCGGCCAGGCCCACAGTGTTGTAGCCGGGGATCAGGGCGATGGCGAACGTGGCGCCGGACATGATCAGGATGGAGAGCGACAGTGCGTTCTTGCGCCCCACCTTGTCACCGATCTGGCCCCAGATGAAGCCGCCGAGCGGGCGGACAAAGAAGGAGATGGCGAAGACGCCAAACGTCAGCAGCAGCCCGGTCTGCTTGTCGGCCGTGGGAAAGAACGCGTGGGCGATTGTGGCTGCCAGGTAGCCGTAGACGGCGTAGTCAAACCATTCAACAAAGTTGCCGATGAAGCTGGCGGTGATGACGCGCCGCCGCGTGCCGGCGTCAAGTCCGTTGCCGCCGCCCGGGCGCAGCTGCCCGCTCATGCTCAATTGCCCGTCGGCGGCCGGCACCGTTGCCGTCCGGCCCGTGCCGGGGTTTTTGTGATTTGTCATGGGTTCCACCAAAAAAGTTTGGGTTGCAATGAGTGCAACGCTGTTGCACTAGATTATGTGTGGGCGGAATCACTGTCAAGGGTTTGGTGAACATCGGAACTGCCGGCGGCAGGGAACTGCGTGCCGCACCGGGAATTTACCCGGTGCGGCGCCGTTGTTGCAAGGTGTGCAATCGAGTTGGCTCCAATGCTTCCCGGCTAGGCGGGCACCCCCTCGGGCTGCAGGGCCAGTTCGTCCGCCAGGTCCAGGGCCAGCTCGGCCACGACCTGCCCGTAGAGCAGTTCGCCCTTGGCCGCGCTGGAGCCGGCGGCGGAGGACAGGCATCCGGTGGCCGGCGTCCGTTCCGGCACCACGGGGAGCCGGTCGAAGCGCGGCAGCACCGCGGCCGGGCCGTCGACCAGTCGGTCCATGGCAACGCGGGCCGGCTCCAGGTGAAGCATCAGCGAGGTCTCCAGGACCCCGCCGTGCTCGATGTCCCAGCCCGGGAAGCCGCCGGGGTAGACCTGTGAGAGCGTTTCCTGGCTGACAAAGTCCCAGTAGGAAAGCAGCAGGACGCTCTGTTCGGCCCCCGGCCCGATCCCCAGCTCCTCCAGTGCCAGGTCAATGCCCTCGTACAGGAACTGGTAGTTCTCGAAATGCCCGTTGACAAACACCACGTTCCGGATGCCCTGGTTGAGGAAGGACTTGACCAGGTTGCGCGTCATGCCGATGAGGGCCGCGCCATCCAGGCTGGTGGTGCCCGGGAGGTGGTTTCCGCCGCCGGACTTCTGCTGGGACTTGTACCCGTAGGCGATCGGCTGTGCGACGAGGGCCCCCAGCCGCCTGGCGATGCCCTCGGCGAAGTGCTTGGACAGGACGGTGTCCGTGCCGAGCGGCAGGTGTGGTCCGTGCTGCTCCAGCGACCCGACCGGGATGAGGACGGTGGCCTTCCCCGACGCGAGGGCTTCGCGGTAGGCGAAGGCGTCCATGTCTTCCAGGAATACTGACTTGTCCATCGGGGGTGGCTCCTCGTTGAATTCTGCGTGCTGTGCGTGCTGTACACCTGCCTGCCGCACGGCGCGCGTGCGGCCGGCAGGTTGGTGCGGGCCACCGCTGCGGCGGCGGGTGGCCGCCGCAGCTGGTGGGTGTTAGGGGTTGATGATGTTGTTGTTGGGGCCGTAGCCGAATTTGGTGATGTTTTCGGCGGTGGTGTCGCCGACGACGAGGATGTCGTGTTCGCGGTAGCCGCCGGCTCCGGGTTGGCCGTCGGGGACGGTGATCATGGGTTCCATGGAGACGACCATGCCGGGTTCGAGGACGGTGTCGATGTCTTCGCGCAGTTCCAGGCCTGCTTCGCGGCCGTAGTAGTGGGAGAGGACGCCGAAGGAGTGTCCGTAGCCGAAGGTGCGGTTGGGGAGGAGGTTGTGGCTGATGTAGATTTCGTTGAGTTCGGCGGCGATGTCCTTGCAGACGGCGCCGGGCTTGATGAGTTCGAGGCCGCGTTCGTGGACTTCGACGTTGATGTTCCACAGTTCCAGGGAGCGGGCGTCGGGTTCGCCGAGGAAGAGGGTGCGTTCCAGGGCGGTGTAGTAGCCGCTGGTCATGGGGAAGCAGTTCAGGGAGAGGATGTCTCCTTGTTGGAGTTTGCGGGTGGTGGCCCAGTTGTGGGCGCCGTCGGTGTTGATGCCGGATTGGAACCAGACCCAGGTGTCGCGGACTTCCTGGTCGGGGAAGGTGCGGGCGATTTCGTGGACCATGGTTTCGGTGCCGATGAGGGCGACTTCGTATTCGCTGATGCCTTCGCGGATGGCGGCCTTGATGGCTTCGCCGCCGAGGTCGCCGATGCGGGCGCCGTGTTTGATGACTTCGATTTCTTCGGCGGACTTGATCATGCGTTGGCGCATGGCGGCCTGGGAGACGTCGGTGAGGGTGGCGTTGGGGAAGGCGGCCTGGAGTTTGTCGCGGAGCAGGACGGGGAGGGTGTCGTCTTCGACGCCGAGGCGGGTGGCCTTGATGCCGCGGCGGTTGAGGGCTTCCTGGATGCCGAAGTAGAAGTTGTCGCGGCGCCAGTCGGTGTAGACGATGTTGTCGCCGTAGCTGGTGCGCCAGGGCATGCCGGCGTCGATGTTGGCGGTGATGGAGACCGAGTCGTTGGGGGTGACGACGAGGGCGTAGGAGCGGCCGAAGTAGGTGAAGAGGTAGTCGGAGTAGTACTTGATGTTGTGGTAGCTGGTCAGGACGACGGCGTCGAGGTTTTTTTCGGCCATGATGGTGCGCAGTCCGGTCAGGCGGCGTTCGAATTCGGCGTCGGTGAAGGTCAGGGGCGCCTTGGTGCCGTTGTGCAGGGTCTTGAGGCGCTCGAGCTCGGTGACGGACGTCGCGGCCGGGGAGGTGGTGATGGTCATCGGGGTGTTCCTTTGCATTGATCGTGATTTGTAGATGGAAGGGAAATTTTGGGGGCTAGATGAGCTGCGATGGTTCCGCGTGCCTGTCCTCGCAGGCGTCGCCGTGCTCGGCCAGCACGGCATCTTCGTGCAGCCCTGCGCGGATGCCCAGCGGAACGCCGGCCTTGATGCGCCTGCGGAAGCGTGGGTAGCCGAGGGCGAAGTACACGCCGGCGGCGGTCACGGAACCGGCCAGCCAGGACAGGTCGATCCCGCCCATGGCCGTGGCGACCGGACCCTGAAGGATGGGCATCCCGCCGTACATGAACAGCCAGGTCATGAGGATGCCTGCGAAGAAGGCGATGAAGGCGATGGGATTGACGGACTTGAGGGACGTGGACTTCGCGTCCAGGAACAAGTACGAATAGTCCTTGTGGTGCCGTTCAAAGATGAAGTAGTGGACGGCCATGATGCCGCCCCAGGTCGCGACCCAGGCGACAATCGTGCCGAGCCAGGTGTCCAGGATCGCCGCAAAGTCCTGGGCAAACATGAAGGCGATCACGGCGCCCATGGACAGGATGCCGACCAGGATCGAGAGCTTGCGGCGGGAGATCTTCACATCAAGGGCCTGGAAGGCGACGCCGAAGGTGTACAGGTTGATGATGTTGGTGGCGATGGGGCCGTGGATCACCAGCAGGATGACCGGGATGGCCATGGTGCCGAAACTGGAGACAATCAGTTCCCCGGGATCGGCCGAGCCGTTCTTTGTCGCGAGGCTGGCGCCGAGGATGCCCAGCCAGACGACGGGCAGGAACTGCCCCAGGACGCTGACCAGAAACAGCTTGGCCGGCTTGACGGTGCGGCTGACGAAGCGGGAGTAGTCGGGGGCGTACGTGAACCAGCCGATGCCCCAGCCGATGCCGATGACGGTCATGATCGCGGACATGGCCGCAATGCGGGGCATGCCTGACAGGACGTGGCCGGCCGGGCCTGCATACCCCCAGTTGATGTTCAGGTGCGTCCAGGCGATGATGGACATCGCCACCAGCACGATGATCGTGGGAGGCATGGTGAGGCGTTCGAACTTCGCGATGGCGCGGTAGCCGCGGTAGCAGATGGCCACCTGCACGCCCATGATGACGGCGGCCACGGCGATGCGCACCAGGATGTTGCGCTGGTGGGGATCAACCCATCCGATCATGCCGAACAGTGCCATGACCAGGTCCAGGATGACCCAGGTGTTGACCGCGGACCAGCCGATGGCGATGGTCGCCTGGATGGCTGCCGGGAGGTAGGCGCCGCGCCTGCCGAAGGCGCCGCGTGCCAGCAGCATGCCGGTGGCACCGGTGCGCTGGCCGAGGATGACGAAGAAGCCAAAGCCGGCCATGCCGATCAGGTTGCCGGCGATCAGCACAATCAGGGTGTCGCGCAGGCCCAGTCCCAGCTGGATGCCGAGGGCCCCGAGGATCCAGTTGATCGGGGCGACGTTGGCGCCGGCCCAAATCCAAAACTGGCCGGACAGCTTGGTGGTCCGTGCCGTTTCGGGGATGGGCTGCAGCATGTCTTCAACCTCGACGGTCGCCGACTCTGGCGGCCGTTGCTGGGTGCGGTTCATGCGGGTCTCGATTCGCTGCAGGGTGGTGTGGGCTTCAAACTTGTTCCAGCCTATGGGTGAGCTGGCACACAGCCTAGGGACATTGTGATTACACTAAGTGGAAAACAAGTGACTAAAAGTCTCATTTCAACGTCGGGAATCCCATGATCACTCTTGCCGAAGTCCTTGCCTCCCAGTCCATGTCGGCCGCCGGGCCGGAGCTGTGCAGCAATATCCCCGGCACGCTCCAACGAGTTGTCCGGTGGGTGCATTCGAGTGAGGTGCTGGAGATTGCCCCGCTCCTGCGCGGCGGGGAGCTGCTGCTCTCCGGCGGGGAGGGGCTGCTGGCCCTGCCCGCCGACCAACAGCGGGACTATGTCCGCAGCCTGGCGGGGCGGAACATCGCCGCCCTGGCCCTGCAGACGGCCGGCCGCGACGCGCCCCTGCCCGACGGGCTGATTGCCGCCGCCAACGAGAGCGGGCTGCCGTTGATCGAGCTGCATGCCGTCGCGCCGTTCGTTGACATCGCCGAATCGGTGAACCGCCGTGTGGTCAACGAGCAGGCGGACGCGCACCTGGTGGTCGACGACGTCTCCCGCCGGATCGCGCGCCACATCACCGACCGGGGGCCGCACCTGCCGACCATCCTGGGGATGGTGGCCTCGGCGCTGGGGGTGGAGGTGTCGCTGGCGGCAGCCGACGGGCTGCCCCTTGGCCAGGCTGGCAGTGTGGAGGGCGGCGAAGGGTCGACGGCGGTGGCCGGCATTGTGGTCGGCGGGCAGCTGGCGGCCCAGCTGACGCTCCGGTCGCCGTCGGAGGATTCACTTGTATTGGAGCTGGCCGCGGACAGGCTGTCGGGCATTTTTGCCCTCGCCCTGGCGCAGTCGTTTCGGCCCACGCCGGCGCAGGTGGCCGAGGCGCGCCTGTTGGAATCGGTCATGGAGGGCGGGGACGGCGGCAGCGTGCGCCTGCTGTGGCAGCAGGCCGGGCTGCGGCCGGAACAGGCCGCGGTCATGGCCGTTTTTCGCACCTCCGGCAGGGAGGCGAACTTTACCGCCGTCGAACGTGCCCTGCGCGCCGGGGGAGTGAACGCCAAGTCCCACCTGCGCGACGGCGAGCTGGCCGTCTTGTTCGCCCTGGCGCCAAATACCGCCCGGGCGGCGCGGGAGGCGCTGATCGCCGCGGCGCGGGAGGCGGTGCGCGGCGCGGACGTCTGCGCGGCTTTCGGGCCCGGCGTGGCCGCCGGGTTCCGCGCCCACGAGTCCTACGTGGAGGCGCGGGAGGTGCTGCGGCTCGGCGCGCCGGCCGGCGGGCAGGTGCTCGACGCCATGGAGTTTTTGGGCCGGCGCATCCTGGGCGCGGTGCACGGGCAGGCCTTCATGGACCCTTATGTGCGCTCCAGCATGGGGGAGCTGCTCGCCTGGGACCGGAAGCACGGCACGGAACTGCTCAAGACACTTGTGTGCTGGCTGGATTCGGGCTGCAACACCACCGGCTCGGCCGCCACGCTGAACATTGAGCGCCAGACCATGCACAAGCGCCTGAACAAGATCGCCGAGCTGCTGGGCGGGGACCCCCGCACCTCCGGCAGGTTGTTCGACATCCACATTGCCGCCAAGGCTGCAGCCAACGGCGTCCCGGGCGGGCGTGCCGCGGGCGGTCCGGCCTAAAGGACGCTGCGGACTGTCTTCTCGAAGCTGGTCACATGCTCCAGCGCCAGGCTGCCGGCGAGCCCGGCGTCGCCGTCGGCAATGGCCTCGAGCAGCGCCACGTGCTCGGCGATGTGCCCGGCCACGGACGGAATCTTGTCCAGCACCAGGCACCAGATGCGGGTGGCCAGGTTGTCATACCGGATGAGCACGTCCTCCAGGTGCGGATTGGCGGCGGCCGCATAGATCTGCCGGTGCACCGTGATGTCAAAGCGCATGAGGGCCAGCTGGTCCGCTCCGGCGGGGTCGGAGGCCGCAATGTCCGCTGCCAACTGCCGCAGGCGGGCCCGCAGGTCCGCGGTGGCGCTCCGTGCCGCGCGCTGGGCCGCCAGCGGCTCCAGCAGTTCACGGATCTCGGAAATGTCCGCCAGTTCCGTGATGTCAACCCGGGTGGCAAAGGTGCCGCGCCGCGGGTAGGAAACCACCAGGTGGTCGCTTTCAAGCCGCTTGAGGGCCTCGCGCACCGGCGTGCGCCCAATGCCCAGCTGGCCGGCCAGTGCCGAATCGTTGATGGCCTCGCCCGGACGGATCTCCAGCATGATCAATTGGTCCCGCAGGTGCCGGTAGGCCTGCTCGGAAAGCGGCAGGCCGGCGTCCCCTGCCGCCACCTCGTTCTCCACTGCAAGACTCATCATGTCCCCGTTCCTTCCCGTTTGGCCGCACCGGCCCGGAGGCCTGCGCCGGTCATATTCCCGTGGCGCTTGACTCCACGTGAGCTACACCATATTGTTGCACTCAATCTAATATATCAGTTATGTATTAGTCCACTAGCAGTTGTGCATTAGATCGAGATTGCAAAGGAGCTTTCCCATGGTAAACGTGCTCACCAGCACCCTGGCCGGTGTTGACGCCGAGGTGGATGCGGCCATCGCCGCCGAACTTGGCCGCCAGCAGACCACGCTGGAAATGATCGCCTCTGAAAACTTTGCCCCGGCCGCGGTCATGGCCGCCCAGGGCTCCGTACTGACCAACAAGTACGCCGAGGGCTACCCCGGGAAGCGCTACTACGGCGGCTGTGAGCACGTTGACGTGATCGAGCAGCTGGCGATCGATCGGATCAAGGCCCTGTTCGGGGCCGAGGCCGCCAACGTCCAGCCGCACTCCGGCGCACAGGCCAACGCGGCAGCCATGTTTGCGCTGCTGGAGCCGGGGGACACCATCATGGGCCTGGACCTGGCCCACGGCGGCCACCTGACCCACGGCATGCGGATCAACTACTCCGGCAAGCTGTACAACGTGGTCCCGTACCACGTGCGCGAATCCGACATGACGGTGGACATGGCCGAGGTGGAGGCGCTGGCGCTGGAGCACCGGCCGAAGCTGATCGTCGCCGGCTGGTCCGCCTACACCCGCCAGCTCGACTTTGCCGAATTCCGGCGCATCGCGGACCTGGTGGGCGCCTACCTCATGGTGGACATGGCCCACTTTGCCGGCCTGGTGGCCGCGGGGCTGCACCCCAGCCCCGTGCCTTATGCCGACGTCGTCACCACCACCACGCACAAGACGCTGGGCGGCCCGCGCGGCGGCGTCATCCTCAGCCGCGAATCGCTGGCCCGCAAGATCAACTCCGCCGTTTTCCCCGGCCAGCAGGGCGGGCCGCTGGAACACGTGATCGCCGCCAAGGCCGTCTCCTTCAAGATCGCCGCGTCCCAGGACTTCAGGGACCGCCAGCAGCGCACGCTGGAAGGGGCCAGGATCCTGGCCGAACGCCTGCTGGCGCCGGACGTTGCCGAATACGGGATCTCCGTGGTGGGCGGCGGCACCGACGTCCACCTGGTCCTGGTGGACCTGCGCAACTCCGAACTGGACGGGCAGCAGGGCGAGGACCGCCTGCACCGGATCGGCATCACCGTCAACCGCAACGCCGTCCCGTTCGACCCCCGGCCGCCGATGGTGTCCTCCGGGCTGCGGATCGGCACCCCGGCCCTGGCCACCCGCGGATTCGGCCCGGCCGAGTTCACCGAGGTGGCGGACATCATCGCCGAGGCCATCAAGGGCGAACTCAGCGAGGAAGCGGCCGTGCTGCTCCGCGACCGGGTCACCGTCCTGGCCGAAAAATTCCCCCTTTACCCCAACCTCTCCGGCACGCCACGCACCGGAACGACCCCGAACGGAGACGCACAGTGACCACCGAACACCTGCCGGAGCACCCCGACTTCCTGTGGCGCAACCCGGACCCCAAAAAGTCCTACGACGCCGTGATCGTCGGCGGCGGCGGGCACGGCCTGGCCACCGCCTACTTCCTGGCCAAGAACCACGGGATGACGAACATCGCCATCCTGGAAAAGGGCTGGCTGGCCGGGGGCAACATGGCCCGCAACACCACCATCATCCGCTCCAACTACCTGTGGGATGAAAGCGCCGCCATCTACGAACACGCGCTCAAGCTGTGGGAGATCCTGCCCGAGGAACTCGAGTACGACTTCCTGTTCAGCCAGCGCGGCGTCATGAACCTGGCACACACCCTCGGCGACGTGCGCGAGAGCGTGCGCCGGGTGGGCGCCAACCAGCTCAATGGGGTCGACGCCGAATGGCTGGACCCCAAGCAGGTCAAGGAACTGTGCCCCATCCTGAACATCAGCGACAACATCCGCTACCCCGTCATGGGCGCCACCTACCAGCCGCGGGCCGGCATCGCCAAGCACGACCACGTGGCCTGGGCCTTCGCCCGCAAGTGCGACGAGCTCGGCGTGGACATCATCCAGAACTGCGAGGTCACCGGCTTCATCAAGGACGGCAACAGGGTCACAGGCGTGCAGACCAGCCGCGGCACCATCAACACCGAAAAGGTGGGCCTGGCCGCGGCCGGGCACAGCTCGGTCCTGGCGGAGCTGGCCGGCTTCCGCCTGCCCATCCAGTCGCACCCCCTGCAGGCCCTCGTCTCGGAGCTGCACGAACCCGTCCACCCCACGGTGGTCATGTCCAACCACGTCCACGTCTACGTCTCCCAGGCCCACAAGGGCGAACTGGTCATGGGCGCCGGCGTCGACTCCTACAACGGCTACGGCCAGCGCGGCTCCTTCCACGTGATCGAGGAACAGATGGCGGCCGCCGTCGAACTGTTCCCGATCTTCGCCCGGGCCCACGTGCTGCGCACCTGGGGCGGGATCGTGGACACCACCATGGACGCTTCGCCCATCGTCGGCACCACGCCGGTGGAGAACATGTTCGTGAACTGCGGCTGGGGCACCGGCGGCTTCAAGGGCACGCCCGCGGCCGGGCTGACCTTCGCGCACACCATCGCCACGGGCGCCCCGCACGAGCTGAACAAGCCGTTCTCGCTGGAGCGCTTTGAAACCGGGGCCCTCATCGACGAACACGGCGCCGCCGCCGTGGCCCACTGACCCGGCCCCGGCCTTAGACAAGGAGCACACAATGTTGTTGTTTTCATGCCCCAACTGCGGGCCGCGCAACGAAACCGAATTCCACTACGGCGGGCAGGCACACGTGGCCTACCCCGAACACCCGGAGGAACTCTCCGACCGCGAGTGGGCCGAGTACCTCTTCTACCGCGAGAACCCCAAGGGCCTCTTCGCCGAGCGCTGGGTGCACAGCGCGGGCTGCCGCAAGTGGTTCAACATGGTCCGCGACACCGTCAGCTATGACATCAAGGCCGTCTATCGGATGGGCGAAGCGCCGCCGGTGGGACTGGCCGCGGCAGCCGCCACGCAGGCAGCCACCAACCACAACGCACCGGAAGGAGCAAAGCCATGACCGCACCCACCAACCAGCCCGCCAGGCTCGCCAGCGGCGGCCGGATTGACCGCAGCATCACCTGGAACTTCACCGTCGACGGCGCCAGCTACACCGGCCACCCGGGCGACACCGTGGCCTCCGCGCTGATCGCCAACGGCCGCCTGGCTGCCGGCAACTCGTTGTATGAGGGACGCCCCCGCGGCATCCTCTCGGCCGGTGTCGAGGAATCCAACGCCCTCATCAAGTTGGCCGGCCGGTTCCCCGGCCACGCCGCCGAGTCCATGCTCCCTGCCACGGCCGTGCCCCTCGTGGACGGGCTCGACGCCGAATTCCTCTCCGGCCTGGGCAGGCTGGACCCGGCCGACGACCAGGCCGTCTACGACAAAAAGTACGTCCACACGGACGTCCTGGTGGTGGGCGGCGGCCCCGCCGGCCTCGCCGCCGCACGTGAAGCGGCCCGCACCGGCGCCCGCGTGATCCTCATCAACGACCAGCCCGAGCTCGGCGGCGCCCTGCTTTCCGGCCGCGACGAGCTCATCGACGGCAGGCCTGCCCTCGACTGGGCGGCCGACGTCGAGGCGGAGCTGCTGACCGGCGAGGAATGCACCGTGCTGCACCGCACCACCGTGTTCGGCTCCTACGACAGCAACTTCCTGATCGCCGTGCAGAACCGCACCGACCACCTGCTGCAGGAGCCCGGCGACGGCGTCTCCCGCCAGCGCATCTGGCACATCCGCGCCAAGCAGGTGGTCCTGGCCACGGGCGCCCACGAACGCCCGATCGTGTTTGAAAACAACGACCGCCCGGGCATCATGCTCGCCTCCGCCGCCCGCAGCTACCTCAACCGCTACGGCGTGGCGGCCGGCTCCCGCGTGGTCATCGGCACCACCAACGACAGCGCCTACCAGCTCGCCGCCGACCTCCTGGCCGCCGGCATCGAGGTGGCCGCGGTCGTGGACGCCCGCACGCAGCTGTCCGACGTTGCCGCCGCCATGGACGGGGACCTGCGCATCTTGACCGGCAGCGCCGTGGTCAACACCGCGGCGGACGGTGACGGGCGCGTGGCATCCGTCCAGGTCGCCGCGATCGACGACGACGGCGCGCCCGCCGGCCCCGCCGAAGGCATCAAGACCGACCTGCTGGCCGTCTCCGGCGGCTGGAGCCCGGTGGTGCACCTGCACAGCCAAGCGCAGGGCAAGGTCCGCTGGGACCTGGAGCTGGCCGGCTTTGTGCCGTCCACCGTGGTCAAAAACCAGCAGGTCGTCGGCGCCGGCCGCGGCAGCTACGTCCTGGCCGACTGTGTTGCCGAAGGCGCCACGGCCGGTGCGACGGCCGCCGTCAACGCCGGCTTCGCCACGGCCTCCGCCGTTGCCGCCGCCACCGCGGCCGCAGCCCGCCCCGCCCGCCCGGCGCAGCCCGCCGGACCCACCCGCCCGCTGTGGCTGGTCGGCGGCACGGAAGGGACGGCGTCGGACTGGCACCACCACTTCGTGGACTTCCAGCGCGACCAGAGCGTGGCGGACGTGTGGCGGTCCACCGGGGCCGGCATGCGCAGCGTGGAGCACATCAAGCGCTACACCTCCATCAGCACCGCCAACGACCAGGGCAAGACCTCCGGCGTCAACGCCATCGGCGTGATCGCCGCCGCGTTCCGCCAGCAGGGCACTGCCGTGGACCCGGACATCGGCGCCATCGGCACCACCACCTACCGGGCTCCGTTCACCCCCGTGCCGTTCGTGGCCCTGGCAGGACGCCAGCGCGGGGAACTGTTCGACGCAGCCCGCCGCACCTCCATCCACACCTGGCACGAGGCCCACGGCGCCCTGTTCGAGGACGTGGGACAGTGGAAGCGCCCCTGGTACTACCCGCAGCCGGGCGAGGACATGGACGCCGCCGTGCTGCGCGAATGCGCCGCCGTCCGCGACTCCGTGGGCTACATGGACGCCACCACGCTCGGCAAGATCGAGATCCGCGGCAAGGATGCGGGGGAGTTCCTGAACCGCATCTACACCAACGCGTTCAAGAAGCTCGCCCCCGGCTCCGCCCGCTACGGGGTCATGTGCACCCCTGACGGCATGATCTTCGACGACGGCGTGACGCTGCGCCTGGACGAGGACCGCTATTTCATGACCACCACCACCGGCGGCGCCGCCAAGGTGCTGGACTGGCTGGAGGAATGGCAGCAGACCGAATGGCCCGAACTGGACGCAACCTTCACCTCGGTGACGGAGCAGTGGACCACCGTCGCCGTCGTCGGCCCCAAGTCCCGCGCCGTGCTGGCCAAGGTGGCCCCGGAGCTGGACCTGGACAACGAGGCCTTTAAGTTCATGGCGTTCCGGGAGACGGTGCTTGCCTCCGGCGTGGAGGCCCGGGTGTGCCGCATCTCCTTCTCCGGCGAGCTCGCCTACGAGATCAACGTCCCGGCCTGGTACGGCCTGGCCACGTGGGAGGCCGTCACCGAGGCGGGAGCCGAATTCAACATCACCCCCTACGGCACCGAGACCATGCACGTTCTCCGCGCCGAAAAAGGCTACCCGATCGTCGGCCAGGACACGGACGGCACGGTCACCCCGCAGGACGCGGGCATGGACTGGGTGGTCTCCAAGGCCAAGGACTTCATCGGCAAGCGCTCCTACCGGCGCGCCGACGCCGTCCGCGACGGCCGCAAGCACCTCGTCAGCGTGCTGCCGGTGGACCACTCGGTCCGCCTGCCGGAGGGCACCCAGCTGGTGGAGGCCGGCGTCACCGTGAACCCCGCCTACGGGCCCGTGCCGATGCAGGGCTTCGTCACCTCCAGCTACCACAGCGCCGCCCTGGGCAGGTCCTTCGGCCTGGCCCTGATCAAGGACGGGCGCAACCGGATCGGTGAACGCATGGTGGCCGCCGTCGGCTCCGAGCTGGTGGACGTCGTTGTTGGGGAAACAGTACTTTTTGATGCAGAAGGGAAGCGCCGAGATGGTTAACACAGCAGAAAACACCCAGGTCCGGGCACTGCGCCGGAGCCCCGCCGCACACCTGTGGGAGGACTTCACCCGCGGTTCGGTGGAGGGCAGCCACGGCGTGGCCCTCCATGAGGTCCCGTTCCAGACAATGGTCGGCATCCGCGTGGACCCCCTGTCCGAGGCCGGCGTGCGGATCGCTGCCGTCACCGGCGGCCTGCCGGTGCGCTGCGGCGAGGTCGCCGCCGGTCCGGACGGGGTCTCCGTGTTGTGGCTGTCCCCGGACGAGTTCCTGGCCGTGGCCCCGGACGACGGCGGCCGCGCGGACCTGGTGGAGGCCCTCACCGCCGCGCTGGGCGCGGATGCCGGGCAGGTCGTGGACCTCTCCAGCAACCGCACCACCTTTGAACTGTCCGGGCCCAGCGCCCGTGAGGTGCTGGAGAAGAGCTGCGCGGCGGACCTCCACCCGCGCGCCTTCGCCGCCGGCACGGCCATCACCACCGAGGTCGGCAAGATCCCGGTGCTGCTGTGGAAGAGCGGCCCGGACACGTTCCGGCTGTTCCCGCGGGCGTCGTTCGCGGACTACCTGGGCCGCTGGCTCCTGGACGGCATGCGGGAATTCGCCGCTGCGGGCAACCCGGCATGGCACTAAGCGTCCTTGACCTGTTCTCCATCGGCATCGGGCCCTCCTCCTCCCACACGGTGGGCCCGATGCGGGCGGCCAAGCGCTTTGCCGACGGCCTGGCGCACGACGGCGGGCTGTCCGGCGTCGTGCGCGTCCAGGCCGAGCTCTTCGGCTCGCTGGGCGCCACCGGCCGGGGCCACGGCTCCGACAAGGCCGTGGTGCTGGGGCTGGCCGGCCATGAGCCCGAAACCGTGGACACGTCCAAGGCGGACGACCTCGTGGCCGCGGCCGCCCTGGATGCCGAGCTGATGCTGGCCGGCACGCGCCGGGTGGAGTTCAATTTCGAGGAGGACGTGCTGCTGCACCGCCGCAAGTCGCTGCCGGCCCACCCCAACGGCATGACGTTCCGCGCGTTCGACCACCTCGGGGACGTGGTGCGCGAGCGCAGCTACTACTCCGTGGGCGGCGGCTTCGTGGTGGACGAGCAGGCCGTGGGTGCCGACCGGGTGGTCCTGGACGACACCGTGCTGCCGTACCCGTTCACCACCGCCGACGAACTGCTGGCCACCTGCGCGCGGGAGGGCCTGTCCATCTCCGGGGTCATGCTGGCCAACGAGATGGTCTGGCACACGGAGGAGGAACTGCGGGCCAAGCTGCTGGACATCTGGTCCGTCATGCGCACCTGCGTGGACAACGGGTGCTCCGCCGAGGGGATCCTGCCCGGCGGGTTGAAGGTCACCCGGCGCGCGCCACGGCTGCTGGCCGAGCTGCAGCGCGGGGAGGATGCGGCGGACCCCCTGCGGGCCATGGAATGGGTGAATCTCTTTGCCCTGGCCGTGAACGAGGAAAATGCCGCGGGAGGCCGGATCGTCACCGCACCCACCAACGGGGCGGCCGGCATCATCCCGGCCGTGCTGCACTACTACACGAAGTTTGTGCCGGGCGCGGACGACGACGGCGTGGTGCGGTTCCTGCTGACGGCGGCGGCCATCGGCATCCTCTTCAAGCTCAACGCCTCCATCTCCGGAGCCGAGGTGGGCTGCCAGGGGGAGGTCGGCTCGGCGTGTTCCATGGCCGCCGGCGCGCTGTGCGAGGTGCTGGGCGGGACGCCCGTCCAGGCCGAGAACGCGGCCGAGATCGGGATCGAACACAACCTGGGCCTGACCTGCGACCCCGTGGGCGGGCTGGTGCAGATCCCGTGCATCGAGCGCAACGCGATCGCCAGCGTCAAGGCGATCAACGCGGCGCGGCTGGCCCTGCACGGGGACGGCA
Source organism: Arthrobacter sp. STN4 (assembly GCF_024539665.1). Taxonomy (NCBI): domain Bacteria; kingdom Bacillati; phylum Actinomycetota; class Actinomycetes; order Micrococcales; family Micrococcaceae; genus Arthrobacter; species Arthrobacter sp. STN4. The sequence goes on from NZ_JAKZGX010000012.1 coordinate 19,459, forward strand.
GCCAGAAGGTGTCCTTGGACAAGGCGATCAAGACCATGCGCGAGACGGGGGCGGACATGAAAAGTAAATACAAGGAAACATCGCGTGGGGGCCTGGCCGTGAATGTGATTGAGTGCTGACATGAGCGAAATTGCAACGCGGCCCGAAACGGCCCAGTACGTGCTGACCCTGGACTGCGCGGACAGCCCCGGAATTGTCAACGAGATCTCCTCGGTCCTGCTGAAGCAGGGCGCGGACATCATCGACCTGCGGCAGTTCAGCGACCGCCAGCACCTGCGCGTGGTGCCGGACATGCCCGAGCCGGACGGGCACTTCTTCATGCGGCTGCACTTTGCCGCCCCGGCAGGCGCGGAAACGACCGCGGTGCTGCGGGCGGACCTGGAGCCCGTGGCGCTGCGGCACAACATGCGGTGGGACCTGCGCCCGCACGGCGCCAAGCGCCGTGTGCTGATCATGGTCTCGAAGTTCGAGCACTGCCTGAACGACCTGCTGTTCCGGACGCGGAAGGGGGAGCTGCCGGTGGAGGTCGCGGCGGTGGTGTCCAACCACCCGGACCACCAGCGGCTGGCCGAATGGCACGGCATCCCCTTCCACCACATCCCAGTCACGGCCGGGACCAAGCCCGAGGCCGAGGCGAAGCTGATGGAGCTCGTGGACGCGTACGACGTCGAACTGGTGGTCCTGGCCCGCTACATGCAGGTGCTCAGCGACGGACTCACGCGCCAGCTGGAGGGGCGGGCCATCAACATCCACCACTCCTTCCTGCCGTCGTTCAAGGGTGCCAAGCCGTACCACCAGGCCTACGCGCGCGGCGTGAAGACCGTCGGTGCCACGGCACACTACGTCAACAGCGAGCTGGACGAAGGGCCCATCATTTCCCAGCAGGTGATTGAGGTGGACCACGCCTACGGCCCGGAGGACCTCGTCGCCGCCGGCCGGGACACCGAATGCAAGGCGCTCAGCAACGCGGTGCGCTGGCACTGTGAAGGGCGCGTGATCGTCCAGGGCAACCGGACCATCGTCCTGCGCTGACCTTGTGAGGGCGGCCATCCGCACGGCACCTGCAGGTGCCGTGCGGATGGCCGCCCTTGGCCGTTTAAGGCCCGTTCCGGCGTCGCGCGTGACCCTGGAGGGAGGAACGGGACGGCACTGTGGCCACCGCCCACCAGTGACTTATAGTCGATTTTTTGTCCAATTCCAGTGACACAATGTATCTTGTTTACTGTGATTTATGGCACATACGCTTGGGACGTCCCCTCAACAATGGAGGTTTTCCATGCGAGAAACCAGTTCTTCCCCGACGGGCAGCGTCGCCCACGGGAATCATCCGTCACCTGTTGGCGACGTCGAACAAAACCTGCAGGCGATCCCTGAATCGTCGCGCACCCGGAGCGTCTCCGGACAATTTTGGATTTGGGCCGGCGCGAACCTCGCACCGATCAACTGGGTTCTGGGGGCCCTGGGCATCCAATTGGGCCTCAGCTTTGCCGACACCGTCACCGTGCTGGTCGTCGGCAACCTGATCGGCATGGCCCTCTTCGGGCTGTTTGTGCTGCTCGGCCAGCGCACCGGCACCACGGGCATGGTCCTGGCCCGCGCAGTGTTCGGCCGCCGCGGCAACTACCTTCCCAGCGCCATCCAGGCCGTCCTGGTCATCGGCTGGTGCGCCGTCAACACCTGGATCATCCTGGACCTGGTCATGGCCCTGATGGGCAAGCTTGGCCTGGTGGACCCGGCTGCGGCCAACGTGGGGCCGAAGGTGGTGGTCGCGGCCCTCATCATGGGCATCCAGGTCACCATCGCCTGGTTTGGCTACAAGGCCATCGCCGCCTTTGAACGCTGGACCGTCCCGCCCACCCTGCTGGTGCTGATTGCCATGTCCGCCGTGGCGTGGTTCGGCATGCACATCGACTGGTCCTACGCAGGACCTGCCGGGCACATCCTGCACGGCGCCCCCCGGATTGCCGCGATGACCGGCGTCATGACCGTCATCGGGATCGGCTGGGGCATCACCTGGTTCACCTACGCCGCCGACTACTCGCGCTTCGTCAGCCGCAGCGTGCCGCGCCGCAAGGTGTACATGGCTTCCGTCTTCGGCCAGTTCCTGCCCGTGGTCTGGCTCGGAATCCTCGGCGCCAGCCTCGCCACCAAGAGCGGCACGGCCGATCCCGGCAAGTTGATTGTGGACAACTTTGGGCTGCTGGCCATCCCGGTCCTGTTCCTGGTGCTCCACGGACCCATCGCCACCAACATCCTGAACATCTACACGTTCTCCGTGGCCGCGCAGGCCATGGACATCAAGATCAAGCGCCGTGCCCTCAACGTGTTCGTCGGGGTCCTGGCCCTGGTCGGCGTCGTGTTCTTCGTGATGCAGGAATCCTTCGCCAACACGCTGAGCACCTGGCTCGGTGCACTTGTGGCCTGGGTGGCCGCCTGGGGCGGCATCATGCTGGTCCACTACTTCTGGGTGGACAAGCGGAAGCCTGTCGGGGTTGACAGGCTCTTCGATCCGATCGGCACCAAGCGCCTTCCCGTCATCAACTGGGCCGGCATCACGGCCCTGCTGGTCGGCATCTTCTCCACCTGGCTGTTCATGTACGGCGTAGAGCCGATCATGCAGGGACCCATCGCCACGGCCATGGGCGGGATCGACCTCTCCTGGCTGGCCGGCGGCGTGGTGGCCGCGGCCGTCTATGCGATCCTTGGCCCGCGGGTCCACGCCCGCTACGCCACCGACGCCGTGCAGGGTGTGGCCGCGGCGGACCAGCCGGCCGGAGCGGTGCCTGTTTCCGAGGGCGTGCAGGCGCTGGCGCCACAGGTCCTGGCCGTTGACACCGTGGAAAACGGCACGCTGCCTGGCACTGCGCTGCCGGATGCGCCCGCCGAGCTGGTCAACGACTAAGCGCGGCGGCCCGCCATGCCCGGCAACTGCAACCAGGGAGCACTGTGATGACCAGCCGCACCGCAGCCGCCGCACCGGCCCGTCCGGGCGGGGCACGAAACTGCAGGAGGCCGTAATGCCGGTCATTGTCGGCTACGTGCCCACCCCCGTTGGCGAGGCGGCACTGGAACGCGGAATCCACGAGGCCAGCCTGCGGGGGGAGCGGCTGGTCATCGTGAACGCGTCCGCGGGCGACGCGGCCGAGGGGGACCCGGCCATTGCCACGGCCGCGGCCGTGGCCCGCGTGGCGGGCCAGCTGGAAAACGCCGGGATCGGGCATGAGATCCGCCAGCCCCAGCGGGCCGGTTCCCCGGCCGATGAGCTGCTTCGCATTGCCGCCGAGGACGAGGCCTCGCTGATCGTGATCGGCCTGCGCCGCCGCTCGCCCGTGGGCAAGATCCTGTTCGGGAGCACCGCGCAGGAGGTGCTGCTCAACGCAGACTGTCCCGTGGTGGCGGTCAAGCCGGACCGGCACCCGCGGCGCGGCGGGCGTCAGCCGACGATGCTCCCGAACGCCAGGCCCAGCAGGTAGGTCGCTGCCGCGGCGCCCATGCCGATGGCAAGCTGCCGCAGGCCGCGCCACAGCGGCGACCCCCCGGAGAGCAGGCCGACGATGCCGCCGGTCCCCAACAGGACCAGGCCCACCAGGACGCAGGCCAGCACCAGCGCGCCGATGCCGGTCATCCCGAACAGGAACGGGATGATCGGCACAATGGCGCCGGAAGCAAAGAAGCAGAAGCTCGACGTCGCCGCGCCCCAGGCGGTGCCCAGCGTCTCATGCTCGTCGGCCTTTTCGAAGGTGTCCGGCCGCAGCGACAGGCTGGGGTCGCAGTCGCAGCTGTATTGGCCCAGGCGTTCGGCGGCCCGGTGCTCGGCCGCTTCGCGCGACATGCCGCGGGCCAGGTAGACCAGGACCAGCTCATTGTTTTTCAGGTCCAGCGACGGTGCCGCGGTTAAGGTGACCTGGGTGGGGGTGGAGGCGTCCAGCAGTTCGCGCTGGGAGCGGACGGAAACAAATTCGCCGGCCCCCATGGACAGCGCACCTGCCAGCAGGCCGGCAACGCCGCTGAACAGCACCACCTGGCTGCCCACCCCGGTCGCGGCCATGCCCATGACCAGCGACAGGTTGGACACCAGGCCGTCGTTTGCGCCAAACACGGCTGCGCGGAAGGAACCGGCCAGCCGGTTGCGCCCGCGCGTGGCCAGCCCCCGGACCACCTCTTCATGGATGGATTCGTCTGCGGCCATGGCGTCCGTGGCATCCACATCCGTGGCATAGGGGGACCGGGATTCGGAACGCTGGGCGAGGGCCAGCACAAAGACCGAGCCGAAGCGCCGGGCCAGCAGGCCGAGCAGGCGGTTGCGGGCGGAGGCCCGGGCGGGCGGCCCGGCGTGGCTGCCCAGCATCGCCAGCCAGTGCTGCTCATGGCGGCCCTCGGCTTCGGCAAGGGCGAGCAGGATGGCCTTCTCTTCGCCTTCCCGGCGCTTGGCGAGGTCGCGGTAAACCGCCGCCTCGGCCCGCTCGTCGGCCAAATATTGCTGCCACCGCTTGATTTCTGCAGGGGTGGGAATGCGCTCGGGCATGGTGTGGAACTCCTCAAGTCAGCCATTACTTTAGCCCTTTTGCCGGCGGGAAACTGGCCGGTGGTCCTCGAAAAAAGGTTTCGGGGAACCTCAACCGGCACCCTGTGCCGGGCCTGTGCCCCTGCTCCGGCGCCCGGGACTGCGCCGGGGGCCGGGACTGCGGTAATCTGGCACCATAAGGAGTGGTGATGCAGCCCACATTCGCCCGTGACGAACGAACGCCCACGTTGATAACGTCCGTCAGCCGTGCGCTGGCCGTGCTTGACTGCGTCGGTTCCGCCTCCCGCCCGCTGCCGGCGAAGTTCATCGCGCGGGCAACGGCGTTGAGCCTGGGCACCACCTACAACGTGCTGCGCACGCTGGCGCACTCCAACTATGTTGTGCAGGACTCCGACGGCTTTGTCCTCGGCCCGGCCCACCCCGCCCTGGCCGCGGACAGCGGGGCCGTGGCGCTGGCCCAGGGCCGCGCCGTGCTCAACGGCATCCGCGACGAACTGCGCGTTGCCACGTACCTGAGCCGCTACGTGGACGGCGAAATTGAAATGGTGGACATTGTGGACGGGCCGCTTTCGCCCCGGGTCGATTTGTGGGTGGGGCTGCAGGACGGCGCCCACGCCACCGCCTTCGGCAAGCAGATCCTGGCGCAGCTGGACCCCCAGTCGCGGCTTGACTACATCACGCGCCACCCCCTGGAAGAACTCACCCCGTACACCATCTGTTCGCCACGGGAGTTCCTGCGCCGGCTTGAGCCCCGCCCCGCCGTCACCGTGGACCTCCAGGAGTACGCACTGGGGTTCACCTGCCTGGCCGTGCCCGTGGCGACCTCTTCCTGGCTGGGTGCGCTGGCCGTTTCCTTCCCGGCGTCAGGTGCCCGGGGAACCGTGCACCAGGACTACGCGAAGGTGCTTCAGGATGCTGCCACGCAGCTTGCCGTGGTGCTCGGCGTCAATCCCGAACACGGTCAAGGGCAATAATTTCATCGGCTGAAATATCGCACCGTGCCGCCGTCGGGCAGTTGTGCCTACGCTCAAGTGACAAGGGCAGGCGACGCCTGAAACCGGGGCACGCAGCCGCGTCCAGCGGCTGGTGCCCCAGTGCCCCGCGGACACAAGGAAGTGGTGATGAGGATGGAAACAACTGAGGCCGTAACGGGGCTGCGCACCGAACAACGGCTGGGCCTGTTGCGCCAAATGATCCTGATCAGGACCTTTGAGGAAGCAATACTGCGCGAATACCACGCAGACAAGAGTCCGGGCTTTGACATTGGAAAGGGCCTGGTCCCCGGTGAAATGCACCTCTCGGCAGGGCAGGAACCGGTGGCTGCCGGGCTGTGCGCGCACCTGGAAACCGGTGACGCGCTGACGGCAACACACCGCCCGCACCACCTGGCCATTGCCAAGGGCATGGACCTGCGGTCGCTGGCCGGGGAAATCTTTGGCCGCGAATCGGGGCTGGGCCACGGCCGCGGCGGCCACATGCACCTTTTTGACCCGTCCATCCACTTTTCCTGCTCGGGCATTGTGGCCGAGGGATTCCCGGCGGCACTAGGGCAGGCGTTCGCGTTCCAGCGGGCGGGCACCAACAGCGTTGCCGCCGCGGTGGCGGGCGAAGGGGCTGCCAACGCCGGCCCGTTCCACGAGTCGCTGAACCTGGCGGCGCTGTGGAAGCTGCCGGTCATCTTCGTCATCGAGGACAACGACTGGGGCATCTCCGTGGCCCGGGACGCCTCCACTGCGGTGCCGTCCAACGCCGTCCGTGCCGCCGGCTACGGCATGCCGGGCATCCGGGTGGAGGGGAACGACGTCGAAGCGGTCCACGCCGCGGCCGGCGAGGCCGTGGCGCGTGCCCGCGCCGGCGGCGGGCCCAGCCTGATCGAAGTGCACACCCTGCGCCTCTGGGGCCACTTTGAAGGTGACGCCCAGGGGTACCGGCCCGAGCTTGCCGGCGTCCCGGACAAGGACCCCATCCCGGCCTACCGGCAGCAGCTGGGCGACGCCGGGCTCCTCAGCGACGCGGACGCCGCCGCCATGGAAGGCGAGGCGCGCACCCGGGTGGAGGACGCCGTCGAAAATGCCAAGGCCTCGCCAACGCCCAACCCGGCCGAGGCACTCAAGTACGTCTTTGTGGAAGGAGAATAGCCATGGGTGCAACATCAAATGCGACGGCGGCCCAAACGTCCCTGCCGGTGGAACCGGACGCCGGGACGCGCCGGCTGAACACGGCCAAGGCCCTGCAGGAGGCCATCGGCTCGCAAATGGAGCAGGACGATTCCGTGTTTGTGATGGGCGAGGACGTGGCAGCCTACGGCGGCATCTTCTCCTCCACCACGGGGCTGCTGGAGAAATTTGGCCCGGACCGGGTCATTGACACGCCGATTTCCGAGTCCGCGTTCATCGGCCTCGGGATCGGGGCGGCAGTGGAAGGCATGCGGCCCATTGTGGAGCTCATGTTCGTGGACTTCTTCGGCGTGTGCATGGACCAGATCTACAACCACATGGCCAAGATCCACTTCGAATCCGGAGGCAATGTCAGGGTGCCGATGGTGCTCATGGCCGCGGTGGGCGGCGGCTATTCCGACGGCGCGCAGCACTCGCAGACGCTGTGGGGGACGTTCGCGCACCTGCCGGGCATGAAGCTGGTGGTCCCCTCCAACCCGTACGACGCCAAGGGGCTCATGACGGCGGCCATCCACTCCGACGACCCCGTGGTGTACATGTTCCACAAGGGCGTCATGGGGCTGGCCTGGATGGCGAAGAACAAGCGCTCCATCGGTGCCGTGCCGGAGGAGGACTACGTGGTGCCGATCGGCAGGGCCAAGGTGGTCCGCGAAGGCACGGACGTGAGCATCGTGACGCTGTCCCTGTCCGTCCACCACAGCCTGGATGTGGCGGAGAAGCTGGCGGGGGAGGGCATCAGCGTCGAAGTGCTGGACCTGCGCTCGCTGGTGCCGCTGGACCGTGAGGCAGTCATCGCCACCGCAGCCAAGACCGGCCGCGTGGTCGTCGTGGACGAGGACTATGAATCGTTTGGCCTGTCCGGGGAAATTGCGGCCACGATCACCGAACACGACCCCACGCTGCTCAGGCACTTCAGCCGGGTCTGCGTGCCGGACGTGCCCATTCCCTACGCCCGCGAACTGGAATATGCTGTGTTGCCAACGGCCGCACGCATTGAGGCCGCAATCCGGACGGCGGTCACTGCATGAAGGAAATCCTGTTCCCCATGATGACGGGCGACGCCTCCGAACCCGGCGTGCTGGCCACCTGGTACGTTGCCGACGGTGACGCGGTGGCCGAAAAGCACCTGCTCGCCGAGGTGGCCATTGACAAGGTCGACGCCGAGATCTACGCGCCTGAAGCCGGCACCGTCCGGCTGCGGGTGGAGGAAGGCGACGAGGTGGCCCAGGGGGCGGTGATCGCGGTCATCGAGTAGCCTGGCGCCCTCCCCGCCGCGGTAGCCTGCCATCGGGCTGCTGACACCTCAAGGAGAACACTCATTTCAGCCACGTTTAACCACACCATCATCGCCTCGCGGGACCGCGAGGAGTCAGCGCGCTTTTACACCGGGCTGCTCGAAGCGCGCCCGGTCCCTTCATGGGGCCCGTTCACCAACATCCTCCTGGACGGCGGCGTGATGCTGCAATTTGCCGAACCGCCGGTGGAGATCCAGATGCAGCACTACGCATTCCTCGTGGACGACGCACATTTTGACCGCGCCTACGCCCGCCTGGTGGCCACGGAAGTGCTGCACTGGGCTGACCCGCAAATGACGCGGCCGTACGAGACGAACACCGAGCACGGCGGGCGGGGTGTTTATTTCAAGGACCCTTCCGGGCATGCCCTGGAACTCATCACGCGCCCGTACCTGTGACGGGGCTACTGGACGGCGAGCCGGAAACCGATCCGGTGCCCGGACCGCACGCCGGTCTGCGCCACGGTGACCACCAGGGTGCCGATTTCCGGGATCCACTGCGCCGGGCGCACGGCCCGGGCAAGCGCATCGAGCAGTTCGGCCGGTTCGGCGGACCAGTACTGGCGGTGGCCGCCGGGGGTGAAAAAGGTGACGGAACCGAGGTTGGTGTCCACGGCGGGGAGCACCGGGATGCCCTCGGGCCGGCGCCGGGCGGCGGCTTGGGCCCCTGTGGCCGGCTGCGTCCGGGAGGTGCGGTGGGTGCGGTTGACGGAAGTAATGGTCATGGTCATTGCCCTTTGGAAGTGCTCTTGCCCGTGGCCGGTTGGCCGCGGGCCGCTTCCTCATCCGAGCCACCCTGTGAACATGGGGTTGGCGTGCGACCAGTCGGAGCTTGGTGTCGCATCTCTTGAAGCTGGCACCACACTAGCCGTTTAAGGCATGACGGCGCGGGGCGGCGTAATAAATTACGCCGCCCCGCGCCTTAGTGCATGTCGCGGGTGGTCGATCCCGTGGAGACTTGGGCGTCGGACCTGCCAAGACCCGGCTACCGGGCCTTGGTCAGCGCCTCGATGGCGTGAACATTGGAATCGCTGGCGGCTGCCGCGGGCTGCCTGACCCACGTCTCACGGACTTGGGCCGTTGTCGAAGATCGCGACGCACCGGTCCGGGGGCGAGGACCAAACGACCCGGATGCGTCCGGTATCGGCTCGCTCGCCTCGACCCAGCGATTGTCGCAGTCAGAAGAGTGGCCGTGTGGACGGAAATCTTGTCCCGTACAAGGCTCGTTCACCGGGCATTTTTGCGGGCGGGGTCTACGGGAATCCGCCAGCCACGGAAGTCCGAAGATTTCCAAGTGAGAACATTTCGCTCGCTCCTGCACCGCTGCCCGACCGGCTTACGGGACAGTCCGAAATGCCTATCCGGACGGACCCCTTCCGGGTGCTTGCGAGGATAGGACGGCGGGGGATCGCTACCTGTTGCCCAACTCGGAGTAACCGATCACCCGCGCGTAAGCGCCGCCATTACCCGCGTTTGCGCACTGTCTCGATCCACACCCGCAGCGACCAACGCACGATCCAGGCGGTCGCTATGGACACTCAGTACCCCGAACAATAGGTGCTTGATCCCGACGTGATCGGAATGAAGCTCCCGCGCGGTGCGCTGCGCCGCCTTGAGGACCTCCAGAGACATGCGGGTGAACGGCAACGATTCTGAGGTGTCCTGCGGACCAGCGGAGGCGAAACGCATTATCGCATCACGCACTTCATCCGGCCAGACGCCCAGCGCCGTCTGCACCGTGTTCGGATATGCGTGCAAAAGCCCTAATAGTAGATGCTCGGGAGCGATGTACGCGTCATGCATCATTGCCCTTGACTCTTCCTGAGCAAGGACCACCGCCCGCCGGGCACCGTCGGTGTAATTCCCAGAAAACTTTGAACCGCTCATGCCCTGAAGCGTAGTCTTCGCGGCGCGCCGGCACCACGGGCGCGCCTCCCCCGGAGGAGGATCTCCTAGCCCGGCCGCTAATCGAGCAGCGGCCGTGTCAGGCGTTCCCGCTGACGGTTCGTCATACCGGCAGCTACGCAATGGGGCATGCGGGCCCGCCTCGGTCAATCGTGAAGTTGTTCAGTCGGGTGTTCTGCGATCAGTAGCGCCTTCTCGAGGTAGGCCTCCCAGTCGTTTCCGGCGTTCGTGCGGATCCAATCCACGAGCTTTGGGACGTCTGGATGCGAGGTGAGTGCTTTGATGAGCTTTCCCCTCCTGCCGATGTTTTGGGTGCTTGCGAAGGTCAAGTACTCGTTGAGCGTGTCTCGGACGGCCCATTCGAAACTGTCGACAATCGCATCGTCTACGGGCGGAGGTTCTTCGCCGTGCACTGCGGCGGAGCGCACACGAGAGTACAGGAACCAGGTGGCGTTCGGTTCCCGGAATCCGCCGGACACGACGTGGCTCAGGACGAGCTGCCGGAAGGCCAGCATGTCTGCCTTGAGCCCCTCGGACGTGTCGCCAAGTAGTGCTTCGAGGGCAAAGAATGAGGTAAAGGAGCGCGATGAGTGGTTCGTCGGCGAACCGAGCGCGTTCCATCCAGCGAAGTGCCAGATCGGCCTTCTTGTGGATGTCTGTCATGGGGGTCGCTGACATCGTCCAGACTGGCCGGTTGCTTATGCTGTCGAGGCTGGACGGCCCCAGTGTAAGTTCGTACGCGATATCGCCGCGGGATCGCCATCCGGACAAATTGTTGCTGAAGGCGTAGGCGACGGCAGGTCGAAATCTGAGCTGGCGGTCGTTGATCCCGTTGTGGTCACGCAGCCCAACGCGCGCGACACGGAGGGCATGCGCTAGGAGAGTCTGTGCTCTCTCGGCCATTTTTCCGAGGTTGGTGCCCGTGACGGGGATCGCGGCCACGCAGCCGATGGGCGGCGCGAGATCGAACCACGGCGCGGTTGTGGTTGGAATGCTTGAGTCGGTGACGGGCAGGAGTTGCAGCCCGAGCAACATAGCGGGGGCGTCGATGGCCAGATATTCGATTGGGAGGAAACAGACGAGCTCGAGCAGTTCGCGGGAGTGCTTCGTGATGTACTGCTGAACCTGATCGGTCTCGGGGTCAGCCCAGGCCCGGGCGATGAAATCCTGGAGCGTGTCGGTCGACTTGTCCATGTGCTCGAAGCTCGGATCCCGCTCGAGTGCTTCCTCTAACCCGTTCATCGCATCGACGACAGCTTGAGTCACAGCCAGCATTTTTGATTCTGGACGAACGAGATCAAGCGGAAGGCGGAAACTCATCGAATGGTCGTCCTCGGCACTGCTCTTGACCCTTGCCAAGCGTTGGAGTTCGGCCAGAAGTTCCTCGACTGTCCTGGTTTTGGTGGCCACGACTTCAAGATTGCAGCGAGATGCGCCGAGGAGCAATGATTCCTGGATTCAGTGGGCCCGGCTGACGCGAGCCGTCACCCAGCCGCGAGCTTGTCCCGCACGAGGTTCGCCCTACGGGACACACAAACAGGCAGTAGCCAGTGAGTCCGCCTCTGACTTTCAACCGCAACCTGACCCACCGCCAGTGCCATGAAATCCGGTTTGGTGACACGCCAGTGACATGAAACCCGAATTGGCGACTGGTGGCTCCGGATACTACCAGCGCCCGCAGCGGCCGTGGTGATGGGAAGATGCACGAGTAAACATTGCCTGACAGGCAACATTGGTTGCTCACTGGGCTAAGCTGTGGTTGGGGCAAGGGTCGATGGGAATCGGTCCGGCTCGTAGCTATAGAGTCACGGAGGGTGCACGTGGCCCTGACAAGCAAGGAGCGAAGATGAAGGCACTACCCGTTGAACCAAGCCTGGCACCGGTGGCGATAGGATCCCGGATCCGCGCCGCACGCCAGGCCCAGCGCCTCACCATTGAACATGTTGCCGACGCCACCGGGCTCACGAAGGGTTTCCTGAGCCGGGTGGAGCGCGACCTGACCTCTCCCAGTGTCGCGTCCCTGGTGACCCTGTGCCAAGTCCTGTCCATCTCCGTCGGTGAACTGTTTGCCGTGCCGGAGACCCACCTGACCCGCAGCGGCGAGGGGCCGCGCATCTTCCTGGGCGGCGAGGGCATCGTGGAGCGGCTGCTGACGGCCCGCTCGGAGCGGCGCGTCCAGATCCTCGGCGCCACCATCGAGCCGTTCGGCCGCGGCGAATCGGAACTGTATGCGGTGGACTGCGACGTGGACGTGCTTCACATCATCAGCGGGGAACTGACCCTGATCATGACCCAGGATTCGTACGAGCTCAAGGCCGGGGATACGCTGTCGTTCCCCGGCCGGGAGCCGCATTCCTGGGAAAACCGCTCCGCCGAGCCGGTGGAGGCGCTGTTCATCCTGGTCCCGGCGGCGTCCGGATCGGGACAGTAGCGCCCGTGCCGCGTCAGGCGAATACCTAAGTTCCCACCTGCCCGTTCACGGCAAACTCATAGCGAACGCGTGGATAGTTGAATCGACAACCACCCGGCACGACTGTGAGAGCGAGGGCACGCCATGGCACCAACGCCTGACGGCAGGAAGATCGCCAAGGCCGTCACCTCCATGGTGGCCATGGGCGCCGTGGGGGCGGCCGGACTGGGCAGTGTGGCGCTGTACGGCACCATCACCGCCGCAGCTGCCGCGAAGGCATCCGCCACCCAGGGCAGCACCACCCCGGCCCCGGGCTCCTCGGGTTCGTCGTCGGACCCGGGCCTGCGGTCCGGGTCCACGTCCGGGACCCAGCTGTTGCCGGGCAACGGCGGGCCCAGCCTGTCCCGGTCGGCAGGTTCCTGAGGTGGCGTCCGGCCACGCCACGGCACAACGGGCCTGGCAGCCCTGGGGGCTGTCCGCCTCGGTGGTCGTGACGGATCCCCGGCGTGCCGATTCCGCGCTCACCCTGGCTCGACACGTGCTCGACGCCGTCGACCTCGCCTGCAGCCGCTTCCGCGCCGATTCGGAATTGGCGGTGCTGCGCCAGAAACTGGTCCACGGCACCACCGTCTCGCCGCTGCTGGCCACCCTCATGGAATCCGCCCTGGCCGCGGCACGCTGGACCGGGGGCGCCGTTGACCCCACCCTGGGCGGCGACCTCATCTCCCTGGGCTACGACGCCGACTTCGCCTCCCTGCGGGCGCCCGTACGGAACGAAAGCGGCCTGGCCGCCGTTTCGCCCTCCGGCGCCCCCTCGCTGCGCATGCCCCGGGCACCCGGCTGGCAGCGCATCACGCTCGACGGCCGCTTCCTGTCGGTGCCCGCGGACGTCACCGTGGACCTTGGCTCCAGTGCCAAGGCCGTGGCGGCGGACATGGCGGCGGCGCGCATCGCCGTCGAACTTGGCTGCGGGGCGCTCGTGAACCTGGGCGGCGACATCGCGACCGCCGGTCCCGCCCCGGACGGCGTGGCAGGGCACTGGCAGGTGCTGGTCCAGGACACCCCGGCCGACCCCGCCCAGCAGGTCTCGCTGCCGGCCGGCCATGCCCTGGCCACGTCCAGCACGTCCAAGCGGCGCTGGATGCAGACCGGAGCGCTGCGACACCACATCCTGGATCCGCGTTTCGGGCTGCCGGTGGATGCCGTGTGGCGCAGTGCCAGCGTGGCCGCCCCCACCGCCCTGGAGGCGAATGCGTACAGCACCGCCGCCCTCGTCAGGGGCCGTGCCGCCGTGGCCTGGCTGCGTGAATGCGGCGTCTGCAGCCGCCTCGTGGACCAGGGCGGCCATGTCATCACGACGGCCGGCTGGCCTGCCGCGGAACTGGCGGGAACGGGTTCCCATGGATGACGCGATGTGGGCCTTCGCCCGGGTCAGCGGGCTGCTGGACATGGTGCTGCTCACCGGGTCCGTCCTCCTGGGCATCCTGGCCCGGTCCGGGCGGCCCCTGCTGGCCATTCCCCGCGTCTCCGTGACCCTGCTGCACCGCAACATCTCCCTGCTGGCCGTGGTGTTCCTGGTGTTCCATGTGGTGCCGCTGCTGTTCGATTCCTATGCGCAGCTGAACCTCGTGGACGTGGTGGTACCGTTCCTGGGCAGCTACAAGGCCTTCTGGCAGGGGCTGGGGACGGTGTCCCTGGACCTGATGGCGGCCGTGGTGGCCACAGCCCTGCTGCGCCGCCGGCTGGGGACGAGGACCTTCAAGGCCGTGCACTGGCTCAGCTACGCGATGTGGCCCCTGGCCATGGCGCATTCCATGGGGAACGGCACCGACGGGACCAGCGCGCCGGTGGTGGCTGCCGCCATCGTCCTGGGCGTGGCAGTGCTGGCCGCGGTGGCCTGGCGGGTTTCCGCGGGCTTCCTGGAGACGGCCGCGGCACGGCGCGCCGGCAACGCACGCAACGGCTGGACCCGGCCATGAGCGCGGCCACCGAAATTGCGGCCATGCAGGGTGGCACCGCCGCGGGGCCGGCCGGCCCGCGCCTCTTTGCGGCCGGCGCCGCGGCCGGGATGGCCGCCCACCTGGCGGCCTACGGGGAGGTGCCGCGGCATGGCCGGGACTGGTCGCTGGCCGAAGAGCTGGAGGCTTCGGGGCTGACGGGCCGGGGCGGCGCCGGGTTCGGGGCGTGGCGGAAGTTTGCCGCCGTCGACCACGCCCGCAGGCCCAACAGGTATGTGCCGCGGACGGGCGGACCGGTGCTCATCGCCAATGGTGCGGAGGGCGAGCCGCTGAGCTTCAAGGACGCCTCGCTGCTGCACAACGCCCCGCACCTGGTCATCGACGGCCTGGTTGCGGCGGCGGAACTCAGCGCCGGAAGCGTGTTCATCTACGCGGGCGCGGCCAACCTCGCGCCCGTGGCTGCGGCGCTCGCCGAACGGGCCGACGCGCGGCACATTGCCCTGGTCGAGGCGCCGGACACCTTCGTGGCGGGGCAGGCCAGCGCCGTGGTCAACTTCCTGGAAACCGGCCGGGCACTGCCCCGGGACCTGGCGGCCCGGCTGGCCGGCAGCGGTTTCAAGGGCCGCCCCACCCTGGTCCACAACGTTGAAACGTGGGCGCACACCGCCCTCGTGGCCCGGTACGGGGCAGGCTGGTTCCGCACGGCGGGCACGCCGGAGGACCCGGGCACCCGCCTGGTCTCCGTCACCGGCAACGTGCCGTCCGAAGTGGTGCTCGAGGTCCCCGGGGGCGCCCCGCTGGACTCCGTGCTCGCCTCGGCGGGCGTGGGGAGCGACGCCGTTTCCGCCGTTTTGGTGGGCGGCTACCACGGGCGGTGGGTCCGGCCGGACGGGGTGGTGCTGTCCGCCGCCGCGGCTGCCGGCAGCACGCCTGCCGGGGGTGCCGTCCGCCCCGGCGCCGGGGTGCTCCACGTCCTGGGGCACGGGCGCTGCGGGCTCGCAGCCACGGCGGCGATGATGGATTACCTGGCCGGGCAGTCCGCCCGGCAATGCGGGCCGTGCATGTTCGGGCTGCCGGCGCTCGCCGACGTCATGGGCCGCCTGGCTGCCGGCACCGGCGGGCCGGGGCTGGTCCGCGAGGTGGAGAGGCTGCTGGCCCTGGTGGCCGGCCGCGGCGCGTGCCACCATCCGGACGGCACGGTGCAGCTGGTCCACAGCGCGCTGGAAACCTTCGCCGACGACGTCCGCCGGCACCTGGCCGGGCAGTGCCAGGAGGCAGCACCGGCGGGAGGTGCGGTGCGGTGAACGCCGGCGGACCGGCAGCGCGGCTGCACATCGACTGGACCAGGTGCGACGGCCGCGGCCTCTGCACCGAACTGCTGCCCGAAGCCCTGGGGCGCGACGAGTGGGGCTACCCCGTGGCCGCGCCCGGCCGGGTCCGGTCGGGCCGGGATGCGACGGATGTGCCCCTGACGGGGGCCGAACTGGCTGCGGCAATGGACGCCGAGAACCTCTGCCCGCTCCTGGCCCTGCGCATCATCCGCCCCTGACCCGGCACTCCCGCAGGACCGGGACATCCAACGCCCCCTGGACCCTCGGTTGGAAGCGGGGCGGTTTTCCGGGACCCTTCTGCGCTGGGTGTCCCCGCAGGGCCGCCGCCGCGAGCAGCCAGGGGAAGCGGGCGTGTTGGCGGCAGGCGCCCGGACCCCCAGGGCAGCTCCTAGCCCACGTGGACCCAGGGGCGCTGGGTGAGGTCGGGTTCGGCCTCGCGCAACACCTCTCGCGTGACCGGGGCGATTTCACCTGCGCCGAGGAAGATGAACTTGAGCATGTTGGCGATGGGGTTGCCCTCGTTCCAACGGAAATAAATGTGCGGGATGACCCCGGTGATGTCGCGCACGTGCAGCAGGACCGCGGCCGCAGTGTTGGGAACCGTGGGCCCGTGGACTTCCAGTATTTTGAAGCCATGGCGTTCGATGCCACGGATTTCCAGGGCGGCCTCGAAGTCGGAGGAGTCGTCCACAATGACTTCCAGGAACAGTGCCTTCTTGGGATTGCCGATCTCGTTGACGGTGGCGGCGTGGCTGAGCTTGCGGCGGTACGCGGCGGCGCTGCGGGTTTTCGGATCGTGGGAAATGAAGCGGATGGCACCCTTGTCGACGTCGGAGACGAATTGCAGGGCGGCCCCGTCCATGTGGACGTGCGTGGCCCGCAGCTCAAAGGCGCGGCGCAGGCGTGAGAGCAGGCTGACCCCCACGATGCCGACGATGAACAGGGCGGCAATCCGCAGGCCGTCCGGGCGCTCGATCGAGTTGGCGACGGTGGTGTAGATGAACGCGACGGACACGGCCCCGAAGCCGGCTGTCTGCACTTTTTGCCGTTTGCGCCGCGCGGAGAGTGTGACGGCGACGGCCGCCGAGGTGATCAGGACCAGCACGCCCGTGGCGTAGGCGCCTCCCTGGGCGTCGACGCTGGCCTTGAACGCAAGCGTGATGACGACGGCGATCACGCCGAACACCAGCACCAGGGGCCGCACGGCACCGGCCCATTCCGGGGCCATGCCGAAGCGGGGCAGGTAGCGCGGGACCAGGTTCAACAGGCCGGCCATGGCCGAGGCGCCGGCAAACCAGAGGATGGCGATGGTGCTCAGGTCATACACCGTGCCGAAGCCCGGGCCCAGCAACTGGTGCGCCAGGTAGGCGAGGGCCCGCCCGTTGGCCGGGCCGCCGGGCTGGAAATCGGCGGCCGGGATGAGGATGGTGGTGGCCAGTGACGAGGTGATCAGGAACGTGCTCATGATGACGGCCGCCGTCGTCAGCAGCTTGTGCGCGCCGGCGATGCGGCCCTCGGGCCCTTCCGCCGTGTCGTCGGGCCGGCCCGTGATCTGCGGCATGACGGCCACGCCGGTTTCAAAGCCGGAAAGGCCCAGCGCCAGGCGGGGAAAGACCAGCAGGGCGATGGCAACCACCATGACGGGGTTCCCGTGCTGGGTGGTCAGGGCCGTCCACCAGTCCGCCGTCAGGAGGGGGCTGCCCAGGGCCTTGACCATGGCGACGGCGATGACCACAAGGTTCAGTGAAAGGAACACGCCCACCAGGACGACGGCGATCCCGATCGCCTCCTTGAACCCGCGCAGGAACACCGCGGCCAGGGCTGCGACGAGCACCAGGGTGATGATGATGTTCTGGCCATGCAGGAAGCTTGGCGCAAACGGGTTTTCGATGACGTGGGCGGAGGCGTCGGCGGCGGACAGCGTGATGGTGATCATGAAGTCGGTGGCGGCGAAGCCGAGCAGAGCCAGCACAAACAGCTTGCCCCACCAGCGGGGGAGCAGCCGCTCGAGCATGGCGATGGAACCGGCGCCATGGGGGCTTTCGCGGGCCACCCGCTTGTACACGGGCAGTGCGCCGAAGAGGGTCACCACGACCAGGACTATGGTGGCCAGCGGGGCCAGGACCCCGGCGGCCAGGGCGGCGATGGCGGGCTGGTAGCCGAGGGTGGAAAAGTAGTCCAGGCCGGTCAGGCACATGACCCGCCACCATGCGTGCGGTTTGTGTTCGGCGTCGGGCCGGCCGTGGGGGCCCTGCCGCTTGCCCGAGCTTTCGGGCAGGCCTTCCATGAGCCATTGCCGGAAGGCTTCGCCGCCCCTGGGCCTGGGCGGGGATCCGGGGTCCGCAGGTGCGCGGGAAAGGGAGGTCACGGGAAGTTCCTTTCGCGCAGTGTCGCCGGTGCCGCCCCTTTGGCGGCTCAGTGAGAGTAGCACTCCAGGCTGGTGTGGAGCCCGGTACCGATGAAATCTTAGGGGGTCAAGGTTCCGGGCGCGTCATCGTGCCGGCAAAATTCCCTTTGAGAAAACTTTTGATTCACATTAGGCAACTTCGGCTGTACGATGGTGAGCGCAGGCCGCATGTGACGCAGGTCTACTGCGCAAAGAAACGAGGAACGTCCATGAAAGAGATCCGCATCGAGGCCAACGGGAACCTGGGGCCCATCGATTCCGCCCAAATTCCGCGTTATGCAGGTGCCGCCACGTACGCGCGCCTGCCCCGCCTGGACCAGGTCGCGCGGGCCGATGTGTCCGTCGTCGGCGTCCCCTTTGACAGCGGCGTCTCCTACCGGCCCGGTGCGCGGTTTGGCGCCAACCACGTCCGCGAGGCGAGCCGGCTGCTGCGCCCGTACAACCCTGCCTGGGACGTTTCCCCGTTTGAAAACTGCCAGGTGGCGGACGCCGGCGACATGGCCGTCAACCCGTTCAACATCAACGAGGCCATCGAAACCATCGCGCAAAACGCACTGGACCTGACCGCAGGCGGCTCGAAGCTGCTGACCCTTGGCGGCGACCACACCATCTCCCTGCCCCTGCTGCGCGCCGCCGCCGAGCGTGCCGGCGGGCCCGTCGCCATGCTGCACTTTGACGCACACCTGGACACCTGGGACACCTACTTCGGCGCCGCCTACACGCACGGCACCCCGTTCCGCCGCGCCGTCGAGGAGGGCCTGCTGGACACCGAGGCCATCTCCCACGTGGGCACCCGCGGCCCGCTCTACGGCAAAAAGGACCTCGACGACGACCACCGCTTCGGCTTCGGCATCGTCACCAGCGCCGACGTCTACCACCAGGGCGCGCTGGAGACCGTGGCGAAGATCCGCGACCGCATCGGCAGGCGCCCGCTCTACATCTCCGTGGACATCGACGTCCTGGACCCCGCGCACGCCCCCGGCACGGGCACGCCCGAGGCCGGCGGCCTCACGAGCCGCGAGCTCCTGGAAATCATCCGCGGCTTCCGCGGCATGAACCTCATCGGCGCCGACATTGTGGAGGTGGCCCCGGCCTACGACCACGCCGAAATCACCGGCGTCGCCGCCAGCCACGTCGGCTACGAGCTCATCTCCCTGATGGCCGACAACCATGTGCCCGGCGACCGTTTTGGGGCTGCCAACGGCTACGCCGCCCAGGCGCTGGACGCGGAAGCACGACGCCGGCCGGCCGGCTTTGCGCCCGCCCCGCTGGTCGGCACCCAGGGAGGTGCCCAGTGAGCGACGCCCAGCTGGTCCAGCCTGTCGAGCCCACCCCGCTGGCCGGGCCCGGGGAGCAGCCGGGACTCGACGCCCAGCGCAACGGTGGGGACCTCGTCGTCGAAACCCTGGCGGCCCTGGGTGCGAAGACCGTCTTCGGCATCCCCGGCCAGCACGCGCTGGGCCTCTTTGACGCCCTGAGCCGCTCGCCGCTGCACTTCGTCTCCTCCCGCGTGGAGAACAACTCGGCCTTCGCCGCTGACGGCTATTCGCGCGCCACCGGCGAGGTGGGCGTGCTGTTCCTCTCCACCGGGCCCGGCGCCCTGACAGCCCTGGCCGGGCTGCAGGAGGCCTATGCCACCGGCGTGCCCATGATCGTGGTGGCCAGCCAGATCCCGCTCGAGGGCCTGGGCGCCCGGCGCAAGGGCATGCTCCACCAGCTCGACGACCAAAAGGCTTCCGCCGCGAACGTCACGAAGAGCCAGCGGCTCATCCAGCACGCCTCCGGCATCCCTTCAGCCATCCAGGACGCCTGGACCGAGGCCGTGTCCTCGCCGCAGGGCCCGGTGTGGATCGAGGTGCCGCAAAACGTGCTGCTGGACCCCGTCTTTGTGCCCGCCGTCGAGGATGCGCTGGCCGAACCGTTCGACAATCCGCCCCGGGTGGAGCTGGTCCGCGAGGCCGTCAAATGGCTCACCGATGCGGTGCGGCCGGCCATCGTGGCCGGGGGAGGGGTGCGCCGCGGCAGGGCCGGGGCCCACTTGTTGTCCATCGCGGAAAAGCTCAACGCACCCGTCGTCTGCACGCCCGGCGGCAACGGCGCCTTCCCGTGGAACCACGAACTGTCGCTGCAGTCATGGGTCGAGGACCGGCATGTCACCGAGGTCCTGGAAGACGCCGACGTGCTGGTGGTGATCGGCTCCTCGCTGGGCGAGGTGTCCAGCAACTACTTCACCATGGAGCCGCGGGGGCGCATCATCCAGATCGACGCCGAACCGCGCGTGCTCGAATCCAACCGCCCCGCGCTGGGCATCCGGGCCGACGCCGGCCAGGCGCTCGCCGCGCTCGACACCGCCCTGGACGCGTCGCTGAGCGCGGACGCCGACTGGCACGGCGCCACGCCGCAGGCCGTGGTCAAGGAAACGCTGGCCAAGGTCGCGGCCAGGCTCGACGGCCAGGACCTTGCCCTGGAACGCCGGTTCATGGCGGACATCCGCGAGGCCGTCCCGGCGGACATGCAGACGTTTTGGGACATGACCATCTCCGCCTATTGGGGCTGGAGCTGCTGGGACTCCCGCGACGGCGAATTCCATTCCGCCCAGGGCGCCGGCGGCCTGGGCTTCGCCTTCCCGGCCGCCATCGGCGGCTCCCTCGGGCTGCAGGGTGCGGGGAGGCCCGCGCGCGTGCTGGCCGTGGCCGGGGACGGTTCCTCCATGTATTCCATCGCCGAGCTGGCCACGGCCAGGCAGCACAATGCCCCGGTCACCTGGCTGATTGTGGACGACGGCGGCTACGGCATCCTGCGCGAATACATGGTGGGAGCGTTTGGCAAGGCAACCCACACGGAATTGGCGCGGCCGGACTTCGTGAAGCTGGCCGAGTCGTTCGGCGTCCCGGCCCGCCGGGTGAAGCCGGAGGACGTCGGGGACGCGCTGCGGGAGGGTTTCGCTTCGGACGGGCCAAACGTCGTCGTGGTTGACGTTCTGTTGAAGATGTTCGCCCCCACCCACCTGGACATCTGAGCTTCCGCGGACGGGCAGCCAACGGGGCTGCGGGACCCGCGGCGGGCGCCTAGACTGGTCCGCATGGCCCTCGTGTACAAGGCGCAGCTGCGCCCCTCGAAGATGGAACTCTTGGCCCAATGGCTGCCGCAACAGCCCTGGTTTGACGCGGCGGACGGGGACCTGGTCCGGCTCGGGTCCTTCCGCTTTGACGACCCGGACGGCGGGGTCGGCCTCGAAACCATCCTGGTCGGCGCCGGGCACCGGGCGTACCAGGTCCCGCTGAGCTACCGCGGGGCGCCGCTGGACGGCGCGGAGGCCTTCCTGGTCGGCACCATGGAGCACTCCGTGCTTGGCAGCCGCTGGGTCTACGACGCCGCGGCAGACCCCGTCTATGTCCGCGCGCTGGCGGCCGCGCTGCTCACCGGCACGCCGCAGGCCGTGGAAATGCGGGAAACCGACGGGGTGATGGAAACCCTGCCGGCGACGGCGACGCTGGCCAGCACCGGCACGGCTGCGGCCGTGCCGGCGTTGGCGCCAGGGACGCCGACGACGTCGGACGCGCTCACCGTTGTTCCTGCCGGGGCACTCACGCTGCGGATCGCCCGCGGACTGGACCTGTCCGGCGTCGTGCACGGGGCGCCCGCACTGACCGTGACGTGGGCGGGACAGGACGTGCCGGTCCACCTGGCCGGGCCGGCCTGAGGAATGCTTCACCCAACCAAGCAAGGGAATGCACCATGGCGGTTGACTTCCAGCTCGTGATTGACTGCGCCGATCCCCGGCTGCTGGCCGAATTTTGGGCTGCGGCGCTCGATTATGAACCCACGCCGCCGCCGCAGGGCTTCGGCAGCTGGGACGACTATTGGCGGGACGTCGGCGTCCCCGAGGAGGAGCTGGACCTGGGCATTGACAGGATCTCCGACCCCGCAGGACGCGGGCCCACCATCTGGTTCCAGGTGGTGCCGGAGGGTAAAACACACAAGAACCGGCTGCACCTGGACATCCGTGCCAGCCGCGGCAGGAATTCCCCGATCGCCGAGCGGCGCAAACTCATCGAGGCAAAGGCGGAACGCCTTGCCGGGCTCGGTGCAGTGCGCCTGCACACGTTCGAGACGGAAGGCCTGGACCACTACGCCGTCGCCATGCGCGACCCGGAAGGCAACGAGTTCGACATCAACTGACGCGCACTGCCCCGCGGTCTTGCAGGCGCAGCGCTGTGGCAGTACCGTGTCCGGGCAGACGCCCGGCACAGCCAAGGACCCGGCTCCTAGGCGGCTTGAAGGACCGGGATGTCCGATCCGGTGGTGCTTGGTGCCTGGGTTTCAAGCCTGCGCTGCCGGCGTTCGAGCATGTCCGCCAGGGCGCCCAACAGGATGTTGACGATGAGGAACCCGATGGCGGCAACAAACTGCGCCTGCAGCAGTGACTGCGTGAAGTACTGCCCAATGACCGTGGCGGAGCGCAGCAGTTCCATGTACCCGCCCAGCACGTAGGCGAGGGCCGTCCCCTTGAACAGGATGATCAGCTGGCTGACCAGCGCGGGGCTCATGGACCGCAGGGCCTGCGGCAGGAGCACCCGGACCATGGTTCCGACCTGGGAAAAGCCCAGTGCCAGCGCCGCCTCGGACTGTCCCGGGGGCAGGGCGGCAATGCCGGAGCGGATCAGGTCTCCAATGACAGCGCCGCTGTAGAGCGTCAACGCAATGACCAGGAACCAAAAGTCCCCAAGCTTGAGGCCGTAGTTGGGCAGGACCAGGGACGTGAAGTACAGCAGCAGCAACAGGGGGATGCTGCTGAACACGTCGGTGTAGACGCGGCTGAGGCGGCGCAGGAAGGTGCGGGTGGAGACCAGGCCAAAGGCCAGGAGGCAGCCGACGGCCAGGGACAGGACCATCCCGACGGCTGCGGCCGCAATGTTGTTGAGCAGCCCCTGCCCCAGGAGCTTCCACAAGCCGGGTTGGGCAAAGGGCGCCCAGGCGGCGGCGCCAAAGACGCCCTTTTTGGCCAGGGTTGCCAGGACCATGACGGCCAGGGCGGCGAGGGCTGCTCCCGTGACAATTTCGAAGATGATGTGCCGGCGCCGGGTACGGGGTCCGGCCGGGTCGAAGAGGGAATGGTTGTTCATCGGCTAAACGCCACCTTCCGGTCCAGTGCGGCAACGAGGCGGCCGACGGCCAGGCCCAGCACCAAGTAGCTAATGGCAGCTCCTGCGAAGATGAGGAACGGTGAGGCCTGATCCACGGCAAGCTTGTCGGTGAGGAACGTCAGTTCCGCAACCCCGACCAGGGCGGCCACCGAGGTGTTTTTGACCATGGTGATGTAGACATTGCCCAAGGGGCGGACAACGGTCGCCATGGCCTGTGGGAGCACCAGCAGCCTCAAGGACATCATGGGCGCGAAGCCCAGTGCCCTGCCGGCCTCCAATTCGCCCCGGTCCACGGTGTTGAGGCCGGAGCGGATGGTCTCCGCGACGAAGGGTGCCGTGTACAGCACCAGTGCGATGGCGGCGGAGGCATACAGCGAGAACTGGATGTCCAACTGTGGCAGCCCGAAAACAAACAGCACCATTTGCACCGGCAGCGGGACATTGCGGAAGATCAGGATGTAGGTGGATGACATGGCGCGGGCGACCCGGATGGGGCTGGTCTTCAGCGCCGCAAGGACGGTGCCGAGGACGATCGAGCCCAGGACCCCGTACACAACGAGGCCGAGCGTGACCAGCACCCCCTGGCCGAAGTCACCTGCGTGGTTGAAAAGTAGTTCCATGGTGGTTCCTAGAGGACAATCTTCGGCGGGGTGACCTTCTCAGGCTTGACCTTGCCGATCGTGGCCTCGTACGCCTTCTGCCAGTCGCCGTCGGCGACGGCCTTCTTCAGGAGTCCGTCAAGATATGTGTGGAAGGCCGGGTCGTTCTTGGGGGAGCCGATGGCGAACTCCTCGGAATCGGCCAGGTGGCCGCTGGCGATGCGGTAGAGGCCGGGATTTTGGCTTTCAATGCCCAGCAGGATGGCTTCGGTGGTTGTCACGGCATCGACGCGCTTGTCCTTCAAGGCCTGCGCGCACTCGCTGTAGGTGCTGAACAAGACCAGCTTGGCGGAGGGGACGGCTGTTGCAATGAGCTGGGAAGCGCGCGCACCCGTGGTGGAGCAGACGGACTTGCCGGACAGGTCGGTCGGCTTGTTGATGGACGTGTCGTCCTTGCGGACCATCAGGGCGACGTCGCTTTCCAGGTAGGGGCCGGCAAAGTCGACCGCCTTCTTGCGCTGGTCGGTCACGGCGTAGGAGGCAATGACGACGTCCACCTTGTTTTGCTCGAGGAAGGCTTCGCGGTTCTTGGTGACGGCTTCGACGTACTGGACGTTGTTTTCGCTGCCGGTCAGGTCCTTGGCGAGGATCTTGGCCATTTCAATGTCAAGGCCCTCCATCTGGCCGGTGATGGGGTTCTTGACGCCGAAGAGCGGCTGGTCAAACTTGACGCCGACAATCACCTTGCCGCGTTGCTGGATCTTGGCCATGGTGCTGCCGGCCGGAAAGGTCTCGGTGGGGTGGCTCGCGGCGGCTGTTCCGCTGCCCCCGCAGGCGGTGGTGCCGAGGATGAGTGCGCCCATGACGGCCAGGGCGGGGAGCAGGTGTGTGCGCTTCATTGTGACTCCTCAAAGGGGTGCTTCGGTGCACCCGCTGCTTGTGGTGGAAGGGGTTGGTTGTTAGTGGACGGAAGAAAGGAAGGATTTGGCGCGCTCGCTCTGGGGCGCGGTGAAGAACGACTCGGGGTCGGCCATTTCGACAATCTGCCCGTCCGCCATGAACACGATGCGGTCGGCAAAGGCGCGGGCAAAGGACATTTCGTGGGTGACCACGACCATGGTGGTGCCGTTTTCGGCCAAATTGCGCATCGTGGCAAGGACCTCCCGGGTGGACTCGGGATCCAGTGCGGAGGTTGGCTCGTCAAAAAGGAGCACCTTCGGCCCCATGGCCAGGGCCCGGGCAATGGCGGCCCGTTGCTTTTGGCCGCCGGAAAGCTGCGCGGGCCGGCTGTTGGCCTTGTTCCCGATCCCCACCAGCGTCAGGAGTTCGTGGGCGCGGGCCTCGGCGCTCTTTTTGTCGACGCCCAGAATCTTGCGCGGTGCCATGGTGATGTTCTCGAGAATCGACTTGTGGGAAAACAGGTTGAAGGACTGGAAAACCATGCCCACTTCGGTGCGGAACTTGTACAGCTCCCGGCCCTCCAGCGGCTGCTCCTTGCCATCGATGAGGATGTGTCCCTCGTCGATGACCTCCAGGCGGTTGATGCACCGGCAAAGCGTCGACTTGCCCGAGCCTGACGGGCCCAGGATCACCACCACCTCCCCGCGCTTCACGGAAAGGTTGACGTTGGACAGGGCCTGCATCTGGCCAAAACGCTTCCCGACACCCCTGAACTCGACGACGGTGTCCGTCTCCGTGATCGCTGTCATGATCTATCTCCCTTAGGTGGATACGACTGTATACATTAAAATACAGTGTGACACGGTGATGGCCGTCACGGCAAGATCTTGACGAAGAAAAGTCGGATATGTCGGCGTGCGCCGCAAAGTCCGGCAGCCGGCTGCACCTTAGGGGTGGGAGATGGAATCCCGCAGCAGGCCAAGGCGCAGGCTCCTGGCACTTTCCATGTGCGCCCCTGCAATGTCCCGCGCGGAGGACTCATCACCGGCGTCAATGGCTTCCACGAGTCGGCCATGTTCATCCAGGGCTTCCTCCCAGCGCGTGCCGACGGACAGCGTGGAGTGCGGCGTGCGGATCAAGTGCGTTGTGAGCCGCTGGAGGAGGTCTTCAAGGACGGGGTTGTGCGCCGCCGCCCAGACGGCGGCATGGAATTCCATGTTGGTGGCTGCTCGCGTCCCGTCATCCGGAGCGGTCAGCGCCCGGTCACGCGCCAGGAGCCCTTCGAGCCGCATGACGTCGGTGACGTCGTGGGCCCTGGCAGCCTGTGCGGCGACTTCCTTCTCCAGCAGGATGCGGACGTCGTAGACCTGTATGACTTCCTGCGGGGTGGCCTGGTGGACCTGAAGCCCACGGACGCCCTGCTCGAGAAGCTTGTCGTGCTTGAGGCGCCGCAGCGCATCGCGAACCGGCGTGCGCGAGACCCCGAACCGCTCACTGAGTGCGACCTCACGCAGCGGTGTTGCCGGTTTCAGGACGCCGGTCAGTATTTCGCCGCGAAGCTCGTGGTAAATTGAATCCCCGTCATGGCGGGTCACTTCTGGTGGCGTTGGCATGAATCTCCCGGCTGGTGTCTCCGGCACGGCCACAGCGTGGTTCTGCGGACTTACGCAGAAGGGCAGCGGGCCGGTGGCGGTTTACGGATAATTTAATAGTTTGATTCTCAACAAGGGTAATTCAATCCATCCGCTGTATCCACCTGTATACCAAATAGCCATACCTAAT
Source organism: Arthrobacter sp. STN4 (assembly GCF_024539665.1). Lineage (NCBI taxonomy): Bacteria > Bacillati > Actinomycetota > Actinomycetes > Micrococcales > Micrococcaceae > Arthrobacter > Arthrobacter sp. STN4. The sequence continues at coordinate 45,894 of NZ_JAKZGX010000012.1, forward strand.
AGCCGCGTCCGGTTCGAGACTACGACAACTGTCTTTTTCCGTGGCCGGCCGGACGATGTCCCGCCTGTCCGCAGACGGGGCGTTGTCGCGGAGAGTCACCGAACAGGACCGGCGGTGCGTGGACCAGTCCATCGACGCGTACCTGGCGGAGGCGGGCATTCCCCCGAGACCCCGGGGATGGGCATGGTTGATCCGGATCCCGGACACCTTCCGTACGGGCAGGGAATTTTTGGACCATGCCAGCGCGCAGCTCAACGCTTGCGATCCTGCGCCGACGCTGCCTTCCGGATGGCTGCCCGTGATGCGGGAAGCCATAGCCTGGCCATGCGTTGTGGGGAAATAGGGTCCATTCCCGTTGCGGGGCCTGCTCCGCTTCCGAGAAGTACTGTGGCTCCCACCAGGCGGCCGGGACCGCGGGCCGGTCGGCGGACTCTCCGAGTTTCAGGGCGTCTCGCGTGTGCAGTCGGAGGCAGAAGGCGCAACCATTGATCTGGGAAACCCCGATTTTTACGGCTTCGACGAGCCTTGCGTTGAGTCCGGCCAACCGCGCGGCTTCTTCAGCGGCCATGAAAAAACTGCCGATGGGCGGCCACGAATTGGTTTTGCGCGGCTGGATCCGGCAGCGCACCCGGCACCCCGTCCCATAGGCTCGGCCCATGAGCAACGCGGCCTCCATGACTGTCACCACGCGTACCATCGAGCTGGCCGGGCTTGGTCCCGAATCGCCGCTGCCCGCGGTCCAGCCGCTGCCCGGGCCGCCCTATGTTGCGGGAGGCGGCATCCCGGCAGAGATCGTTCAGGGCGCACGCTGGGGCGGGGTGAAAAACATCTTCCCCTACATGCTGCAGGACGCGTACACGCGGGAGGCCGGCGCAACGGAACTGACCGCCGTCGTGCTGGAAAACCAGCACCTGAAGGCAACCTTCCTGCCGCAGCTGGGCGGCCGGCTCTGGCAGCTGTTCGACAAGGACACGGGCAAGGAGCTGCTGCACACCGGCGGCCGCATCCAGTTCGCCAACCTGGCCCTGCGCAACGCCTGGTTTGCCGGCGGGATCGAGTGGAACATCGGCACGCGCGGGCATTCGCCCACCACCTGCTCGCCCCTCCACACCGCACTGGTGCACACGCCGGACGGGCAGGAGGTGCTGCGCATGTGGGAGTTCGACCGGCTGCGCGAGGCGGTGTTCCAACTCGATGCGTGGCTGCCCGCCGACTCCCGCGTGCTGTTCACGGCCGTGCGCATCCGCAACCCCAACGCCACCCCCGTCCCCATGTACTGGTGGTCCAACGCGGCCATCCCGCAAACCCCGCACACCCGCGTCATCGCCCCGGCCACGCGCGCCTTCGCCACCGGCTACGACGGCGCCATGGACGTGGTGGCCCCGTCCGGCTTCCACGGGATCGACGCCACCTGGCCCGCCCGGAACCCGCACGCCGCGGACTTCTTCTTCGACCTCGCACCGGGCCGGCGCCGCTGGGAGCTCGCCCTGGACGACGCCGGGGACGGGCTTGCGCTCGTCTCCTCACCCCGGCTGCGGGGCAGGAAGCTGTTCGTCTGGGGCGAGGGCGACGGCGGGCGCCGCTGGCAGGAGTGGCTCACGCCGACGCCGCCGGGCACCGAGCCGCGGCGCTATGCGGAGATCCAGTCCGGCCTGGCGCAGACGCAGTTTGAGCATGTTCCGATGCCCGCCGGGGCGTCCTGGCAGTGGGTGGAGGCGTATGGCAATGCCGGCCTGGACCCTGCGGTGGCCGGCGGCGCGTGGGACGCCGCCGTTGAACATGCCGGCGAACGGGTGGACTCAATGGTTTCCGCCGGCGCTGTGGACGCGGCGCTCGCCGACGCCGGCCGCTGGGCGGACCTGGCGCCGTCGGAATTTGTGGTGGCGGGCAACGGCTGGGGCGCGCTGGAGCGGGCCCGGAGGCGCGCAGCCAAAATGGAGTGGATCGACGAGACCGGCACACCGTTTGGCCAGGAAACGCTGACGGCGGCCCAGGCTCCCTGGCTGGAACTGCTGCGGGCCAATGAAGGCGTCGTGGAAAAGCCGTTTGAGCCGGCGTCCGCAGGGGAGCCGCGCCAGCCGTTCGGCGGGGCGGAATCGTTTGTCCGCGGCCTGGACTGGGAGGACCTGCTGACCGCGGCGCGCAACGACAGTGCGGAGGCCGCCTTCCACCACGCGGTCATGGTCCACGCCCGGGCCGATGCCGCCAACGCTGATGACATGGCAACCGTGGCCGCCCTGTACCGGAAGGCCCTGGGCGGCACTGGCGGCACGGGCGGCACTGGCGGTGATGGGGGTGGGGCCGGCGGGACCGGCACCACGCTGGGCAAGCGCAGCCGGGTGCTCGCGCACCGGGGACTGGGCCTGGCCCTCATGGCCGCCGGGGACATCGACGGCGGACTGCTTCAACTTGGCCGCGCCTGCCACCTTGAGCCGGGCAGCCGCGCCGTCCTGCTGGAAGCCATGGCACTCGCGGTGGACAACGGGAGGCCGGCGCTGGTGTTCGACCTGCTGGAAGGCGCCCCGGCAGCACTGCTGTCGCTGGGGCAGGTGAAGTTCCTGCAGGCCAGGGCGCACGCGGACACCGGGGACAGCGCCGCGGCGGCGGCGGTCCTCAAGGAGGGCATTGAAGTCCCGGACCTGCGCGAGGGCGCCAACTCGATCGCCGAGCTGTGGCGGCGCGTGTGCCCGGGCGAGGACGTGCCGGAAAAGTACCAGTTCAGCATGCGCTGACCCCCGGGGGAGCCCTGCCCGGCCCCGCCGGTTCGCGCAAGGGCGGTGTCGGCATTGACACCGGGGTGTGAGCTGTGTCATTCTAATCCCTGTGAACTTGTCAGACAGCTGGACAGCCGGACAGCCGCAAATTGTCCGGGTCAGCGCCGCGGAGGCCGTGTTCACGGCCATCCGCGACGCGATCGAGAGCGGGCAGCTGGCCGTCGGGTCCAAGCTGAGCTCCGAAACGGCGCTCGCGGCCCAGTACGGCGTCAGCCGCTCCGTGGTCCGCGAGGCCCTGCGCTCCTGCACGGCCCTGGGCCTGACGGAAACGCACACCGGCAAGGGCACCTTCGTGGTGGCCAACCACGCCCCCGGCGACTTGGTCCTGGGCCGGTTCTCGGCCCGCAGCCTCATGGAAGCACGCCCCCACATCGAGGTTCCGGCCGCCGAACTCGCCGCCACCCGCCGTTCCGCAGAACAGCTGGACCAGATGCGCGGCATCATCGAGGCCATGGTGGGGGAGGACGATCCCGAAATCTGGGTCAGCCTGGACGGCAGCTTCCACGCCGCCATTGCCACCGCCAGCGGCAACGGCGTCTTCGAACGGGTGGTCAATGACATCCGCGACGCCATGGTCTACCAGTCGGAGACCATCAACCTCATCACCGGCCGGCGCCTCGCCTCCGACCGCGAACACCGCGCCATCCTGGACGCCATCGCCCGGGGGGACATCGGGGAAGCCGGCCGCGCCATGGCCGTCCACCTCCACGCCGTCGACGACGCACTGACCCTGATTATTGGAGACACCACCGCATGACAGCGCCACAGTTCCCGGCCCACGCACCCCTTGCCGTCCAGACCCGCGGTTCCATGGTGGAGAGCGTCCACTACGGTTCGCTGGCCGCGGTGAGGCCCGACGGCGGGACCCTCCTGGAGCGCGGGGAGCCCGCCGCGCGCATCTACCCCCGGTCGGCCTTGAAGCCGCTCATGGCCGTCGCGATGCTGCGCGCCGGCGCCGACCTGACCGACGGCCAGCTGGCCCTGGCCGCCGCGAGCCATTCGGGTGCCGCGGTGCACCAGGACACGGCGGCAAAGATCCTGGCCGATGCCGGGCTCACGGAGGACGACCTGGGCAATTCCACCGACCTGCCCTACGGCACCGCCGAACGCCGCGCCTGGCTCGCGGCCGGCCATGGCCCCACCCACCTGGCGCAAAACTGTTCCGGCAAGCACGCAGCGCTGCTGTCCACCTGCGTGGCAAACCGCTGGCCGCTGGACAGCTACCTGGACCACGACCATCCGCTGCCGGCGCTGATCCGCGAGGTCGTGGCGGAACTCACCGGCGAGGAACTGACGGAGATCAGCACCGACGGCTGCGGCACCGAGGTCTTCGCGCTGTCCCTGACCGGCATGGCACGGGCCTTCAGCCGCCTCGTCACCGCCGCGCCGGGCACCCCCGAGCATCGCGTGGCCGCCGCCATGCGCGCCCACCCGGACCTCGTTGCGGGGGAAGGCCGCGACGTCACCGCCCTGATGCGGGCCGTCCCGCGACTGCTTGCCAAGGACGGCTTTGAAGGCATCCAGCTCATCGCCCTGGGGGACGGCAGTGCGGTGGCCCTGAAGATTTCCGACGGCGGCGACCGCGCCCGCATGCCCGCCGCCGTTCCCGCGCTGCTCGCCCTGGGCGTGGAGCCGTCGCTGCTGGAACCGTTTGACAACCTCCCCGTGCTGGGCGGCGGCCATCCCGTCGGCACCCTCCACGGCCTCCGCCATCCCGCCTGACCCCTCCCACCAAACCCCCGGTTCCAAACGGGGCCCTTTTTCCCGACGCGCGGTTCCAAATGGGGCCCTTATCCGCAGCGCTCCCTCATGTTCCGGGGGAACGGGATGCCCGCGTGTGCCTTCGCCCGCCAGAACCGCCCATCTGCCTGACCAACCTTCCCGCCTGACCAACCTTCCCGCCTGCCACGCAAGTCGCACTGCCTTTACCCAAGGAGCATCATGACTGAACTGTCCACCAAGCCGCTGGACCCCCTCGCGGCCGTCGCCATGCGCAGCGAACACGACCTGATCGGCGACCGCGACGTCCCTGCCAACGTTTACTGGGGCGTGCACACCCTGCGCGCCGTGGAAAACTTCCCCATCACCGGCCAGCCGCTCTCCACCAACTCGCACCTGGTGAACGGGCTGGCCATGGTCAAGCAGGCCGCCGCCCAGGCCAACCAGGAGCTGGGGCTGCTCGACGGCGGGCGCGCCGGCGCGATCATCCAGGCCTGCCGGGAAATAATCGCCGGGAACCTCCATGACCAGTTCGTGGTGGACGTCATCCAGGGAGGTGCGGGGACGTCGTCGAACATGAACGCCAACGAGGTGATCGCCAACCGTGCGCTGGAAATCCTGGGGCACAACAAGGGTGAATACCAGTTCCTGCACCCCAACGACCATGTCAACCTCAGCCAGTCCACGAACGACGTCTACCCGACGGCCGTGAACGTGGCCACGATCTTTGCCGCGAAATCGCTGGTGGAGGCCATGGAGTACCTGGGTGGGGCGTTCCTCGACAAGGCCGTGGAGTTCCGCACCGTGGTGAAGATGGGGCGCACGCAGCTGCAGGACGCCGTGCCCATGACGCTCGGCCAGGAATTCAACAGCTACGCGGTCACGATGGGGGAGGACCGGGCCAGGCTGGCGGAATCGACCCTGCTGGTCCACGAGATCAACCTCGGCGCCACGGCCATCGGCACCGGGCTGAACGCGCCGAAGGGGTACGCGGAACTGGCCTGCCGCCACCTGGCGGACATTTCCGGGCTGCCGCTGACCACCTCCGTGGACCTGATCGAGGCGACGAGCGACGTCGGCGCGTTTGTCCACCTGTCGGGTGTCCTCAAGCGCGTGGCCGTCAAGCTTTCCAAGATTTGCAACGACCTGCGCCTGCTTTCCTCCGGCCCCCGCGCCGGGCTGGGCGAGATCACGCTGCCGGCCGTCCAGGCGGGATCCTCGATCATGCCCGGCAAGGTCAACCCGGTCATCCCCGAGGTGGTCAACCAGGTGGCCTACGAGGTCATTGGCAACGACGTCACCGTCACCATGGCGGCCGAAGGCGGGCAGCTCCAGCTCAACGCCTTTGAACCGATCATTGTGCACAGCCTGACAAAGAGCATGCGGCACCTGGAAGCCGCCTGCCGGACCCTCGCGGACAAGTGCGTCCGGGGCATCACCGCCCATGAGGACAAGCTGCGGGCCCAGGTGGAGCACTCCATCGGACTGGTCACCGCACTCAACCCGCGGCTGGGGTACGCGGCGTCGACCATGATCGCACTCGAGGCGCTTTCCTCCGGCCGCGGCGTGGCCGAACTCGTCCTGGAGCACAAGCTCCTCACCGCCGGACAATTGGACGAGCTTCTGCGTCCGGAACACCTGGCCAACCTCAGCGACTAAACGAGCGGTCCGCAAAGGTGCGGGCCGCATTCACGGATAGGCAAGCTTATGCACAACCGCACCACAACAGACACCTCCGACCTGGTCCAGGACGCCCCGGACCAGGCCCTGACGGCCGAGGACGCCGGGCTTCACAAGGGCCTCAAGTCCCGCCAGATACAGATGATCGCCATTGGCGGGGCCATCGGCACCGGCCTGTTCATGGGCGCCGGCGGCCGCCTGGCCGGCGCCGGCCCCGCCCTGATGTTCAGCTATGCGATCTGCGGCTTCTTCGCCTTCCTGATCCTGCGTGCACTGGGCGAACTGGTCATCCACCGCCCGTCGTCGGGCTCCTTTGTCTCCTACGCCCGCGAATTCTTCGGCGAGAAGGCGGCCTTTGTCTCCGGGTGGCTGTACTGGCTCAACTGGGCCATGACTGCCATCGTGGACATCACCGCGATCGCCCTATACATGCACTTCTTCGCCAAATACGTGCCGTGGATCGGCGCCGTGCCCCAGTGGGCGTGGGCGCTCGCGGCGCTGTTGCTGGTGCTGGGCCTGAACCTCGTTTCGGTCAAGGTGTTCGGCGAGATGGAGTTCTGGTTCGCGCTGATCAAGGTGGTTGCCCTGGTCGGCTTCCTGATCATTGGCACGTACTTTGTCATCTTCGGCACGCCCGTGGAAGGCCAGCAGGTGGGGTTCAGCCTCATCGCGTCGCACGGCGGCTTCTTCCCCAACGGCCTGCTGCCCGTGGTGGTGGTCATGCAGGGTGTGGTGTTTGCCTACGCCTCGATCGAGCTCATCGGCACCGCGGCCGGCGAAACGCAAAACCCCGAAAAGGTCATGCCGAAGGCCATCAACACCGTCATCATCCGCATCGCCATCTTCTACGTGGGCTCGCTGGTGCTGCTCTCCATGCTCCTGCCCTACACCGCGTACAAGGCCGGGGAAAGCCCGTTCGTGACCTTCTTTGGCTCCATCGGGGTCCAGGGCGTGGACTCGATCATGAACCTGGTGGTCCTCACGGCGGCCATGTCCTCGCTGAACGCCGGACTGTACTCCACCGGCCGCATCCTGCGCTCCATGTCCCTGGCCGGCTCCGCACCGAAGTTCGCCGCCAAGCTGAACAAGCGCGGCGTCCCCTACGGCGGCATCGCGCTCACGGCCATTGTCGCCGGGCTCGGCGTGGTCCTCAACGCCATTGTCCCGGCGTCGGCGTTTGAAATCGTGCTGAACGAGGCGGCACTGGGCATCATCGCCTCGTGGGGCATGATCGTGCTGTGCCAGCTGGCCCTGTACCGCCTGTCGAAAAAGGGACTCGCCATCCGGCCTTCGTTCCGCATGATCGGTGCGCCGTGGACCGGCTACCTGACGCTCGCGTTCCTGCTGGCCGTCATTGTACTCATGGCCTTCGACAACCCCGTCGGCACCTGGACCGTGGCCTCCATCGTGGTCATTGTGCCGGCGCTGATGATCGGCTGGTACGCCTCCCGCGGCCGCATCAAGGAGATTGCCGCCGGCCGGGACGGCTTCACCGGCGCCCATCCGGTGATCGCCCACCACAGCCACGCCCCGCAGGCCGCGGGAATCGCCGGCGAGGACTGAGCCCCTCCGCCCCGACGAATGCCGGGACCGGCCCTGGGAATAACTTCCTGGCACCGCCAGTTGACCCCTTTAGATGCAAACGCATGAACATTGCAGCGATCAAGGAGTCACAGTGCAGCGCACAGTTGTTGTTATCTCGGCCGGCCTCGGCGTCCCGTCGTCCACCCGGATGCTGGCGGACCAGCTGGCCGCGGGCGTCAAGGCGCACCTGGGCGAGCTGGGCGCGGAAGCCGTGCTCGACGTCGTCGACCTGCGCGATTATGCGACCGACATCGCCAACAACATGGTCACCGGCTATGCGGGTCCGGCCCTGGCCGACGTCGTCCACCGCGTCTCGCGCGCCGATGCCATGATCGCCGTGACCCCCACGTTCAGCGCCTCCTACAGCGGCCTGTTCAAGTCGTTCTTTGACATCCTGGACCCCAAGTTCATCGACGGCATGCCGGTGCTGATCGGCGCCACGGGGGGATCCTCACGGCACTCGCTGGTGCTGGATACGGCCATCCGCCCGCTGTTCAGCTACCTGCGCGCCCACACCATGCCCACGGCCATCTATGCCTCGCCCGAGGACTGGGGGCAGTCCGGCACCGACGCCATGGACCACCGGATCGGCCAGGCGGCGGGGGAGCTCGCCGCCGTCCTTGCCCCGTCCACGGGCACGACGCCGGCCGCCGGGGACACTGTTGGCCTCGGATTTTCCCCCGACCACAAGGCGAAGCGCCACGAACGTGAGGTGTCCGAGATGATGTCCCTGCCGTTCGAGCAGCTGCTGGCCCAGACCCAGGCCCGCTAGGCAGGCCCCGCGAGTTGGGCTTGTCAGGGCCTTGATTTCGGCAGGCTCAATCGGCGGCGGTCCCGGCAGGCCCAACCAGCGGGTCGCAACCACCGCCCGTCAGAAGATCGGCTGGACGGGCCGGGTGGTCAGCGGCGGCGGATCGAGCTGGTCTACGATGACCGTGAGTGCCACGCGGTAGATGTCCGGATGGATTTCCGGGCTGGCGTGGCCGGTGTTGGGGATGTCGTATTCAACGTGCGGGTTCTTCGGGAACAGCGCCTCCCAGCCCACAATGGCCATGCGGGCGTTGACAATGAAGTCCTTGGGGTCATACAGCAGGCCGATCCCGGTGCTGCTGGGGATGCCGCCGTCATACTGCGCGGGGAAGGCCTGCAGGAACGTCGCCTGCGTGGTCTTGAGGATCAGCGAATCGCTGGACACGTTCAGGGAGCTGCCGATGCCCGAACGCGCGGCCTGGTACATGCCCTGCCCGTTCGGGTTGGCCAGCCCGCTCCACACGCCGGCCGCCAGGCGCCCCACCAGCCCCAGGTAGGGGACCACCTGCCCGGCCAGTGAAATGTATTCCTTGCTCGGGTCCAGGACATCCGCCACGCTGCTGGGGCTCGAGCCCATGATGATGACGCGGACGTGGATGCCAATCCCCTCCAGCAGCCCCGCCAGCACCGTCGCCGCCATCCCGCCAAAGCTGTCCCCGTAAAAATAGACGGTGTCGATCTTGCGCTCAAAGGTGTCGCGCTGGACGGCGATGAACAGCTGGGCAATGTCGATCCCGCCGTTCGAGTAGCCAATGTAGGACGCCGGCGCCCGCTCGTTCATGGCCGGCTGCAGGGCCGCCAGCTTCCGGCCTGTGTCCCGGTAGCTGACCCCAAAGCCGCCCAGCAGGTACCAGGTCCGGCCTGGAAACCTGTTCGCTGCCGTCTTGTTTTCGTCATTGTCCGGCGTGGTGACGCGGAACTGGGAGCGCTCGGTCAGCTGGTAGTCGGCGGCGATGTTGGCATTGAAGGCCGTGGAGACGGCGGCGGCCGCAACGGTGCCCAGCAGCCAGCGCCGGGGCGTGTTGGGAACCTGCCGGGTGTGCCGGTGCCGTTCGAGGGACTTGTGCGCAGGGTGGGCGGCGCCACCGTCGGGGGGCGGCTGGTCGGGGTCTGGTGTCGTGGCTGCCATGGCGAATCAGCTTCATTCTTCCACGCCGGGCCACCCCGCTGCAGGAGGGAGGCGCGACGCCGTTTCCCGGCGCGCGCGTTGCCGTCGGGTCCCAGCGTGGTGCGGAGGGGTACGTTTAAGGTGTCTGCCACCCCCTCGCAAATCCTATAGGATTTTAGAATGATGAAGCCATCCCGTGTCGCCCGCCCCGTCAGCCGGCAGGTCCTGGCCGATCACGTCTACGAGGAAATTCTCGAGTCCCTCATGGACGGGCGCCTGGAACCCGGCGCGCAGGTCAGCATCGACGGCACGGCCCGCGACCTTGACGTTTCGCCCACGCCTGTGCGCGAGGCGCTGGCCCGCCTGGAACACACCGGCCTGGTGGTCCGGGTGGCCCTGAAGGGGTACCGCGTGGCACCGGTTTTCTCCCGCGAGGACTTTGCCAACCTCATGGACGCGCGCCTGGTGATTGAACCCGTCACCACGGAGCTGGCCTGCCGGCGGATGACCCCGGCCCTGCTCGAAGAGCTGCGCCAGTCCATCACGGACCTGAAGGACGCGCGGCGGGGGCCTTCGTTCGCCGAATTCCGCGACTACCTCGACGCCGATGAACGCTTCCACCGGCTGATCGCCGAAAACTCCGGGAACCCGTTCATGTTGGCCGCCTACGAGGCGCTGGGCGGCCAGGTGCAGCGCTTTCGCCTGTTTGGCGGCGTGGGGATCACCGACGCGGACCATGCCATTGCTGAACACCAGGCTGTGTTCCGGGCCATCGAGCTTGGCGACCCGAAAGCCGCCGCAGCCGCCATGACGGAACACGTGGGCCGCGTCCGCCAGCGCTCCATCCAGGACGCCCCGCCCGCCTGAGGCGTGCCCAGCGACGGGCCCAAAACGTGCCCAACCGCGGACCCCGCGGCGTGCCCAACTTCGGGGTGCCGCCCGTCTGACGCACGGGCGCCGGGAGCGTGCCAGCGGCCTGCCCGTGACGCACCATGCCGCTTCCGCCGGCGCGCCCGCGGAAGCGGCAGGACGGCAAAACCGGCCGGGGGTTCCCAAAATGTGATTCTTGACATAGGCTCCCTCAATAGTAGATCCTATAGGAAACAGGATCACTAAAGGAGAAACACCCATGGCCTACACAGCCGCCAACTGGCCCATCAGCGCAGCACTGCTGCAATTCCCGGGCACGAATGCCGCCGGGCAGCACATCAACGACGCCGACGCCACCGCCTGGCTGAAGGTCTTCCGGGAAGTCAGGGACGCCGGATTCACCAACGCGGACCTCACCGACAGCTGGGTCCGCCCGGGCGACCTGGACGCCGCACGGCTGGCGGAATTCAAGCAGTCCGCAGCGGAAGCGGGGATCGGCATCCCCGTCATCTCGGCCATCCGCAGCAGCGTGATCGACGCGGCAAACTGGGAAGGGAACCTGGCCTACAGCCACCGCACCATTGATGCCGCCGCGGAACTCGGCTGCGAAGTGGTCTCCTTCGGACTCCACCAGGCACTGACCGCCGAACAGCAACGGCAGCTGTGGTTCTGGACGGCCCAGGGCCACACGGACCCGGTGGGGGACACGGAAACGTGGAATGCCGCCGTCGGACGCCTTCGCGAGCTGGGGCGCCACGCCGCCGAAGCCGGCATCCTGCTGTCCCTGGAAATGTACGAGGACACCTACCTGGGCACGGCGGACTCGTCCGTGAAGCTGGTCCAGGACATCGGGCTGGCCAATGTGGGCCTCAACCCGGACGTGGGCAACCTGGTCCGGCTGCACCGCCCCATCGAGGACTGGCGCGAGGTGCTGGAGAAGACCCTGCCGTACTCCAACTACTGGCACGTGAAGAACTACATCCGAGACGAGGACGTGGCCCGCAACAGCTACGTGGCCATGCCGGCGCCCATGGAAAGCGGCATCATCAACTACCGCGACGCCTTCCGCACCGCCATCTCGGTGGGCTTCCAGGGCATCATCTGCACCGAGCACTATGGCGGCGACGGCCTCAGCGTCACGGCCCGCAACCAGGACTACCTGCGCAGCCAGGTCCTGCCCAAGGACGACGGCTACGCACTCGGCACCAGCCGGGTGGCCCAGGGCCGCCAGCAGCCCGCCGCCGTCGCCGCCGTCTAAATACCGGAGCACCAACCCCGAAACCCTTGCGGATTCAAAGAGGAACCATGACCCAGATATTCGACGATCCCGCCGACTTTGCGGACGAGGCCCTTGACGGCTTCGTGGCCGCCAACCGGCAGTACGTGTCCCGCGTGGACGGCGGCGTGGTCCGCTCCACGGCCAGCCCCCGCGGCCAGGTGGCAGTGGTGGTGGGCGGCGGCTCCGGCCACTACCCGGCCTTCGCAGGCCTGGTGGGGCCGGGCCTTGCCGCGGCCTCGGCCTGCGGCAACATGTTCGCCTCCCCGGCGGCCGGGCAGGTGTACCGCGTGGCCAAGGCCGCCCACAACGGCGGCGGCGTGCTGCTCAGCTACGGCAACTACGCCGGGGATGTCCTGCACTTTGGCCAGGCCCAGGTGCGCCTAAACGCCGAAGGCATCGAAACGCGCACCGTGCTCGTCACGGACGACATCGCCAGCGCACCGGCCGACCAGCCGGAAAAACGGCGCGGCATTGCCGGGGACCTCACCGTGTTCAAGGTTGCCGGCGCCGCCGCCGAGGAAGGCCTGGACCTGGATGAGGTGGAGCGCCTGGCCATTCTGGCCAACGCCCGCACCCGCTCCCTCGGCGTGGCCTTCGACGGCTGCACGCTGCCCGGGGCGCCCGAACCGCTCTTCCACGTCCCCGCCGGGCTCATGGCGCTGGGCCTGGGGATCCATGGCGAGCCCGGCATCTCCGAACACCCGATGCCGACGGCGTCCGAGCTGGCCGGGCTCCTCGTCTCCCGGCTGCTGGCGGACAAGCCGGAAAACCCCGGCACCCGCGTCGTGCCGATCATCAACGGCCTGGGCACGGTCAAGTACGACGAACTGTTCCTGCTGTTCGGCAAGGTGGAAAAGCTGCTCACCGGCGCCGGCCTGACCGTCGTGGAGCCCGAGTGCGGTGAGCTGGTCACCAGCCTCGACATGGCCGGCCTGTCGCTGACCCTGCTGTGGCTCGACGACGAACTCGAGCGCCTGTGGGCCGCACCCGCGGACACGCCGGCCTTCCGCAAGGGCACCGTGGCCCGGCGCGCCCGCCGCGAGGTGGAAGCAGGCGCCGCCGCTGGCCAGGCGGACAGCGAGCAGCCCACGCCGGCGTCCGCCGCCCTGGGGAGGCACGCGGTCTCCGCGCTCGCCGCGGTGCGGGACGTCGTCGTCGAAAATGTCGAGGAACTGGGCAGCCTGGACGCCATTGCCGGCGACGGCGACCATGGCATCGGCATGCGCCGGGGCGTCGAGGCAGCGGTGGATGCGGCACAGTCCGCGGCCGCGTCCGACGCCGGCGCCTCCGTGCGCCGCATCCTCGCCGCGGCGGGGGAGGCCTGGAGCGAAAAGGCCGGCGGAACATCCGGCGCACTGTGGGGCACGGCCGTCATCGCGGCAGGTGCGGCCCTGGGCAACCGCGGGAGCTACTCCGGCACCGATGCGGCGGCTGCCGTCGAGGCCTTCGCCTCGGCCATCACCGGGCTGGGCAAGGCCGAGCCGGGGGACAAGACCATGGTGGACGCGCTGCTGCCGTTCCGGGACGCCTTCACCGCCGAAATCGCCGGCGGGGCGCCCGTGGACCGGGCACTCGCGGTGGCAGCCGCGGCCGCCCGCGCCGCAGCGGATGCGACGGCCGGGCTGCGTCCGTTGAAGGGGCGCGCACGGCCGCTGGCCGAGAAGAGCCTGGGCCACCCGGACCCGGGTGCGGTGTCCTTCGGCCTCATCGCCGAACGGCTGGGCCGCCACATCGAAGCACAACTCATCCAACAAGGAGCACGGGCATGACACAGGGCAAAGCAGGACTTCGCATCGTGGTCGGCAACGACTCGGCCGGCGTCGAATACAAGAACGCGCTCAAGGCCCTGCTGGAAGCCGACTCCCGGGTGGCCGCCGTCACCGACATCGGCGTGGGCCCGGACGATTCCCGCGCCTATCCGCACGTTGCCGTGGACGGGGCCCGCCTGGTGGCCGACGGCGACGCCGACAGGGCGCTGCTGATCTGCGGTACCGGGCTCGGGGTGGCCATTGCCGCCAACAAGGTTCCCGGCATCCGCGCCGTCACTGCCCACGACAGCTACTCTGTGGAACGCTCTGTACTGAGCAACAACGCCCAGGTGCTCACCATGGGCCAGCGCGTCATCGGCCTGGAACTGGCCAAAAAACTGGTCACCGAGTGGCTTGGCTACAACTTTGATGAAAACTCCGCCTCGGCCGAAAAGGTCGACGCGATCTGCTCCTACGAACCCGACTACACGAAGGCCTCCTGAACCATGACTGAAACAACGTCCACGCCCGGCATCCAGAAAAACTTCGCCGTCGTCGGCTCCGGCTACATGGGCGGCGGCATCGCCCAGGTCCTGGCCCTGGGCGGTGCCCGGGTGGCCCTGGCCGACGTCTCGGCCGAGGTCGCGCAGAAGAACTACGAGCGCCTGCTCACCGAATCGGACCAGTTCGTGGCCGACGGGCTGTTCCCTGCCGGCTCCACCGGGATCCTGCGCAAGAACCTCTGGCCCGCAGAAAACATTGAAGAGGCCGTGGCCGGCGCCGAGTTCATCGAGGAGGCCGTGCCCGAGGTCCTGGCCATCAAGCACGAGACCCTGGCACGCATTAGTGCCGCCGCCCGCCAGGACGCCGTGATCGGCTCCAACACCTCCACCATCTCCATCGCCGACCTGGCCGGCCCCGTGGCGCACCCGGAACGCTTCCTGGGCGTGCACTTCTCCAACCCGTCACCCTTCATTCCCGGGGTGGAGGTCATCCCGCACGCCGGCACCTCGGCCGGCACCGTCGCTGCCATCCGCGAGCTGGTCCACTCCTCCGGGAAGCAGACGGCCGTGGTCAAGGACGTCACCGGCTTTGTCCTCAACCGCCTCCAGTACGCCCTGTTCCATGAGGCCGCCCAGCTGGTGGAGCAGGAAATTGCCACGGCGGAGGACATCGACACCCTCGTCCGGACCACCTTCGGCTTCCGGCTTCCCTTCTTCGGCCCGTTCGCCATCGCGGACATGGCCGGGCTGGACGTCTACAACTTCTGCTACCAGTCGCTGCAGACCGGGTTCCCGGAACGCTTCGCCACGCCCAAGATCCTCAGCGACCTGGTCAACGCCGGCAAGCTGGGCACCAAGACGGGCGCCGGCTTCCTGAACGTCCCGGCTGAGCGGACGCCGGAACTGATCGCCTACCGCAACAAGGCCTACGTCGCCATGCAACAGCTGCTCGAAGACCTCGGCCCCGCACCCATCCACTAATTCCCCCTACCCACGAACCACCAGGAGAGATCCATGCCGGAAACCACTTCAGCATTCCCCGCCGAACGCACCGCCATCATCACCGGGGCCGTATCCGAACGCGGCATCGGCCGCGCCACTGCCAACTACCTGGCCAAGCGGGGCTGGAGCATCGGCGTCATCGACCTTGACGACGCCGCCTGCAAGTCCGTCGCCGCGGAATTGACGGCCACGTACGGGGTCAAGGCGCACGGGGTGGGTGCCAACGTCTCCGAGGAGTCCTCGGTCCGCTCGGCCATTGACGAAATCGAGGCCGCACTGCCGCAGGTGGTGGCGCTGGCCAACATCGCCGGCGTCAGCTCGCCCGTCGACTACCTGGAGCTGGAACCGGCCGAATGGAACCGGGTCCTGGGCATCAACCTCAACGGCGTGCACTACGCCACCCGCCGGGTGGCCGAGTCCATGGTGAAGAACCGGCTTGGGCGCATTGTGAACATCTCCTCCGTCTCCGCCCAGCGCGGCGGCGGCACCTTCTCCAAGACGCCGTATTCCGTGGCGAAGGCCGGCGTGATCGGCCTGACCCGCGCCACCGCCCGCGAACTGGGCCCGTATGACATCACCGTCAACTGCGTCTCGCCCGGCCCCATCGACACCGACATCATGGGCGGCACGCTGACCCAGGAACGCAAGGACGACATGGTCAAGGACCTGGTGGTCAACCGTGTTGGCAACACCCGCGACATCGCCGCAGCCATCCACTACTTCATCGGCGAGGACTCCGGGTACACCTCGGGCCAGACGTTGAACGTGGATGGCGGGCTGTACATGCACTAGAGGAGGAAACCATGGAACCCCAAAGCACCGGTGCCTGGAGCACCGCCCGCAAGCTGTACCTGCTTGTCGGCATCATCGCCTGCGTCGGCGCCGTCATCCTGATGGCCTACCCGCGCTAAGACCCGACCTCAGCACCACCTTCGACCAAGCACCACCACCGCTCAACGAGGAGTCTGCATGACCAACCTGACCAGCACCAGCAAGGAGTTGTTGGAGTCACCGGCGCTCAAGTCGGCCGTCCGCAAGGCCACTTTCCGCCTGATGCCCATGCTCGTGATTCTCTACGTGGTTGCCTTCATGGACCGCACCAACGTCGGCTTTGCCGAGGCGGCACTGGAGACCGACAAGGGAATCTCCGCCGGCGCCTATGCGCTCGGCGCCGGCATCTTCTTCATCGGCTACGCAATCTTTGAAATCCCCAGCAACCTGATGCTTAAAAAGGTCGGCGCCAAGATCTGGCTCGCCCGCATCGCCATCACCTGGGGCATCGTTTCCGCCTGTTTTGCCTTCGTCCAGGGCGAAAACTCCTTCGTCGCGCTGCGCTTCCTGCTCGGCGTCACCGAGGCCGGCCTCTTCCCCGGCATCATCATGTACCTGGCCGAATGGTTCCCCAACAAGCACCGCGTGAAGATGTTCGCCATCTTCTACCTGGCCCAGCCGTTCTCCCAGCTCATCGGTTCCCCGCTGTCCGGCGGGCTGCTCAACATCGGTGAGAAGGTTCCCGGCGTGCACGGCTGGCAGGTCATGTTCTTCATCGAGGGCATGCTTGCCGTGGCCGCCGGCGTTGTTGCGTTCTTCCTGCTCATCAACGGCCCCGCCAAGGCCAAGTTCCTCTCGCAGGAAGAGAAGGACGCCCTGACGGCGGCCATGGCCCAGGAGGACGTGCTCCGCAAGGAATCCGGCCCGTCCGGCGTCCTCGCGGCGATGGCCAACGGCAAGGTCTGGTACTTCACCATCATCTACTTCTGCCTGCAGATCGCCGTCTACGGCGTCACGTTCTACCTGCCGCAGCAGGTGGCGCAGCTGACAGGGCAGAAGGTGGGCCTTGCAGTGGGCCTGCTGGCCGCCGTGCCGTGGTTCTTCGGCATCTTTGCCTGCTATTTCATCGGCAAGTACGCCCACACGGTCATCCGCCGCCGTGTCCTGGGCACGTGGCTGTTCGTCTCCACCGGCCTGTGCATCTTCGGCTCGGCATGGGCCGGCGCCAACGGGCTCCCGGCACTGGGCATCATCTTCATCACGCTGGCCGTCTGCAGCTTCCTGTCGATCGGCCCCATCGCCTGGTCCTACCCGACGGCGTTCCTCACCGGCACCGCTGCTGCCGCAGGCATCGGCCTGATCAACTCCCTCGGAAACCTCGGCGGATTCGTCGCCCCGATCCTGCGCACCAGCATCAACGAAACGTTCTCCTCGGCGTCCGGTGCCATGGGCATCTACGCACTGGGCGTGCTGCCGTTCGTTGCCGCCCTCATGATGTGGGGCACCCGCCGGTTCAAGAACAAGGCCGACCAACTGCTGGACAACTGAACGGAACACTGCACCACATGACACACACCGGAACCACCCCGCAGCTATACATCGGCGTCAGCACCAAGATGTACATGGGGTACCAGGCCAGCCTGCGCTGGTTGGAGCAGGTGCGTGCCGAACTGGACGCTCGCCCGGCACTTGCTGCCGGGCGGGTGCTCCCGTTTGTGATCCCGTCCTTCCCGGTGCTGCCGGCAGCTGCGGACATCCTGGCCGGAACCACGGCGGTGCTGGGCGCCCAGAACTGCAGCCCGGCCGAAGGCCCCTGGACCGGCGAGGTTTCCGCCTCCATGCTCGCGGAGCTGGGCGTGGGGATGGTGGAGCTGGGCCATGCCGAGCGACGCCGCCACTTTGGCGAGGACGACGCCGTCGTGGCGGCCAAGGTGCGCCAGGCCAGGTCCGCGGGGATCACCCCGCTGCTGTGCGTGGGGGAGCAGCGCCGGGGCACGCCCGCAGAGGCGGCGGACTTTGTGGTCCGCCAGCTGGAGGCGGCCCTCGCCGGCCCGCCGGACGGCGGGTCCTGGGACAACGCGGGTGCCACTGTGGTGGCCTACGAACCGGTCTGGGCCATCGGCGCGGCCGAGCCCGCAGATGCCGGCTACGTCACCGCCGTCGTCCGTGGCATCAGGCAGCGGCTGGAACCGCATGGTGCGGGGGAGCTGCCCATCATTTACGGGGGATCGGCCAAGCCGGGCCTGCTGCCGCAGCTGGACGGCGTCTCGGGCCTGTTCCTGGGCCGGTTCGCGCACGATGCCGCCAACCTGGGGCGCGTGCTGGACGAGGCGCTGGCGGAGGCCGGCCCGGCGTAGGCGGCGAGGCGGCTTGCCGGCACACAGCGTAAGCGGCGGCCCGGCACACGGCTGTCGGGCGGTGCCTTTATGCGCCAAATTCGCGCACCGGTTTTGCGCATAGGGTCGCCCGAATTCCTTTATGCGCGGAACCGGGCCCGGGTTTGGCGCATCTTGTCCACTGGCGCGAAACCCGCGGCGGGTCCGGCGCATAAGGAAAGCGGCCCCGGCTTATGCGCCAAACCCGCGGCGGGTCCGGCGCAGAATTGTTGCCAGGGTTAGCCGGCGTGGCGCCGGGCCGGGGCAACAACCTTGATCACGGCGGAATCGTCCGCAGCGGCCAGGCCCTGGGCCTGGCCCAGCAGGTAGAGCTGCTCGGCTGCGGCGGCCACGGGCGCCGCGAGGCCGGCCGCACGCGCCGCCTTGCCAACAATTCCCATGTCCTTGACGAAGATGTCCAGGCGGCTGAGCACGTCCGCGCCGCCGTCGGCGTAGGCCTGAAGGATGCGCGGGCCGCGGTTGGAGAGCATGAAGGAGCCCGCCGCCCCGGCCTCGAGCGCGGAGAGTGTCTTGGCCGCATCGAGCCCCAGGGCGTCGGCCAGGGCCAGGGCTTCGGCAGCTGCGGCAATGTGGACGCCGCACAACAGCTGGTTGACGGTTTTCAGGGCCTGTCCGTCGCCGGGGTTGTCGCCCACGATCGAGAGCGTGGAGGCCAGCAGGTCCAGGACCGGGGCCGCCTGTTCCCGGGCCGAAGGCGTGGCGCCCACCACGATCAGCAGATCGCCGTCGCCGGCGCGGACTGGCCCGCCGGACAGCGGTGCATCCACCAGTTCCACGCCGTTTTCGGCCAGCCGCTCCACCGTGGCCGGGATGGCCTCGGTGCCGACGGTGCTGGTGAGGATGACGACCGATCCGCGGGCCAGGACGGGCGCCACGCCGGCATCGCCAAAGAGGACCTCGTTGAGCTGCTCGCCGTTGCGCACGGCCAGCAGGAGCGCATCAGCGCCCTGCGCGGCGGCCCGGGCGGAACCAAAGGTCGCAATCCCAGCCGCGGAGGCGAGCTTGAGCCGCGGTTCGGCAATGTCATAGCCGTGGACGGACAGCCGCGAGGCCAGGCGCGTGGCCATGGGCAGGCCCATGGCACCCAGGCCCAGGACGGCGACGGTGTAGTTGGCATTCATGGTGGTCTCCTTCAGGGACTGGATTCAGAACGTGGCGCTGAGCTTGCGCGTGACGTCGGCCAGGGACTGGTCGTCGCCCACATTGCCGGCAAACACTATGTACGGGATGCCCTTGGCCGGCCCGTCCACCGGTTCCCACAGGGACACGATGCCCGGCAGCATGGGGCCGCGCACAATGGCATGGCGGATTTGAAGCCCGTGCGCCGCCACGTCCGAGGACGTGATGCCGCCCTTGGCGATGACGAAGCGCGGGGGCGTGGCCTGCAGCGTGCGGTTGACCACCTCGACGACGGCGGCCGAGACGGTGCGCGCAATCTGCAGGCTCGCCGCGGGGTCGTCGGCCGTGATGAGCAGGCGGCTGGTGTGCACGATGACGTCGCCCGTCGCCAGGGCGGCCACAACGTCCCGGACGACGGCGGCGACGTGGGTGCCGCCGCCGTCGGCCAGCAGCCTTTCCACATCGATCTCAACGGTGCATGCCGCACGGTGGGCATCCGTCAGGGCCTTGAGCTGGCGGGTGGTGACGCCGACGTGGGAGCCGACCACGATCAGCCCGCCGCGTGCGGAGCCGGGGGCGCCGCCGGCAGGGAAGATCTCGGCAGTGGACAGGGGTTCGCGTATTTCCTGGCCGATCCGGGCGCGCACGAACGGCGGGCCCACGCGGTACACCAGCGACTTGCCGCGGCGTTCGGATTCCTCCAGGCCCAGGGCCAGGACGCGCAGGTCGTTTTCGGTGACGGCGTCCACCACGATGGGTGTGGCGCCGGTGGCGGCGTCCAGGGCATCGGCGATCGCGGTGGCGCCTGCTTCCGGGGTGCCGCGCCGGATCAGCGTGAGGTCCACGGTGGTGACGCGGGAGGCGGGGATGCGGCCGCCGGATTTCTCCTCCACATAGTCCGCCAGGGCGGAATGGGTGAAGCCGAAGGTGGCGTCCCGGGCGAATTCGGTCTCGGCCACCGGGACCAGTGTCCCCGCCTGGCCGCGGGTGTAGTGGACGCCCCCCACCGTGATGCGGCCGGCGTCGGGGAACGCCGGGACAATGACCACCCCGTCCACCTCGCCGCCGCCTTCCGCGGCGAGGGTTTCGGCAATCGTGTCCGGTTCCAGGGGGAAGTGCCCGCGAAGGGTGGAATCGCTGCGGCTGGTGAATCCCACGGACACTCCGGCCGTGCGGGCTGCGGCCAGCGCATTGACCACGACCTGCCGGTTCCGCTCGCGGGCCTCGGCGGGGTCCAGGCTGCGGGTGTTGGTCAGGACGTAGACGGCTTTGGCGGCGGCGCCGTCGATCAGGTGCCTGAACACCCAGTCAAAGTCCGCCACGTCCCAGCGCGTCAGCACCGGCAGCCCGGCCACGGACTGTGTTCCGGTGGGGTCGTCGTCGAGCACGATCAGCACCCGGTTGGACGCGGCGGCCCCGGCAGCCACCAGGCCGGCCGGGACGCTGACCTCGGCGGGGTACGCGCCCAGCAGCTCGGATTCAAGGACCATTTCTTCACACCTCTTTGTGGTCTGCGTTTTGTAAGATGTCTGACATCTAACATTCGAGTGTTATTGTGGCACGGGGCACAGCGGATGTGCAAGCGGGCCCCGGCGGCAGTGGTGCCGGACCTTAAACTAAAGCCTGAAGGACCCGGGGAAGGGGATGGCATGGCGCGCAAGTCGCTGACCGAGGTGGTGGCGGATGATTTGCTGGACCGGATTGTGGCCGGTGAATTCCCGCCCGGCTCGCTGGTGCCGGGCGAGCTGGAACTGGGTGCGCAGCACGAGGTGAGCCGGATGACCGTGCGGGAGGCAATGAAGACGCTCGAGGCCCAGCGCATTCTCCGGGTGGAACGGGGCCGGGGGACGTTCGTCAACCCCCTGGGCACCTGGGGGTCATTGCATGCCGTGCTCCGGGCCGTCTCCGAAGGCAGGGATGACGCCGCCGTGGCCATCCAGCTCATCGAACTGCGGCGCATGCTGGAGACGGGCGCCTGTGAACTGGCGGCCACCCGCATCTCCGGGGACGACCTCAAACGGCTGGCCGGCGAGCTGGAACGGATGCGGACGGCCCACGCGGCCAACGACGTGCCCGCCTTTGTGGAATCGGACCTGGCCTTTCACGACATCATCCTGCACGCCTCGGGCAACATCTTCGTGTCGGTGCTTTTCGAGCCGCTGCACCGCATCCTGGAAAACCGCCGTGCTGAAACGTCGCGGGTCCCGGAGATCCAGGCAAACGCGATTGCCATGCACGCGGCCATCCTCGCGGCGCTTACCGCGGGCCGGCCGGAACCGGCCCGCGTGGCCATGGACAATCACATGGTGCAGACCTTGGATGATCTGAAGGGCTATGTCCTGCAGGCACCTAAATCGTGATGTTCTGCGCACCCACCACCTTGGCGATGAACAGGTGGAATTCCTGCATCCAGGTGCGCAGGAACTCCTCCGTGGACGGTTCCGAGACGTTGCCGTCGCTGTCGATGAGCCCCTCGGTGAAGTGGATGTAGCACTCCGGGTTGGCCAGCTCGGGTGAGTTGACGAAGGAGAGGATGCTGCGCAGGTGCTGCTGGGCCACGGCCGTGCTGATCAGGCCCGGCGAGGTGCCGGTCACGGCGGAGGGCTTCTTCGCGAAGGAATTGGTGCCCCAGGGCCGCGAACCCCAGTCGATGGCGTTCTTGAGCACGCCGGGCACACTGCGGTTGTATTCCGGTGTCACAAAGATCAGGGCGTCGACGGCAGCCACCGCTTCCTTGAACGCTCGCCCGGCCGGGGGATAGTCGGCGTCGTAGTCGCGGTTGTACAAGGGGAGGTCGCCGATGGGGATCTCCACCAGTTCAAGCTCGGGCGGTGCAAGCTTGAGCAGGGCACGTGCCAGCTTGCGGTTTATGGACTCCGAGGCCAGGCTGCCGACAAAAACTCCCACTTTGTAGCTCATGTTGGTACTCCTTCGAGGCTTGACTGAAGCTGCCGGTCCCACCCTAAGCCTGCGATGGCTGCGGCGTCCACGGTCCGCCGCCCGGTCCGCGGCGTGTAGCGGGAGCTGTGCCGGGGCGTACCACGCCGGGTGCCCGGCCCCGCCACCATCCCGCCTTTCGCTGGCGCTGGGAGCGCGCTGGTGGTGGACTGGGAACATGGCTGGAAGCGTGCACAAGGGCAGGTCCGCAGGTGCCGGGCGCCCGGACGGTGTGGGCCCGGCCGGCGCGGCGCAACCCGTGCCCGGCACGGCGGCCCGTCCGTCGCCGTGGCTGTCGCTGCCCTGGGTGGCCATCCTGTTCATCACCGGCGCGTTCCACCTGTACCGCGGGGTGCCCGTCGACGCAGCGATCTTCCTCGCCGCAGGGGTTGCCCTGGCGGTCGACACATCCATGCGGCACTCCAGGATCACCCGGCACGGCCGGCACACCCCGCACGGCCGGCAGCACCCGGCGGGGGAGCCCGCAGTACGGCTGCTGCCGCGATGGTTCTGGCCAGCGGTGGCCGCTGCCGTCGGGGCGCTGTCACTGGCCGTGGTGGTCCTAGCCCCGGAAAACAGCACGGGCATACCCGCGGTTGTGGGGCTCGTCGGGGCCGCCATGCTTCTTGTGGCCTGGCCCGACCCGCCCCGGACCCCCGGGGCTGCGCCTGGAAATCCCGCGGCGCCCGGGCACCCCGCACCCCGGGTGAGGCGGGCCGCCTGCTGGTGGGGCGCCGTCGTACTTCTGCTGTGTGTGTGGGAAATGGGCACCTACTTCATCGACCGGTTTGCCCCGGCGGACACGGCCGTGTTTCCGCCCCTGACGGACCTGCTGCAACCGTTGTTCGACGGCGATTCCAGCCGCTGGTTCATGACCGGGCTGTGGCTGGTGGCGTGCGGCGCGCTGGTGCGGGTGGGGCGGCGGCCATGATTTACGTGCTGGTGGTGGCGGGGTACGCGCTGGTGCCGCTGGCGGGGATCACGCTGGTGGTGGTCTCGCGCGTGCGGCCGGCGGCGCTCGCCGGCCTGGGGGAGCTGCTGGGACGGGTGTTTGCGACACGGGCCGCGCGCATCACGCTGCTGCTGTTCGTGTGGTGGCTGGGCTGGCATTTCCTCGTGGGGGATTAGCCCGCAGCTGTGGCGGGTGGGACGATGGGGGCATGCAGGATTTTTGGCACTTCGTGGGCAACTTCTGGTGGCTGGCGTTCCCCCTGGCAGGCATCGTGGGCGGCTGGGGCCGGGCCGTGTCGAAGGCTTCCGACCGACGCCACGAGCGGCGCATGGAAATGTACAGGCTCAAACACCCCGAGGCCGCCGCGCTGCCACCGCTTCCGCAGGTCACGCTCGCCAAGGACCCGGAGGCCTTCACCGAGGCCGACGTCGCCAAGGTCATGGACGCCCACGACGCCGTCAACCGCCGCTGGCTCGACTACGAGCTCGATGTGGGCAAGCTGATCGACTTCCCCATGATGACCGACGTCCGCGAACCCCTCACCGTGGCGTTCCTGCGGGCCAAGCGCGACGCCGATGCGCTCCGCCCCGTGGCCGCGGCCGAGGTCACCGCCAAGACCCGGTGGGACGACTACCGCAACGCCGTCAACGCCTACGATGTGGCTTTCGACGTGGCGGAAAAGGAAGCCCGGCGCATCAAGGACACCGCGTACAGCGAGCCGGAGCGCCAACGCCTGGGCACGGCGCGCAAGCTCGTGAACCTTGCCGAGAATGAGGCTGCCAGCCCGGCCGAGCGGCAGTCGGCCTTTAAGCGGGCCCGCAAGGAACTGGACGGGATCATCGTGCTGCCGGACGTGACGCTGGCGGCGCTCGAACAAAAAGTGGCCCGCATGATCAACCGCTCCAACTGACTCCCCGGCGGTATGCTGAAGCAACTTTCTAAGGACGGGCCATGGCACGCACAATCGTAATCACCGGGGCAAGCGACGGCATTGGTGCGGCCGCCGCGAAGATGCTGGCGTATCCAGGGGACCAGCTGGTGGTGGTGGGCCGGTCGCCGCACAAGACGAAGGCCATTGCCGACGAGCTGGAGGCGGACAGCTTCATCACGGACTTCACCGATTTGGGCCAGGTGCGGGAACTGGCGGCCGGGCTGGCAGAAAAGTACCCGCGCATCGACGTGCTGGCCAACAACGCCGGGGGCATCATGGCCGGCCGCGAGGTGACCAAGGACGGACACGAGAAGACGTTCCAGGTCAACCACCTGGCCCCCTTCCTGCTGACCACGCTGCTGGTCGAGCAGCTTGTCGCGAGCAGGGCCACCGTCATCAACACCTCCAGCATGGCCAACCGGTTCATGGCGAAGTTTGACATCAACGACCTTGACGCGGCGAAAAAATACTCGGCGAACGCCGCCTACGGCAACGCCAAACTGGCCAACATCCTCTTCACCCGTGAACTGCAGCGCCGCTACGGCGACCATGGCATTTCCGCCGCGGCCTTCCACCCAGGCGTGGTGGCGAGCGGATTCTCGGCGGAATCGAACGGTGTGGTCAAGCTGGCGTATGGCAGCCTGGCCCGGCGCTTCATGCTCTCGCCCGCGCAGGGAGCGGACACGCTGGTCTGGCTGGCCACCTCCGTCCCGGGCGAGGACTGGACGCCCGGCGAGTTCTTCTCCCGGCGCAAGGTGGCCCGGGCCAACCCGCTGGCCTACCGCGCGGACCTGGCCCTGGGCCTGTGGGAGCAAAGCGCTGCGATGGTGGCCGGCTGACCGCCGCGCTGTCCCGGAAGCTGGGCTGGCGGCAACAGCTCAGCCGGGCAGAACGCCGTCGTAGATCCCGTCCGCGAGCTGGCGCACCAGCCACGGGCTGAACACGAACGGCACGGCCTCCACCGCCTCCGCCACATCCCCGACGTCCGCCCACGACCAGTCGCACACCTCATCGCGATTGGGTGAGAGCCCGCCGTCGCCTGTGTAGACGGCGGTAAAGACGGGGCAGATCTCGTTTTCCACAATGCCCGAGGCATCCACGGCCCGGTAGCGGAAGTGCGGCAGGGCCAGGCGGATGTCGGTGACCTCAAGGTTGAGTTCGACGCCGGCCCGCCGCCGCACAGCGTCCTCCAGCGTTTCGCCAGGGGCCGGGTGCCCGCAAAACGAGTTCGTCCAGACCCCGGGCCAGGTCAGCTTCGAGAGCGCCCGGCGGGTGAGCAGGGTCCGCCCGGTGCCGTCCATCAGGTGGCAGGAGAAGGCCAAGTGCAGCGGGGTGTTGTCGCCGTGCACCAGCGACTTGTCCGCCGTGCCGATCTCGGAGCCGTCGTCGTCCAGCAGCCGGACCAGTTCAAGGGGTGGAGACATGGCAGGGCGTCCTTTCCGACGGTGTCCCACCAGCTTATGGCTTGCCGGCGGGGTGGGGCACCCTGCACGCCGGTCCGGGGCGGCTGCTTTCAGCGACGATGTCCCCCGGGACCGATTTCAAAATTCGGCGGTGCAGATAAAGCGTGCTGTGGGGCCGCCAACCCGCATTTGCTGAACCATCGAATTCCCCTGTGGCCGCAGAGGCCACCGGCCACCCCGTGCCGGCAACGATTCCGGTCCGAACCCTCAACAAACCGGATAGGCACGGACAGGCATTAAGGCTTCACGGCGTCGTGCGGCACAACTTCGTGGAGCTCGAAGCCGCCGGACTTCAGCTTCCAGTAGTGCAGCCGCAGCGCAGCGGCCGTGCCCTGCTCCACGTACAGCCGCCAGCACACATCCTCCCCGCGCATGCGGGCCGGTGCATGGGCGCCCTCGTTTTCGCGCAGGACATGCGGCTTCCGGTTGCGCAGCGGCCCCTCGCGGTTGGCCACCAGGTCCACCACCGCCCGCAGGGCCTTGGTCCGCTGCGGCGCCGGCAATGCCGCAAGCGACTCCAAAAAGTAGGGTCCCACGGAGTACGCGCCCAGCGGCTCACGGTCCTTGTCCACGGCGGGAACCGTCCGCGCCCATTCGGTGTAGAGGTCAAAGCGGAACTGCTCCACGGGTTCGCCGAACAGGTCCGGCGGCTCGGGTTCCGACTTGGAGGAGGCCGACCTCCGCAACTTCTTCGCCCCCACCAGCTGGGTCTTCGTCTTGGCCAGCTCGGCTTTCAGGGACTCGAGCTGCCGGATGACGTCGCTGCGGAGCCGGGCCTCGTGGTCGGCCCGGCGGCGTTCGTCGTCATAGCGGTCCTGCCACATCCTGGCGAGCTTGTCCGTCGCGCCCCTCTTCGTGGCATCCGCAGAGAGCTCGGCGATGGTGTGCCGTGCGGCCTCCAGCTCCATCTGTGTCGATTTCAGGGCCGTGCGCCGCTCCGAGGCCGTAAGTGCGGGCCCCTTCCCGGGAGGGCCGACGCCGGCCGCCGGGCGTGCGTGCCCGTCTCCCGTTTCGCCGGCCCCGCCGGGTGCCCCGGCATGCGTTCCGGCGGCCGCGGCAGCGCCGGGAGGGGCAAAAATACTGGTGTACGGCCGGTCCGGGTCGAGCCAGGGCGGCCCGCCCGCAACGAGGGATGGGGCCGGGACGTGGGGGTCGTCGTCGTCCACGTCCAGCATGGACAGCACCACGGCGCCGTTTTCGTAGAGCACCCGGACGCGCACCACTTCCCCTTCGGTGAGCAGGTCCTCCGCGGCGTCGAGCTCGTTGGAGGAGATCCGGGCGATGCCGATCCGGAAGTCGGCGTCGGGCCACAGGGTCACCACGGCGTGCCCGGCGTAGGCCGCCTTGACCCGGGCCAGGGCAACGTCGCCGGGGCGGTACACCGTGACGGGAGAGGCCGGCCGCTGCAGCAGGGCGTGGATGTCCAGCGTGCGGGCCTCCGCATCGAGGAACCCGGTGACCTGCTGGCCCCGCGTGAGCAGCCAGTCCAACGGCACGCCGGGCAGCAGGTCCTCGGCACGGATGGTGACCTGCCGGCCCGTGGTGACCAGCCTGACCAGCGCGCGGCTGTTGTCTTCGCCGGTGAACCCGCCCACCGTGCCGGTGGCCGTGGTTGGTGCGGGTTTCGGAGGCGGGGGTGCCGCGGATTGGGTGCGCCGGGCGCCCGTACGGACGTCCGCGGCCAGGGCCTCCATCAGCCGTGACAAGTTGGTGAGGCGGTGGACCAGCCGCGGTTCAGGCGTTGCTTCCGGCCAGTCGGGCCCCGCCGGGTAGGCCCGTGCACCGGAACCGTAAATCTCCAGGCCCGGGGGCAGTCCGTCCTGCAGCCGGCGCGTTTCACTGCCGTTTTCCAACTCGAACACGTCAGCCTCGCCGTCCAGGAGTGCTGCCAGGGCGGCGGCGTTGATCCGGTGGCTGCCGGTGCCGGCTGTGAAACTGACGACGACGGCGGGCCTGGTCCGTGTTGGACTGGCCAGCAGTTCGGCCACGGCGGCGCCGGGCAGGTGGTGGACGGGTGCGCGGCTGGCGGGTGTTTCGGGGACGGTGGCCGGGCCATGCCTGCGCTGCTTTTTCCGTGCAGGCATGTCGCCTCCCTTCGCCGCAGTCCACCGGCCTCGCCGCCGTGTCAGCCACATTACCGTGGTGCGGCTCCGTGGCAGCGGTGGGGCGCGTTGCCGCGGTGACCGTGATCCCTGCCAGGACCTTAAACGACCCTTCCCGGCGTGCCGAACGGCGGGGCCGGCGGCAGGGGAGGCCTGGGCGCATCCGGATGGGGCGGGTCCAGAGGGTCCGGCGGGAACGGCGGGGGAGGGGGCTCGGCAGGGTCCGGTGGCCGGGTGGGGTCCGGCGGCCGGGTGGGGTCCGGGGGCTGCGTCGGGTCAGGTGGCATCGTCGGGTCGGGTGGCATGGGAGGCACCCAGGGCCCGGGTTCGCCTGGCCTGGACGGTTCGGGGTCCGGAATCGATGAAGTGCTGTTCTGGTCCATGACTACAGGTCCTTCCTGACGGGAGGCTGCCGCATCAGAGCCCGTTATCAGGTGCGTCGGCAACCTTGATTCATTCACCCTACGCGGCTGCCATGCCGGGCGTAACCCCGGTGGCGCCGGGTGCAGCCCCGGTGTTCGGCACCGTCCGTTCCGTTCGGGTTTCCGGGCGCCGTTCGTGCGGTGCCATGGGTACTTGTGCATGGGGAGTCCTGCATGGGGAGCGGGCCCCATCGACGCCGGCGGACGGGCCGCGATAGTTTTTTAGCAACGGCTCCACCGACGCACGGGGAGCTGAACCGAAGAACACTGAAAGAAGAGGAAGTGCATTGTGGCTGGTTTGATTGGTAACAACCCGGAGGACATGGCGGACCTGGCGGGCAAGCTGGGGCATGCGGTGGACCAGATCCAGCAGCTGACCAGTTCGCTGGATGGCAAGGCGAATTCCGTGCAGTGGCAGGGTCCGGATGCTGACCGTTTCAAGCACACGGACTGGCCGACGTACAAGACGCAGCTGACCAAGGTGGCCCACAGCCTGCAGGAAGTGCAGCAGAATGTGAACAAGCAGCGCCAGCAGCAGATCCAGACCTCCGCACACTGATACGAGCGGTGGTGTGCAGGCCCGGTGCATCCCGCACCGGGCCTGATGCCTGCCCGGCCTCCGCCGGGTTGCTTCGCGGTGCGGGCCGGCCAGGGCGGGTGCTACGGCTCGTCCGGATCGGTCCCCGCGTCCCGGGCCGGCTGCGCGGCGTTCCCACCCGCCATGCCGATGGCGTCGCAAATTACCCGTGACAGCCTTTGGACGCCGACCGCGATCGTCTCGGCCGGTATGGCGCTGAAGGCCAGGCGCAGCTGGTTCGACCGCTGGGGGACCGGCAAGAAGGCGGCGCCGTGGAAGAAGGCAACATTGTCATCGAGGGCCCGGTGGACGAGGGCATGGGTGTCGATTGACTTGGGCAGGGTAAGCCAGATGAAGAAGCCCCCTTCGGGCTTGGTCCAGGTGACCTCCGCCGGCATGCACCTATCCAGGGCGGCAAGCATGGCATCCCGCCGCAGCTGGTAGGTGGCGACGGCGGCCGCGAGGTGGGCCTGCCAGTCGAAGTCGCGCAGATAGGCTGAGACCAGCATCTGGTTGAGCGCGGGCGGGCACAAGGTGCTGGATCCGCCAAGGATCAGGAACTTCTGCACCAGTGGCGGGGGTAGCAGGGCCCACCCTATTCTGAGCCCTGGAGAGAAAATCTTCGAGAACGAACCAAGATAGATGACACCCCTCCGGTTCGTCGCGCGGAGCGCCGGCAGCCTTTCCCCGCCAAAGCGGAGCAAGCCGTAAGGGTTGTCTTCCACGACGAATATGTTGGCTGCCCGGCAGATCTGCGCAACGCGGTCACGCCGTCGGGCGGCCAGGGTAATGCCCGTCGGGTTGTTGAAGTTGGGAATGATGTAGAGAAATTTGATGCGTTTGCCGGCGTCCTGCAAGGCGCGGATACGCAGTTCGAGTTCCTCCGGGATCAGCCCGTCGCCATCGGTCCTGACCGGTTGGACATCAGTCTGGTAACCGGAAAAGGTGCCGAGCGCCCCCATGTAGGTCGCCTCGTCCGTCAAGATGGTGTCTCCGGGGTTGCACAGAATTTTGGTGATGGTGTCGAGTGCGGACTGGGAACCGATGGTGACAGCGACGTTGTCGGGAGAAGCATCAATGATTCCTTCCATGGCCATGAGCGCGCAGATCTGGGTCCGCAGTTCTTCGGTCCCTTGCCCTGCACCATATTGCAGTGCGCTCTGCCCTGTTTGGGCAATGATGGCTTGGGCGGACTTCCCCAAAGCTGTCAGGGGCAAGGAAGTGAGATCCGGATTGCCGCCGGCAAGGGAGATCACGCCGGGCCGGGCGGCTGCCGCAAATATTTCCGCAACGTCCGTGGACAGAGTGCCGGTGGCGCAGTCGGCCAGGAAACTTGTGTGGCCCATCGCCGCGCCGGCATATGTCGCTGTGCCCACGACCGGGGATGACATCATGGCCCCCCTTACCGTGTGCCGGCCGGTTCGAGGGCGCCCTGGCAGAGGCTGTTGGCGACCTCGGTGAGCATGGCCAGCCCGGCCACGATGTCTTCATCCGTGGTGTATTCGTGCTCGTTGTGGGAGATCCCTTCGACGCTGGGAACAAAGAGCATCACGGTGGGCACCAGGTCCTTCATGTTCGTTGAGTCGTGGCCGGCGACGGTCATGACGGACTTGTTGGACAGGCCCAAGTCCGCGGCGACCTTGGCCGCGAGTTCCACGCCTTCGCGCGGGTAAGGGGTCACGGGCCAGGAATGCGCATGGTGTTGTTCAACGGAAACGTTCGCCAGGGACTCGATCTCCGCAATGCGCCGGTGCAGCAGCGTGTCGGCTTCGGCCAGGACGGACTCGTCGGCGCTGCGCAGGTCCAGCAGCAGGTTCACGCGGGAGGGCACCACCACGGGCGAGTTCGGGTAGACGTTCAGCTGTCCCACGGAGGTGTGCAGCACGCCGGGGAAGCGGTTGGCCAGCTCGCGGGCCGCCACGACCAGCATGGACGCCCCGAGCAGTGCATCCTTGCGGTCCTCGATCACCGTGGAGCCGGTGTGCGCCTGCTCGCCATGGACCACGAACTCGTATTTGTTCGCGGCCCAGTTGGAGGACACCAGCCCAATCGTGACGCCGTCACGCTCCATGCTGCGGCCCTGCTCGATGTGGATCTCGGCGCAACAGGCGGCCTCCGGGCCGGCAAAGTCGCCGCGGCAGCCAATCGCGTCCAGGGCCTCGCGGACGGAAATCCCGGCGGCGTCCGTCGTCGAAAGTGCCGTGTCAAGCTCCAGCTTGCCCGTATAGACTGACGAGCCCATCATGGAGGGCTTGAAGCGGGAACCTTCCTCATTGAACCAATTGACGACGGCGATGTTGTACTTGGGTGCCACCGCACCGGCATCGCTCCACCCGGCCTTGAGGCGGAACGCGGCGTGCGCCGCGGCAAGGACGCCATACGCGCCGTCATAGCGGCCGGCGGTCGGCTGGGAGTCCATGTGCGAGCCCACCACGACGTACGGTGCGCCGGGCACGGCCTCGTGGAGCCCCCACTGGTTGCCGGCCCGGTCGAATTTGACCGTGAACCCGTGTTCCTGGAGCAATCCGGTGAGCCAGCGGCGCTGTTCGCCGTCGGCAGTGCTGGCGGCCTGGCGGTCCACGCCGCCATTCGCCGTCGCACCGAAAGTGCTCATGGTGCGGAAGTCCTCGACAAAGGCGGTGTCCT
Organism: Arthrobacter sp. STN4; assembly: GCF_024539665.1. Classification (NCBI taxonomy): domain Bacteria; kingdom Bacillati; phylum Actinomycetota; class Actinomycetes; order Micrococcales; family Micrococcaceae; genus Arthrobacter; species Arthrobacter sp. STN4. The sequence continues at coordinate 77,287 of NZ_JAKZGX010000012.1, forward strand.
GGCCGGAGAAGCTTGTTTGTGAAGTCATGATTGTCCCTTGGGGTGGTGGTGGCAACGTTAGGGGAGGGCGGCAATTGCCGGCACGGGGCTGCGCGCCGGGAGGGTGTTGTGGCTGAACCGGCCGCCGACGGCGGTGGCCAGCACGCGCAATTCCCCGATGTCCCCTGCCGTGAGCGGGGAACCGGAAAGCACCGTGAAGTCCGCAAGCTTCCCGGCTGAAAGGGAACCCTTGACGGACTCCGTGCCGGTCGCCCGCGCGGCACCCGTCGTATACGCGGCCAGCGCCTGATGGGGCGTCAGCCGTTCGTCGGGGTTGCCGAATACTGCTCCGGAGGCGGTTTTCCTGTCAACGAAGGCCTGCATGCCGCGCAGGACATTTCCGTTGGCTACAGGACGGTCCGAGCTGCCGGCGAGGGTGACGCCCGCGGCCAGGAACGATGTCGCGCGGTAGGCCCAGGGCAGGCGCTCGGGTCCGAGGGAGTCGGTCATGCCGTCCCCGCCGTCGTGGAAGAAGCTGGCCTGGGGCGTGACCGCGATGCCGGCCGCCGCCATCCGTCCCAACTGGTCGGGTCGCGTCAGGGAAGCATGCTCGATGCGGTTCGGCATGGCGTGCCGGCCGTACTTGAGATCGCAGGTGCCGATGATGTCAATGGCCAGGTCCACGGCCCTGTCGCCAATGGCGTGGGCCGCGATGGACCAGCCCGCCGCGTACACGGACTCAATCTTCGCCTTCAGCTGCTCCGGACTTGCCTGGAAATATCCGACGTTTCCCGCGTTGTCCCTGTGACCATGGCTGCAGTACTCCGCGCTGACCGCGGCGGTCTCGCCCATCAGCGATCCGTCCAAAAATACCTTGGCGGGGCCCAGCGAGAGCATGCTGTCGCCGAAACCGCTGGCGATGCCCAGGTCGAGCCCCATCGGCAGGGACTGCCCCCCGTCGTCGGGATGCCCGTCCAGGCTGTGGAGCACGTCGAGGACCGGCATGACCTGCGCGCGGGCGTGCAGCCGGCCGGCGGCTGAGGCCCGCTGGTACGCCGCAAGTTCGGCGGGGCTGTGGCCAATCCAGCCGCCGCCCGCCCCTGCTTCCGTGAAACTGGTGATGCCTTCGAACGCGTAGTGGCGTGTCGCCCGGTCAAGGGCGGCTTCCATGTTCTCGATGGAGTACGGCAGGATCAGTGCCTGAATCAGGGTCTGGGCGGTTTCCTGGACCAGGCCCGTGGGCCAGCCGGAGGCGTCGCGGACTATGACGCCGCCGTCGGGATCACGGTACGAGGGCGCGTGCGCACCCGCCAGGCGGAGAGCGGCGGTGTTGACCACGGCCATGTGGCCGGAGTTGTGCCGCATGAACAAGGGCCGGTCTCCTGTGATGCGGTCCAGTTCCCGGATGTCCGGAAATGCCCCGGAGTGCTGCTGATGGCTAAAGCCGGTGGCCAGGAGCCAGTTTGCCGGGGCGTCCGGATCCGAGTGCGTGGATCCGGACGAGGCACCTTCCAACAGCGCATACAGTTCCGCAAGGCCATGGGCGCCGGACACATCGAGCTCGGCCAGCCCCAGGCCGAACCACATGGTGTGGCAGTGGGCGTCAATGAAGCCCGGGGTGACGGTGGCGCCCTCCAGGTCCAGGACCGTGGCGGCGTCCATGCCGGCAACGTCCTCGTCCAGGCCCACGACCATGCCCTGCCAGATGCCGAGGGAGCCGGCGAAGGGGCGTTCGCCGTCCATGGTGATGATGTTCGCGTTGCGCAACAGGAGATCGAGTTTCACGGGACTGCCTAGCGGTGTGAGGTGGTGACGGATTTGATGCGGGTGTAGTCCTCGAGCCCGAACACGGAGAGGTCCTTGCCGGTGCCGGAGTGCTTGAAGCCGCCGTGGGGGGCCTCGGCCGGGATCACCTGGTGGCAGTTGATCCAGACGGAGCCAAAGTCGAGCTCGTTGGAGACACGGGTGACCACCCCGTGGTTCTCCGACCAGACGCTGGAGGCCAGCGCGTACTTGGTGCCGTTCGCCAGGGCCACTGCCTCGTCCTCCGTGGTGAAGGGCTGCACGGTGACCACGGGGCCGAAGATTTCCTCGGACACCACCTCGTCACCTTGGACGACGCCGTCAATCACCGTGGGGGCGAAATGGTAGCCGGTGCCGGTGCGCTTGCCGCCGGCCAGGACCCGCGCGTTCCCCGGCAGCCGGGACATGAAGCCTTCGACGCGTTCCAGCTGCGCTGCACTGTTGAGCGGGCCGAGGTCGGCTCCGTCGCCGCCCACCGTGAGGGCGTCGGCGGCCGCGGCAAGGGCGGCGGCGAATTCCGCGTGGATGGGCTCGGCCACCAGCACGCGGGTGACGGCCGTGCAGTCCTGGCCGGCATTGAAGAACCCTGCCAGCGCGATCTCGGCTGCGGTGCGCTCAATGTCGACGTCGGCGAAGACGATGGCCGGGGCCTTCCCGCCAAGCTCCAGGTGGACGTCCTTGAGCGTAGCGGACGCGGCGGACATGACCTGGGCGCCGGCGCGGGTGGAGCCAGTGATGGAGACCATTTCGGGAATTTCGTGGTCCACCATGGCGGCGCCGGTGTCCCGGCCGCCACAAACGATGTTCACGACGCCGGGCGGGAACACTTCCTGCGCCAGCTCGCCCAGGATGAGCGTTGACCAGGGCGTGGTGTCCGCCGGCTTGAGGACCAGTGTGTTGCCGGCGGCCAGGGCGGGTGCGATCTTCCAGATGGCCATCATGAAAGGGTAGTTCCAGGGCGTGATCTGGGCGACCACACCGAGCGGCTCGCGCCGGATGGTGGACGTGAATCCCTGGACGTACTCGGTGGAGGCGGTGCCGGAGACCACGCGGCAGGCGCCGGCGAAGAACCGCAGCTGGTCGGCGCCGCGCAAAATCTCCAGTTCGCGGGTGGCGGCACGGGGTTTGCCGGTGCAGGCCACCTCGGCATCCACGAGCCGGTCCACGTTGGCCTCGATGAGGTCCGCGAAACGCAGGAGAAGCGCCTGTCGCCCGGCCGGCGTCGTGCGCCTGTAACTGGTGAAGGCGCGGGCTGCGGCCTGGAAGGCGAGGTCGACGGCGGCCGCGTCGCTGTCCGGTGCCGTGCCGATCTGTTCCCCCGTGGCGGGGTCAAAGAACGGCAGGGTTTCGGCAGCCTCCATGGCCTGGCCGTTGATGATGTTGCTCAGCGTGATCATGAGGGGCTCCAGTCAGTTGCTCTTGGGGGAACGGGTGGCGGGGTCCTGCGGCAGGTGCAGCACGGCGGGCAGGCCGGAATCGCTGGCCCGGCGGAAGGCAGCGGCAAAACCGTCTGCCGTGTCCACGCGCTCGCCGTAGCCGCCGTAGGAGCGGGCCAGTGCTGCGAAATCGGGGTTGGTCATGTGGGTTCCGGACGGCCGGCCGGGGTAGTGGTTTTCCTGGTGTTCACGGATGGTGGCGAAGATGCCGTTGTCCACCACGAGGGCGATGAAAGGAGCGCCGTAGGCCATGGCCGTGGCCATTTCCTGGCCGTTCATCATGAAGCAGCCGTCGCCGGCCACCGAGATGACCTGCCGGCCGGGGTACGTGAGTGAGGCGGCCACGGCGGCCGGGATCCCCATGCCCATGGCGCCGTTGCGCGGTGCCGCCAGCGAATTGGCACTGGTGTGCTGCAGGTAGCGGGCAGGCCAGAGGGTGTGGTTGCCGGCGCCAAAGGTGAGAATGGCGTCGTCGTCCATCTCCTGCTTGAGGATTTCCATGACGACGCCGAGGTCGACGCCGGTCCCGCCGTCGGGATGGGCCGTGGAGAATTTCAGCTGGTCCGCACGGGCTCCGGAGAACCACCCGGCAGCACTTTCCACGGCAGGCTCCGTGGCTGCCAGGGCCAGCGAGAACGCGCTCACGTCTGCAACGACCTGCTGGTCCAGGCTGCCAAAGTGGCCCAGGAGGTCTGCATCGGCATTGACCACGATGGTTTCCGCACCGAGCCCCAGGGTGTAGCCGTCGGAGAGGACGTCGCTGCGGACGCAGCCGATGAACAGGATCAGGTCCGCCGCGTCGAGCCGGGCGGCGTTGGCGTCGCTGCGGCCATAGCCGAGGTACCCGGCGTAGGCGTCGGAGCTGTGCGGAACGGCGTCGTAGGCACGGAAATCGGCCACGATGGGCACGCCGCGGGTTGCGGCCCAGCCGGCGAGCGCGTCGCTGGATTCCTGCGTCCAGCCTTCGCCGCCCACCACAATCAACGGCTTGGAAGCCGCGGCGAGGCGGGACTGGAGTTCGTCCAGTGCGGGACCCGTCGGTGCCGGGCGCGAGACCGGGCGGGGCTCCACGGTGCCGGCCTCGATGGCATGGACCAGCACGTCTTCGGGCAGGCCCACCACCACGGGGCCGGGACGCCCGCTCAGGGCGGTGAAGATGGCATCGTCCACCACCCGCGCGGCGGAGGCCGCGTCGTCGAGCGTGACCACCTTTTTGGCGGTGCTGCCAAACCAGGCGTTGATGTCGAATTCCTGGAACGATTCGCGCCCACGGTCGGCCACGGGAATCAGGCCCACAAACAGCACCAGGGGCGTGGCGTCCTGATACGCGGTATGGACGGCGATGAAGGCGTTGGCGGCTCCCGGCCCGCGGGTCACCATGGCGACGCCCGGCAGCGCGGTGAGCCGGCCTTCGGCCAGGGCCATGAATCCCGCGCCGCCCTCCTGGCGGGTTACGACGGTTTCAATGGCGGAGTCGTGGAGGCCGTCCAGGACGTCCAGGTAGCTTTCGCCCGGAACGCCGTAGACGCGCTTGATCCCGGCGCGTTCCAACTGGTCGACGATCAGGTGGCCTGCGGTTGTTGTGCTCAAAGCTTCATTCCTTCTTGCTTGATGCTCAGCGCGGGCAGGAAGATGCCGGACAGAGCTGTGAGGACGGAGATGACGACGAGGATGGCGGCGCCGGGCCAGAACGAGCTGCTGGCGGCGACCAATGCGGTGGCGATCAGCGGCACGAAGCCTGAAATGACGCCGGCGGTGTTTGAGGTGATGGCGACGCCGGTGTAGCGGACCTTGGTGGCAAACAGGGAGGTCAGTGCCGCTCCGGACACGGCGTACGGTACGGAGAGGACCGCAACCCCGACCATCATGCCGGCGACCACGAGCAGCGGGTTCCGGCTTTCGATGGCCAGGAAGACGGGGACCGCCACCAGGGCCGAGGCGATGCCGCCCCAGAGGATGACCTTGCTGGCACCGAACTTTTCGCCCATTCGGCCGGCCCACACGAGCGCGCCGATCTCAAGGACTGCGGCCAGCAAGGTGCCCATGAGCAGCAGGCCATACGGCAGGTGCAGCACCTTGGTGCCGTAGAAGACCACGAAGCTGGTGATGAGGTAGAAGCCGCCAATGCCGAGCAGGGCCGAGCACATGCCGACCAGGATCTGGCGCCAGCTGTTCTTGAGCACTCCCCGGATGGGGGCATGCTCGGTTTCCCCGGATTCCATCAGCGCGGCGAATTCGGGCGACTCGCTGAGCTTGCCCCGGATCCACAGGGAAATGGCAAGCAGGGGGATGGCCGCGATGAATGGAATGCGCCAGCCCCAGGCATCGAAGTTCCCCTGCCCCACCAGGTACAGCATCCCGAAGAAGCCGCCGGAGGAAAGGATGGTGCCGATTGGGGACCCGATCTGCGGCAGGGCGGCGTAGCGGGTGCGCTTCTCGATCGGTGCGTTCTCGACGGCAATGATGACAGCTCCGCTCCATTCCCCGCCGACGGCCAGCCCCTGGACAATGCGCAGGACCACCAGCAGCACGGGTGCTGCCAAGCCGATCGTCATGTAGTTTGGCAGCAGTCCGATCAGCCCGGTGACCACGCCGATGCCCATGATCGTCACCATGAGGATCTTCTTGCGGCCCACCTTGTCACCCAGGGCGCCGAAGATGAAACCGCCGATGGGGCGGGCAACGAAGCCGACCGCCAGAGTTGCGAACGATCCCATGGCCGCAATGAACGGGTCGTGCGAGACGAAAAACTGTGCGTTGAACACGAGGGCCGCGGCCGTGGTGAAAAGGAAGAAGTCGTACCACTCCAGGGCCGTTCCCACGAGGGCGGCGAGTGCCACCTTGCGGGTGACGCTTTCGCTGACGGGGGGTGGTGCAGAAGGCTGGTGCGTGCTGGCCTTTGTTGCCATGATCAATTGCTCCAATGGAATCTAAACGTGCGGTTAAGCCGGGCCGGCGACCGAATCCTGTGATTGGGGTCACCGCCGTCCTGCACCCATTTTGTCAGGAGATTCACCCAAATGAACTAGGTGAGCACAGCGCAAATGTCGGCCATACTTGTGGGATTGCACAAGAATGTCGATTTTGTGCCGGCGGTTGATCCTCCTTCCCGGTCTTGTGGCAGCACATGCCCTGACAAGTGCTGCACTGTGCCGCCACCGGATATGGTGGGCGGATGCACAACTTTATGGATGCCGGAGACAATGAGCGATGGAGCTCGATAGTCGGGGAGTTGGGCGGGCGCATTGACGAGCTGGTGGAGCGGTTCCTGGCCCGGGTTTCCCATGTCCCCAGCTATTCCACGGAAATGGTTGATGTCGGCGACGTCAGGACAACGGCCACGGAGTCCCTGCGGCTGTTGGCCGAGAGCCTGGCGGAAGGTAGGGCGGGTGGCGATTTGCTCCACTATGCAGCGGCGCTGGGCGAAAAGAGGGCCAGGCAGGGGATTCCCCCGGAGTCGTTGATCACGGCGATCAGGCTGGATTTCAGTGTTGTATGGACTGATCTGCTGGAACACTGTGCTCCCTCCGATGCAGTGATGCTCGCCGGCCGGGTGGAGCACGTGTGGCGCGTGGTCGACGAGTACGCGACTCAGACGCACATCAGCTATCTTGCGGAGCGGGTCCGCATGGCCCAGGAAGAATCGAATTACCGACAGGAGTTCATCGTCAAGCTCTTCGGTCCGGCGGGCCGGACGGTCGACGTGATCAGCCAGGCCGCAGCGGCCCTCGAAGTTGATCCCGAGGGTGAATTTGGCATAGCCGCGGCCATCGGTCCGGCGGCGAGGGAACTCCAGAAACAAGTCTCCACTTTCCGCGTCAAGGGACCGTTTCTGTACCAGAGCGGTAACGTCACCTTCATGTTTTGGCAGCCCTTCAGCCGCCCCCGCTCGCGGGTCGCCCGGGGAGAGCCGGCATCGACCACGCCGACCATCCCCTGTGGATTGGTCCAGAATGTTCCGGGCCTGAGGTCGCTCGTAGCCGCAGCCGGAACGGCAGCGGCGTTGGCGCAAATCTCGACCGAAGAGGATGCCGGCCCGTTGACGATCGAGACCGGCTGGCGACGGCTCGCGCGCGAAAAGCTCAGGGAGAGCGGCCTGGACCTGGAGCGTGAGCTGGGCTTGAAGCTGGCGCAATGCCGGGAGGGGGAACGCCAGCGGATGGAGGAGACCATTCGCGCGTTCATGCGCTCTGGAAGTGTCACAAAAACCGCCTCGGAGCTGTTTTGCCACCGGAACACCATCCTGAACCGTTTGGCCAGGTTTAAGGATGTGACGGGATTTGACCTGATGGTTCCGGAGCATGCCGCCAGTATCGCGATTGCGTGGCCGACTTAGCGGTATGCCCACAGACTGCCTGGGCTTGAAGGGAAAGATTGGGCAAAGGCCCATTCTTGACGGATAAAGCGGGTGGGAAATGCCATTGAATTGTGACCGACAGCACATCAGAGTTTAAGTCAAGCGGTGCATCCACCGCAGATTTCATCAACTAGCCCCTTGTTGGAGACCACCATGCCCAATACTTCAGATGCCGGCGGTGCAGCGTTGCCCGGTCCGATCCTTAAGATGCGGAAGATCGCCGTCGCCAGCGTCATCGGCACCACGGTCGAATGGTACGACCTCTTCCTTTTTGCCACGGCGTCAGCCCTGGTGTTCAACAAGATCTTCTTCCCGAGCTTCGACCCCCTCGTCGGGACGATGCTGGCCTTCGGTACCTTCGCAGCGGCCTACGTTGCCCGGATCATCGGCGCCGCGCTGTTCGGCCACTTCGGTGACCGCATGGGCCGGAAGTCGATGCTCCTTACCTCCCTCCTGACCATGGGAGCGGCAACCTTCGCCATCGGCCTCCTGCCGGACTACGGGACTATCGGAGTTGCCGCGCCCATTTTGCTGCTCACCCTGCGGATCATTCAGGGTCTGGCCCTGGGCGGGGAATGGGGCGGCGCCGTGTTGATGGTTGTTGAACACTCGCCCAAGGCCAAGCGGGGATTTTATGGCTCGCTTGTCCAAGTTGGCGTCCCTGGCGGGACCCTGATCGCAAACCTGGTGTTCCTGCTGGTTGCCGGGATCATGCCTGAACAGGCACTGCTTTCCTGGGGATGGCGCATCCCCTTCCTCGTCAGCGTGCTGTTGGTTGCCATTGGGCTCTACATCCGCCTCTCGCTTGAGGAGACCCCTTCTTTCCAGGCCGTCAAGGATGCGGGGGCAAAAGCCAAGATCCCGCTCTTCGATTTGCTGCGCAAATACTGGAAGCAAGTCATCCTCGGCGCGTTGGCCACGGTCTCGACCGGAACGGCTTTCAACGTCCTGGTGGCATTTGGCCTGACCTACGGCAAGACTGAGTTGAAGTTCTCCACGGACACGATGCTGCTGGCTGTGCTGAGCGCATGTGTGGTCGGCCTGGTCATGCTCCCGGTGTTTGGCAAAATGTCGGACAAATTCGGCCGGAAGCCGGTCATCATCGGCGGATTGGTTGCCGAGATTGTCTTGTCTTTCCCCATGTTTTGGCTCATGGATACTCGCACCGTGGCCGGCCTCATCCTCGGATACGTCCTCATGATGACGGCATTCTGCGCAAACTACGGGCCCATTGCCACTTTCCTTGCGGAGTTGTTCGGCCCAAGGGTCAGGTATTCAGGGCTGTCGGTCGCCTACATGCTCGCCGGCCTGCTGGGCAGTGCCATCACGCCCGTCGTCACCACGGCCCTGCTCAATGCCACCGGGCAGGGATCGTCGGTTGCCTGGTTCCTCATCGGCTCGGCCGTCGTATCGCTGGTCGCTCTGCTCCTGCTCACTGAGACGCTGCGATCAAACATTGATGCTGTTGACCACCAGTCCTCCAGACTGAACGCCGGCACACCGGTCGACGGAAGCGGGGTCACTGTATGATCCGCCGACTGGACAGGAGCGCCGGTGCACTGCTGACCGGGGCATCCTCGGAAGCCGTGATCGCGAATGGATTCGTGTTCGTGTCCGGGCAGGTGCCGGGGCCGGCAAACCATGCTGATGGCCCAGCCGACTTTGAGCGCGAGGTGCGGCAGGCCCTGGCGAACCTCGCCCGAACGTTGTCGGATGCAGGTTCCGGCATGGACCGCGTGGTCAAGGTGACCACCTTTCTCAACGATCGCCGGCTGGCCGAGTACAACGTGATCTACGCCGAGGCGTTTGGCTCCAACCTGCCGGCGAGAACGACCGTCATGGTCGCGGACAGCGACCACTCCATTGAAATCCAGTGCATCGCCGTTGCCGGGGAATCAACCGACATCCGGCGGATTGCCAACGTGCCCGGCATGGCGCCGCTGCTGGGCCCGTATTCGCAGGCTGTTGTTGCCAACGGCCTGGTGTTCACGTCGGGGCAGACTCCGGCGGTCACCAGCATGGCCGACCAGCCGGAAAGCTTCGGTGGAAAAGTACGCCAAGTCATGGCGAACCTGGACACGGTGCTGACGGCGGCGGGCTCAAGCATGGAGCACATGGCGAAGGTGACCAGCTATCTGACGGACCCGGACCAGCTGGTTGAATATAACGGGATATACGCCGGTGCCATCGGGGCCGGATTGCCCGCCCGCACATCATGTTGCGTTGACATTTGGGACATTGCGCTGGAAATCGAGTGCATTGCGGCCGTGGCCGGAACGTCCCCGGAGGACGGAGCCATCCAACGCTTCGCCACATTCCCGGGACTGGCCGATTCCGTTGGCCCGTTCTCCCAGGCTGTCCAGGCCAACCGTCTGATCTTCACCACCGGCCAGATCCCGCTGATAACGAGCGTGGACCACCGGCCCCGGGATTTTGCGGGCAGCGTGCGGCAGGTGCTGACGAACGTGAAAACGGTCCTGGAAGGAGCCGGCTCCAGCTTGGATTCCGTGGTCAACGTCACGACGTACCTGACCAGCCCTGACCAAAGGGAGGAATATGAGCGCATTTATGCCGAGGTGTTTGGCCCGCACCTTCCCGCAACAACATCCGTATGCGTCGGAATTTGGGACTTCACTTTTGAGATCCAGTGCATTGCAGTTGCGGAAGGGAGCGGTGAAGCGTGAGTGTTGCCGTTAACGAGGGCCTTATCCAGCGGCTGCAGTCCGTCAGCTTCCCGACCATTGGGCACTTTCTGGAGGACGGCTTCCTTGATACGGGCATCCGGGCCCTCGTGGCCGATATCCACGTTGTGGGGCGTGCCGTGACAGTTCGGGTTGCCGGCGCCGACGCATTCGCTACAAATCAGGGCCTGGCGTTGTTGGAGCCCGGAGACGTCCTGGTCATCGAAACCGGTGGCGATGTGCGGCACGCCCCCGTAGGTGCCGTGACCGGGTGCGCCGCCCAGACCGCCGGCGCCGCAGGCATCGTCGTGGACGGCGTCGTAACGGACATCGTTGAGTTGCGTGAAGCGGGCCTGCCCGTTTTTGCGCGCGGCACCAGCGTGCTCACTACCAAGCGGCTGGCTGACGCCGGCAGTGCCGTCAACGTTCCCGTGCTGTGCGGCGGGGTGATGGTAAACCCGGGCGACATCGTCATGGCAGACGATAACGGAGTGCTTGTCCTGAGACCTGAAGACGCTGCCGCAATTGTCGACAGGGCACTCGCCTCGGACCTGGCTGAGCCTGCGATCTTGGCGCGCATCCGCTCCGGTGAATCGATCTCAAGCGTGCTCCCGCAAAGCTGATGTGCTTGGTTGGGGACACGTTGCCGAGGTTTGGATTTTTGGCGGATGGGCGCATGCCCGGGCGGCTTCCCGCTGGCAGACGCCGGGGCCTGCCCTATGCCTTCGCGAGTGCTTCCTTCAGCGCGCCGAGCACCAGCACCACGGAGGCCGGGTTCGCGTTGGGCCCCATCATGCCGATCCGCCACACGGTGTCCGCGAACTTGCCGGCGCCGGCCCCGATTTCCAGGCTGAAGTTCTCCAGCAGGTAGGACCGCACCACGGCGGAATGGACGCCGTCGGGCACGCGGACGGTGGTCAGGCTGGGCAGGCGGGACCCTTCGTCGGCAAACAGTTCCAGGCCCATGTCCTGCAGGCCGTCCTGGAGGGCAAGGCCGGCGGCGGCGTGGCGTGCCTGGACCGCGTCGAGCCCTTCATTGCGGATGCGGCCGAGGCCTGCCTGCAGGCTGGCAATCATGGCCACCGGGGCCGTGTGGTGGTACGTGCGCTTGCTGCCGCTGGCCGCTCCGACGTACCCGCCGAGCAGGCCGATGTCCAGGTACCAGGACCGCGGGTCCTTGACGCGGCGCTCGAAGGCGGCGTCGGAAATGGTGAAGGGGGCCAGGCCGGGGGAGACGCCGAGGCATTTCTGCGTGCCGGCATAGCCGACGTCGATGCCCCAGTCGTCGGCCTTCAGCTCCAGGCCGCCAATGGAGGTGACGGCATCGGTGATGAGCAGCGCATCACCCTTCAGCTTGCCCAGCGCGGCGATGTCGGAGCGGACGCCGGTGGAGGTTTCGGCGTGGACGGCGGCGATCACCTTGGGGGCGGGGTGGGCGGAGGCGACGCGCTCGGGGTCGATCGGCCGCCCCCACTCGTGGTCCACGCGCACCACCTCGGCGCCGGCGCGGCGGGCCACCTCGCACATGCGCTCGCCGAAGAGGCCGTTGACCGCGACGACGGCCACGTCGCCCTTTTCGATGGTGTTGACGAACGCGGCCTCCATGCCGAGCGAGCCCGTGCCGCTGAGCGGAAGGGTTCGGGCGTTCGTGGTGCCCCAGACCTCGCGCAGGCCCTCGCAGGTGTCGTCGAGCATTTCGATGAAGAGGGGGTCCAGGTGGCCCAGGATCGGGGCCGCGATGGCCGAGACTGCCTCCGGGTAGCAATTGCTCGGTCCCGGCCCGAACAGGTGGCGGTAGGTGAGGGTCTCGGTCATGGAAGCTCCTTGGTGTGCGCGGAAGGTTCCTCTACAGCATATGCGCCGCTGGCAGCGCTATTTCATCGCACCCAGCGCGTCATGCACGACCTCGGCGGGTAAGGTTACAGGCGGTGCGGCCCGTCCATGCCGGAGCGGGCACCGGGCCACTAGCGCTCTGGAATCTCGGTCAGCCCGCCGCCGTCGAGAATCTTGCCGGCCTTGTACGCCATTGGTGCCACGTCGTTGACTTCGGCATGGCGGACGCGGCAGATGAATACCGTATGGGTTTTCGCCTGGAAGCGCTCCCGGATTTCCGCCTCGAGCATGGCCGCGGAACCGTCGATCAGCGGTGAACAGTGGGGCCCGCCGTGCCAGTCAAATTCAGCGAACTTGTCGTCGGACTTGGACGAAAATACATTCACCACCTCGCGTTGGCGGTTGCTGAGGATGTTGACGCCCAGGTGGGTGGCTGCGTGAAGCGCCGGATACGTCGAGGAGGTGCGCTGGATGCACACCATGATCAGCGGGGGATCGAAGGAGATGGAAGCGTAGGCGTTCACCGCCAGGCCGCGTGGCTTGTCGCCCTCGCGCGTGGTGACAACCGTGACGCCCGTAATGAATTGCTTGTTGAATCCCCGGACCATGAGCGGATCGGGTTCATCCACGTCCCGGTCTGCGATGCCGGGGACCACGGTTTCAGTCATCAATCTTCTCCTAGTGAAGTAATGCCAAGGGCGTTGAGCAGTTGGCGCGGATCCCAGGTCACGCGCTCGTGGAAGAGCCTGCCGTCGGTGAAGGTGCAGAAGTTCACCCCGAACGTTTGTACTGTCCTGCCCGTGGCCGGAACCCCAAACAGTTCGTTGCTGTGGGTGCCGGTGCTGCTCCAAAAGATGGCCAGGTGGCCGTCCTCCTCGACGAGGTCCTCGACAGTGGTCTTAAGGTCAGGAAATGCGGCGCGGGTTGTCCTGACCGCGCCCTTGTATGCCGCCGCATCGAGGGGTGACGACGAACCCTCCGTGACGCGGGTGAAACCGTCGGCCAGCAGCGCATCGAGCGCGTCAACGTCGCCTTCGTCCCACACTGAGTGCCATACCCGGCGGACGTGCGCCTTCAGCTCCGATTCCTTGGACATGGGTGAAAACTCCTCCTCAAAACGTTCTGATGTATGGCACCAACGGTAATGCAGCTCACAATGCCAAGTCAAAGGTGCTGGCCGTTTGTGATGTGGATTTCCGTAGTTTAGACCAAAATTACCGTTATTTATGGGATTTTTTTACTCCATGACTATGCCGGTGAGGCAAGTCGTTGACTTCAATGAACGTCGATGCATATAGTCGCTACCATGCAAGATGTGTTGACGTTGAAGTCGACGGACAATGCACCACACCATTGACAAACTCGCTGCAACGCTGCAGCGGAGCGAAAGGCTATACCAATGCGCTTCTCCATCTTCCATGCGCTGGGTGCTCCCGGTGACTTGAAAAATTACAACCAGCACATGAAAGATGCCCGAGAGTACGCGCAGGCGGCCGAACGCTACGGGTTTTGGTCTACCTGGTACACCGAGCACCACTTTGGCCACGAGGGCCAGGAGCTGACGCCGAACCCCGTCATGATGGGCACTGACATTGCGGCGCGGACCTCCACCATCCGCATCGGCCAGGCAGCCGCCATCGCCACCTTCTGGCACCCGCTGCGCCTCGCCGAGGACCTGGCACTGCTGGACCAGTTCTCCGACGGTCGCGTGGAGGTGGGCGTGGGACGCGGCCTCTATGGGCGGGAGGCCCTGAACCTGAATGAGCTGGCGGATCCCCGCGACCAGGAACAAAACCGCGCCCTGTTCGCGGAAACATTGGAAGTCATGCGCAAGGCATGGACGCAGGACTTCTTCAGCCACAAGGGCCGTTTTTACGAATTCCCCAAGCCCGGGGTCAAATGGAGCCACCCGCTTTCGCCGGCCACCAGCGACTTCACCGAAGATGGCATCATCACCAAGATGTCGGTGGTTCCCAAGCCGTTCCAGGAGGAGCTGCCGCTCTGGCAGGTCATCGACACCCCGCGCTCCATTGCCAGTGCCGGCCGGGACGGCATCCAAGGCATCTTCTGGCTGCCTCCGGTCTCTGCCCTCAAGCCGCGCTTTGAGCTGTACCGCGAGGAAGCTTCCAAGGCCCAGGGCCGCGACGTGCCGCTGGGCGAGGGGATTGCCCTGGTGCGCGACGTCTATGTGGCTGACACCATGGAACAGGCCCGCGAGGAGTTTGAGCAGGCCGTCATGAACACATACAAGTGGATCACCCACTGGCGCGGGCTTTCCAACATGATGGAGGACGGCGAAGAACTGACGGATGCGCACAAGCTCGACTTTGACTTCCTGATGGACCGCAACATGTTGGTTGGCACACCCGAGTTCGTTGCCGAGAAGATCGCCGAGCTCAAGCGGGAGGTCGGCCTGGAACACATGATGCTCTGGACCACCCACCCCGGGCTGGACCACAAGAAGTCCATGCGAAGCCTGGAGCTCTTCTCGGAGCACGTCATGCCGCAATTCACGGGCAGCAACTAGGATGGCGGCCACTGCGACAAAGTTGTCAGACTGGCTGCGCAAGATTGTCCTTTACCAGGAGGACGTCAAGGATGAACACGGCGCGCCTCCAGCGGTCCCTGCCGTTCGGGCCACCGTGGCGGCCGTGATCCGCAATCCATGGCTGGGCACTGGTCCGGGCGAGGTCCTGGCCGGGCAGGCCGAGGCCGTTGCGCCGCACCTGGCGCGTGCCCTTTCGGACCGCCTCAAGGCGGCCCTTGGCGGGGCGGAGGAGATTGAGGCGTTCGGCAAGGCAGCCATTGTCGGCACGGCCGGCGAAATTGAGCACGGCGGAGCGTTGATCCACACCCCTTACTTCGGGAACCTCTTCCGGGAATTCCTGGAGGGCGAGTCCATCATCTGCTTTGCCGACAGCAGATCGGATGCCGGGCAGGCACTCATTGTCCCGATGTGGCACAAGCACGCACCGGCCACCCGCAGCCACTACCAAACCATTGCCGCCCGGGTCTCCGACGGGCCCCGCCCCGACGAGATTGTTGTCATCGCGGCGGCCTCCACCGGGCCGCGGCCGCACGCACGCATCGGTGACCGGAAAACCGACCAAGTTGTCACAGCAGAGAAATTGGAGCACGTATTCGCATGAAAATTCGCAAGGTAGTCACTGTCATTGAAGAAATCTCGCAGGAGGGCGGCCGGGCCGTCTCGCCGGCGGCGCGCGTGGCAATTGTGGCCGCCGTGATTGAGAACCCGTGGGCCGGCCAGGGATTCGTGGAAGACCTCTCGGCCGGCATTGACGCCACGGCATCCGATCTTGGCGCGTTGCTGGCCCCCGCCGTACTTGCGGCGCTGGGGACACCTGCAGAAGCCTACGGCAAGGCTGCGATCGTCGGGCTGAACGGCGAAGTGGAGCACGGATCGGCCCTCATCCACACCCTGAAGTTTGGTGACCACTTCCGCAAGGCCGCCAACGCCACGACGCTGCTGCCGGCGGTGGAGAAGCGCGCCACGGCCGGCACAATTTTCGACATTCCCCTCAAGCACATCACCGACGCCACCATCCGCTCGCACCACCAAAGTGTGGAAGTGCGCATTGACGATGCCCCGCACGCGGATGAAATCATCGTTGCACTCGCGGCCGCATCCCAGGGCCGTCCACAGCAGCGCCTGGCCGCGCTGTCCACGGAACAGTAGCCGGCGATGGCCAAGGCAACCCTGGTCCTGTTGCACGGCGTGGGCCTGGACCACACCATGTGGCATCAGTTGGCTGGGCGGCTGGGGACGCAATTTGACGTCCGTGCCCTGGACCTCCTGGGTCACGGGACGCGGCCGCCCGCGCCGGCGGACGTCACCTTGTCCGATCTCGCGGACGACATTGCCGGGATGCTGGAACCGGGGACGCACCTCGTGGGCTTTTCCCTCGGCGCCCTGGTGGGCCAGCATCTGGCCAGCCACCGGCCAGGGCTGCTGGCGAGCCTGACCTCGGTCAGCTCCGTGTGCCGGCGCACCCCAGAGGAGCGCTCGGCTGTCCTGGCGCGGCTGGCCCTGGCAGCCGGGGACTTTCCGGCCAGTGTCGAAGCATCCCTGGAGCGCTGGTTCCCAGATGCGACGGAGGCACCAAATTCCGTCGTTGCGCAGACCCGGCGGGTCCTCCTGGGCAACGACGTCCAGTCGTACCTGAACTGCTACCGCGTCTTTGCCACCGCGGATGAAGGGCTGTCCCTGGAACTGCCCAAAATAGCTGTTCCTGCCCTGGCCGTCACCGGTGCGGACGATCCCGGCTCGACCCCGGAGATGACGCACCGGCTGGCGGGGGCCATGCCGGACTGCACCGCCGTCGTTGTTCCCCATGCCCGGCACATGCTGCCGGTCCAAGACCCAGAAGCCCTGGCCACCGCCCTCACGTCGTTTATTGGAGAGAAAATCAATGTCAACTATCCGTAGCTACGGCCACTTCATCGGCGGCGAGTGGGTGGCGCCTGCCAGTGGCGAATATTTCGAAAGCACCAATCCGGCCACGCTGGAGGTCTTGTATTCTGCTGCCCGCGGCAATTCGGAAGACATCTCGAAGGCCGTTGACTCGGCACAGCGTGCCTTTGAGGACCCGCGCTGGAGGGACTTGAGCCAGACCCGCCGTGGGCACCTGCTGCGCCGGCTGGGGGACGTCATTGGCGAACATGCCGAGGAACTCGCCCGGATGGAAACCCTGGACAATGGCAAATTGCTGCGTGAAATGCGCGGGCAGATGGCCTCCCTGCCCGAGTACTACTATTACTACGCCGGTCTGGCGGACAAGATCCAGGGCGACGTCATCCCGACCTCGGACAAGACGGTGCTGAACTACACCATGCGGGAACCGGTGGGCGTGGTGGGTGCCATCACGCCCTGGAACTCGCCGCTGACCCTGACTACCAGCAAGCTGGCGCCGGCCCTGGCAGCTGGAAACACCATGGTGGTCAAACCCAGCGAATATACCTCGGCCACAGTGTTGCGTCTGGCCGAGCTGGTCATCGAAGCCGGATTCCCGCCGGGTGTGGTCAATGTGGTGACGGGGTTTGGTGGCGAGGCCGGGGCCTCACTGGTGGACCATCCGAAGCTGGCCAAGATCTCCTTTACCGGCAGTACGCAGACAGGCTCGCGGATCGCCTCAAGTGCCGCGTCGCGGTTCATCGGTGCCACCCTGGAACTTGGCGGCAAGTCGCCCAACATCGTCTTCGAAGACGCCAACGTCGCCAACGCCGCAATGGGCGTGGTGGCCGGCATCTTCGCGGCCGCCGGGCAAACCTGCATTGCCGGAAGCCGCGTTTTTGCCCACAAGTCCGTCTACGACGAACTTCTGGAACGGGTGTCCGCGCGGGCGGCGTCGATCGTGATCGGCGATCCGCTGGAGGACGCGACAGAGCTGGGCCCCCTGGCCTTTGCCACGCAACGAGACAAGGTGGCCGGCTACGTGGACCTGGGCGTCAGCGAGGGTGCCAAGGTCCTCACCGGCGGGCGGTCCATCGACGGGGGTCTGGGCGGCTACTTCTTCGAGCCCACGGTCCTGACGGGGGTGGACAACAGCATGCGCGTTGTCCGCGAGGAGATTTTTGGCCCGGTGGCCGCGATCATGCCCTTCGAAACGGAGGACGAGGTGGTCCGCCTGGCCAATGACACCCAGTACGGCCTGGCGGCCGGGCTGTGGACGCAGAACCTCTCCCGTGCCCACCGCCTGGCCGGACGGCTGGACGCGGGCACCATCTGGGTCAACACCTACCGTGCCATGTCTCCCATGTCGCCCCGGCAGGGGTTCAAGAGCAGCGGTGTGGGTGTGGAGCACGGCACGGAGACCATCCGCGAGTACACCCGCCTCAAGAGTGTGTGGATCAACACCAACGACGCTCCCGTGGACGACCCGTTTATCATGAGAGGCTGACCATGCCGCTCATTGAAGTGACCCTGTCGGCCGGCCGGACAGCCGCTCAGGTGCGGTCCATGATCCACGAGGTCCATGCGGCGGTGGAACGCACCACCGCCGCGCGTCCGGAGCACATCCGCGTCATCGTTCGCGAGGTGCCCCGGGACCACTGGGCCACGGGCGACGTCACCCTCACGGAACTGGACGCCAGTTCCGGGTAATGTTGCATGGTAGATAGGCTGCCCGTCATGGCTCGGCAAAAAGCCAAGACGGCCTGATTTGCCACGTTTTCCCTCCATGGAAGTGAGTTCGCCGAATTGGTGAACATCTATTGACATGCATGCAAGCTTCAAAATAGGATTTCTACCATGCAAGAAGGTATTGTGAGCCAGGACACAGCAGTGGATGATTCGCTGGGCGAGACCACGTTGCTTGACAGGATTCGTGAGCTCATTCTGGGCGGGGACTACAAGCCTGGAACCGCACTCTCGGAGGTGCGGCTGGCTGAGTACTATGCAGTCAGCCGGACGCCCGTGCGTGAAGCCCTCAAGCAGCTGCAAATCGAGGGACTCGTGGAAATCCGACCCAAGGTGGGCACCTTTGTTCGGGAAATCACCCGACGCGAGATTCTTGAAATGTTTGAAGTGAAGGAAACGCTGGAGGGCCTCGCAGCACGCCTGATGGCCCGGCGCGGGCAGATTCCCGAGCTGGACACCCTCCGGACAAATGTGGAGGCTTCCGAACTGGCGGTGCTGCGCAATGACAGCGCCGCTTACGCCAACCTGGTGCACGAATTTCACGAAACCCTCATCACCGGGTCAGACAACCTCAAACTTGCCCAACACTACCGAACGCTCATGAACCAGCTTGCATACCACCACCTGGTCCTCACCTCCGTTCAGCATCCCGGGCGGCTTTCCAGGTCCACGGCGGAACACCGCCAGGTCCTGGAACTAATCACCGCCAAGGACAGCGTCGGCGCGGAGCTGGCCATGAAGGACCACGTGTGGGCCTCCTCCCGCGAAGTCATGATGGACTCCGTTTCACGCCAAGACAGAAACTAGCCGCCGGCTAGCCCAGGGCCGGCCCAGCGAGGCCCACCCCACCCCACAACCGAGCGATTTCAGAACGCGGCACCAATGCGGGTGCCGTGGCGCTGGACCGCACCCACTTTCGCAAGAATTGACCGATAGGACGGCAGACATGTCGCAAAACAGTGAGTCAAGTGTTGCCGCTGACCGGGGTTACCGGGACAGCCTGACCAAGATTGAACCCTACGGCGTGGAACACATCCCCGACGTGGAACGGCACGGCAAGCCCAGCTCCCAGTTCTTCATCTGGTTTGCCGCCGGCATGAACTTCCCCATCATCGTCCTGGGCTTCAGTGCGGCCTACTTTGGCCTGTCCATGGCGCAAGCGGTCGTGGCAATCCTCGCCGGCGCCCTTATTGGTTCCACCATCATGGGCCTGATGTCCCGCATGGGCGTCCGGCTCGGCGTTCCCCAGCAGATGCAGGCCCGCGGACCTCTTGGCTTCATCGGCAACCTGTTCCCCGTGGCCTACGTCAACGTCTTTGCCGGCGTCGGCTGGGCGGCGGTCACCGTCATTCTCGGCGGCAAGGCGCTGCACGAGCTGACGCATTTGCCGTTCTGGCTCGCCGCCTTGGGCCTGATGCTGCTGCAGCTCCTCGTTGCCGTCATCGGCTACAACCTCATCCACTTCCTGCAGCGGATCCTGGCGATCGTGCTGTTCTTCGGCTTCCTGCTGATCACCATCGTCACGGTTTCCCGCGGCGGCGTCACCTTGACAGGCAACCCGCACGCTGAAGGATTCATCGGCGCCGGCAGCTGGGTCACCTTCTTTGGCTACTTCCTGGCATTCCTGGTGGCCTGGCTGCCATTCGCCTCGGACTACTCCCGCTACCTGCCGGACACGGGGTCCGTGCGCCGCGGCACCGGCATCTTCACCATGCTCGGGAACTTCGTGACCATCGCCTGGATGGGGATCGTCGGCGTCGTGCTGGCCGGCACCGCAACCACCACCGACCCGATCACGGCGCTGAACCAGCTCATGGGACCTTGGGCTGTTCCGGGACTGCTGGCCATTGCACTTTCCTCCTTCTCGCAGAACTTCCTTAACGTCTACGGCGGCGCCATATCAATCCAGACCATGGGGGTGCCAGTCAAACGGACCACCGGCGTCGTGTTCATCTGCGTGGCCTCCTACCTGGTTGCCCTGTGGGGCCAAAACGGAATCTACGAGGGCTTCTCCGTCTTCCTCAACCTGACGGCCTACTTCATTGCACCGTTCGCAACCGTCCTGATCTGCGACTACTACCTCGGCGGCCGCCAGTCGAAGCAGGGCATGGCCGAGCTGTTCGACAAGTCGCGCAAGTTTGAGTGGGGCTTCGTGGCCTGGGCCGCCGGCGTGCTTGGCTCGGTTCCCTTCTGGGTCTCCTCCCTGTTCACGGGGCCGGTGGCCGCAGCCATCCCCGATGCGGGGGACCTGAGCATGTTCGTGGCCGCGGCCGTTGCGGCGGTCGTGTACTTTGCCACCTACAGGCTGCGCCCCCTGTCCGGGCTCCGGCATCCAGTTGCCGATGTCATGGCCGCGCAGCCAGCTCCTGCGGCCCAGCGGGCGGGGCGGTGAGCGCCGGGGTCCCTGTCCGCCGCAGGACGCTCGTCGCGGTCGACATGCAGCACTGCTTCCGTGACAAAGGCAGCCAGTGGTACGTGCCGCGGTATGACGAGATCGTGCCGGTCATCGAGGCGCTGGACAAATGTCTGGAGGGGCCGGCGGTTTTCACGATGTTCGTGGCCGACCCCCGGGAGCCCGGCGCCTGGAGCAGCTACTACGACCGCTGGCATGAGATGCGCCTGCCCGGCGCGCACAGCCTCTGGGACATCACAATGGCCCCGCCGGCCGGCGCCGCCATTGTTTCGAAGGGGACATTTTCCAAGTGGGGACCCGAGCTTGAAGAGCTCATCCCCGTAGGTTCGGAAATGATCCTGACAGGTGTGGCCACGGACTGCTGCATCCTCTCAACGGCCCTGGGCGCCGTCGACGCCGGACGGTTCGTTACGGTGGTCTCCGACGCCTGCGCGGCGGTCAGCGATGAGGCGCAGGCCCAGACGCTGGCGCTGCTGCAACTGCTGGCGCCCCTGTGTACCGTGGTCACCAGCACGGAATTGCTGGGCGTGTCCCCGGAAATTTCCGCGCCCGCCCTGCAGCCCTGAAAGAAGGAAGAAATGATTGTTGAAGTGACGCCGGCCGGAGTCAGGCTGCTCAACCCGGATGACACCAAGCGCCTCCATGTTGAGGTTACCGGCGGACTGGACGGGGGACAGCTCGCGCAAGCCCTGCAGGCTGCCCAGCTTGGCACTGTCGACGGCGGCCACGCCTTCCTTCGGCCGGCCGGCCTGCGTGGGCTGGCAGGGGACGCGGCGACGCCGGCGTGGGAGGCGGAACTGGCTTCCATGGTTGACTACGCCACGTCAAAGGGGTGGGTCGACGGCAACGGCTGCCTGCAGGCCCACCTGGAATTTGACGACGGGAAAGCCCATGGGTAGTCGCCGGCGGCGAAGCCGGTAGTCTCACTTCAACCGCAGCCATCCTGGAAAGGTTCCCCCATGCACCTCCCCGTGCCCGGTGCCGACGCCCACCTGGCCGCTGCCCCGACGGTCATCCCCTCCCTCCAGCATTGGACCCCGGGGGAGGGGACCGCCCGCCTCGGGGAGGGATTCGTCGTCGTGCATCCGCCCGAGCTGGCGGAGGTGGCCGCCACACTGCTGGCGGACATGGCGGAGCTGGCCGGGCTCTCCGGCAGCGCCGGGGACGGTGCGGGCGCCGGCACCATCGTGCTGGCGCTGGACCCCGCGCTGGAGTTCCCCGCGGACAATGCCACTGCAGCTGCCGAAGGGTATGTGCTGGAGGTCGACGGCGGCGTGCGCGTCAGTGCCCGGACGGCGGCCGGCGTCTACTGGGGCACGCGCAGCCTGTTGCAGATGCTCTCGGCCTCCACCACTCTGCCGGGCGGGACCGCCGTCGACTGGCCGAACTACCCGGTGCGCGGCTTCATGCTGGACGTGGGCCGCCGCTTTGCCGATCCGGCGGCGCTGCGGGACTGGCTCCGGTTCATGAGCTGGTACAAGCTGAACACTTTCCTGGTCCACCTCAATGACAATGAGATCACCTTGAACACCCAACGGCCGTGGACCGCGGCGCAGCAGGCGTTCCGGCTGGCCTCGGATTCGCCGTGGCTGGCGGGACTTGCCGCGGAGGACGGCTCCTACAGCCGCGCCGACTGGGACTCCTTCGAGGACGAGGCGGCGCTGCGGCAGGTGCGGCTGGTGCCGGAGATCGACGTGCCGGCGCATGCAAGGAGTTTCACCCGGTGGCGTCCGGAGATGGGGCTCGACGGCGGCGACTCGGACATGCTGGACCTGGGCAGGCCGGCGGCCACCGAGCTGGTCAAGGACGTGTTCAGCGAGTTTGTGCCGTGGTTCCGCGGCCCCGCCGTCCACTTCGGGGCCGACGAATACGCCCGCGGACACTCGGAGGAATACCGGACGTTTTTCAACGCCATCAGCGCCCATGTCCGGGCACTCGGGAAGGACCCGATGGCGTGGGGCAGCCTGACCGTGATGTCCGGTGGCGCCGGCGCACCGGGCCCGGACGGCTACAGCCGCGACGTGGTGGTGTGCGCCTGGAACAAGGACTGGTACAGCGGCCGGGCGGCCGTGGCGGACGGCTACCGCGTCATCAACACCGACGACGCGCTCCTGTACATTGTGCCGTTTGCGGACTACTACCACGGCCACGGGCTGGACGCCCGGGCATTGTTTGACAGTTGGGAGCCGCACGTCTTTGGCGACGGCCTGGACCTGGAACCGCGGCACCCACAGCTGCTGGGCGCGGCCTCGGCCGTCTGGAACGACCTGGTCCTGCTCGCCTACAACGAGCGCGCCGTCCACGACCTGGTGAAGCCGGCCTTCGGGGTGCTGGCCCAAAAGATGTGGGCCGGGGCCGTCGCGGGGCTTTCCTTTGAGGAGTTCACTGCACAGGCCCGAGCGGTGGCAAGGTGGCCGGGACGGGAGCTTTTGGACTGACCAATGGACGGGCGGCCGTCCTGTCTGTAGGCCTAAAGGACGTCGTCCGCGCTCGCTGTGGAACGCACCATGCCGTCTACAAAGTTGTTCAGCGGGTAGCGGGACCGGCTGTATTGAGGGCGCCGCGTGCGCCGCGCGTAGCCTTGGCCATGTTGCCGAGGAGGCCCTCACGCGTGGCGCAGTCGTAGCTGGGGACATTCCTCCCGCGAGGACAGGCCCCCAACGCCAATGCAGGCCGTTCCCCAGGCCCCGATGGACGCGAAGCAGGGACCTTGTGAACTCCGGAACCCCTTGTGCCGGCGTCAGGGAAGTGGCCATGTAGGCAGCCCCGGTCGGCCGCTTCCGGGTTCTGATGGGGCCCATTAAACGTCCGTTGGCCTTCGGCCTCGCGGGGAGGTTGCCGAAGGCCAACGGTAACGCTGATAGGGGTCTAATTATTTGGTGTAGCCGAAGACCTGGTTCCACTTGGCAAGATCGCTTTTGCCAAAGTTGATGGCATCCGCGTTGGTCATCCGGTAGACCTTGCCCGAGTCAATGGCAGGGAGCTGAACACCCATGATGGTGGGAGGCGCCACATCGGTGCGGACGGGGTATTCGCCAAGCTGCCCAAAGACTTTCTGTCCCTGCTTGGAGAGGTTGTAGTTCATGAACACCTTGGCTGCGTCAGTGTTTTTCGCTGAACTGGTCATGCCCAGGAAATAGTCATAGGCGACCAGGCCCTCCTTGGGAACGATAAATTTGACGGGCGCCTTGTCTTGCACCGCAGAGAGGTTCGTTCCGCTGATGGTGACGGTTCCGACGGCGACTTCACCGCGGGCCAGAGCTGTTGCCTCTGCGCCCAGCGAGTCGTAGATGGTCGGCTTCTGTGCGGCATAGGACTTGAAATAGTCCGGTCCGAGTTTCGAATCCATGAACCTGTTCAGGGCAGCCGTGCTGCCGCCGGAGCCGCCTTGGACGATGCCGATCTTTCCCTGCCATTTGCCGCTGACGGCATCAGCCCAGGACGTGGGGGCATCCGCTTCCTTAACAAGCTGGGTGTTGTAACCAAGCGTGTAGACGGAGTCGAACATGCGGGTGAACTTTCCACCGTCAATGGAGACGTCCTTGAACTTTGACGCCCCAGGGACGTCGTAGTTCTGCCATACCCCGGCGTCTTCCATGGACTTCGCGATCCGGTAATCGGAGGTGCGAATGACGTCGGCGCCGAGTTTGCCGGCCCCCTTTTCGGACAGCACGCGCTCACTGAGTTTGTTCGGGGTGAGGCGCACGACATTGACCTTGATGCCGGTGTCCTTGGTGAACGCGGCAACCAGGGCAGCCTCCGACGACTCCGTATAACCGGAGTAGAGGGAAAGCGTCTCGGTCTTGGCCTTGTCGTAGGTGGCCTTGTCCGCGATGGTTTCACCGTTAATGACCAGCCCATTGGTCGTGTTGACGGATGCTGCGCCTGTCACGACGCTGGAACTGGCGTCGGCACTGCCGCAGGCGGCCATGCCCATGACCAGTAGTAGACCGGTTCCGATTACGGGGATTTTGGAGGATAGCTTCATGGTTTTGATCCCTTCAATTCTTGGTGTGGACTTCGGATTTGAGTGAGCGTTTTTTGGATTTGCGTTCCGCGCCAACGAGCTGGGCGGCGATGGCTAGTACGGCGATAACGATGCAGTAGAGCACGCTGACTGCCGCAGCAGCCTGGCTCTGCCCGTTGTCAAAGTCATCGAAGACAAGGATTGACAGGATGCGCGTATTGGACGTGAACAAAAAGATGGAGGCACTCAATTCGCGCATCGAGAGCATGAGGAAAAGCAGGAATGACGACGTGATGCCGACCCTCATCAGGGGCAGGGTGACCGAGACAATGGCCCGTGCACGACGCGCCCCCAACATCACGGCGCTGTCCTCCAGATCCTGGTCCATCTGAAGCATCGATGCCGAGATGCCGCGGTAGCCCTGCGGCAGGAAGACCGCCACACAGGCGATGGCCAAAATGGCCAGGGTGCCATAGACGGGAAGGGGCAGCAACAGCCACGTCCACAGCAGGCCGATGCCCATCACGATGGCTGGGACCGCAAGCGGGGTCATCGCAATCATTTCAATGGCCGCCCCGCCCTTGGCCTTGGTGCGGTACCGAATGTAGGAAGCAACGAAGCTCAACGTTGTGCCGGCTGCAGCTGCGATGAGGGCCACGAGGACGCTGTTGCGCAGCGCAAGCTGGAAATCGTGGGACGTAAAGACTTCCCCAAGCTTCGAAAAGGTCAGGGCTCCTGAATCGAAGAGCTGTGAGATCGATGCGACGAAGGGACTTGACTGCATTGACGCTGCCAGCAGTGCCAGCATCGGCAAGACCACGGAGACGGCGAAGTAGGCCAGCGCGAGAATCGTAAAGGGCCAGCGCAGGCTCCGCAAAGGTACCTGCCGGGGCCGGTTTCCCTTGCCCGTCACGGTCGTGAATTTGCGCTTGTTGATGATTCGTTGCTGTACCACGGTGATCACCAGCAGGGCGACGGTGAGGACGACGGCGATGCTGGCGGCCTGGTTGCTCTTGGCGGGGGTGGCGCTCATCAGCCGGTAAATATACGTCGGAAGCGTGTCGACGCCGCCGGGGTTTCCAATGACCTGTGCCACGGGGAAGTTTTCCATGGTCAGGGCGAACACCAGGACTGCGGATCCCAGCAGCGCCGGGAGCGCCAGCGGCAGCGTGACGGTGCGGAGCATGGTCCGCATCGGTGCGCCGTGGACGGTTGCTGCTTCTTCAAGGTCGGCGTTCATCATGGATAGCGAACTGTGCATGAGCAGGAAGGCGTAGGGCGCGTAAAAGATTCCCAGCACAAAAATGAGTCCCGGCAGGCTGTAGATATTGATGACGAAATCCAGGCCCAAATCCCTGAGCAGGATGTTTATATATCCGGCGCTTGGGGACGACAGGAGGGACCAGGCCAGCGCGCCGACGAGTGCCGGGATGAACATTGGAGCCATGCCGATAAAGAAGATGAACCGGCGCATGGGGGCATCGGAGCGGGCGCAGATGAAGGCAAGGAACGCCCCGATGACCAGGGCGATAACCGCCGAGCCGGCGCCCACGATGAGCGAGTTGCCAAGTGCACCGAGGGCCTCGGGACTGCCAAGGAATGCCAGGTTGTCCAAGGTGAGGTTGCCCAGGGAGATATTCCCGGGCCGGGGCACCGAGCTGGAGAAGGCGGCCAGCAGGACAAGGGCCAACGGGAGCACCACCAGTATCGCCAGGATGACAATGATCAGCGTTGTGGGCCAACTCTTCCTGAAGCTTGCCAGCGTACGGATCCGGCGAGGGAACGGCTTCCTCACCGGAACACGCAGGTCCCTGGTGAAGCCGGTGTCAACGGGGGAGGGGGCTTTGAGGCTCATGCGTACACCTCAGCCGGGAGGAGCTGAACCTCGTTGGGATCGACAGTCACCCAGACTGTGTCTCCGACGTCGTGCTGTTCGCCGCGCTTGATGGTGCCGAGGGCATCCAGTTCCAGGCCGCCCTCCAGTTCCACGGCGTAGCGGATGTCGTTTCCCTGGAAGCCGGCAACGCGAACCGTTCCCTTCCATGAATTCAATGATTCCTGGGGGCGGGCCGTGACCTGGAGATCTTCGGCGCGGATGCACAGCCTCATGTCAGCCACGTTGGACGGCACAGACTGGGAGGACCGGACCTTGACGTTGTGCCCTGCGATGTTCGCTGCAGCCAAGCTGTCTTCCACCTCCACCTTGTCGCAGTCCATCACGTTCGATACTCCGAGAAAGTGGGCGATGGATGCGCTGGCCGGGGTTTCATACATCTCCCGGGGCGCGCCGATCTGCACGATTCGCCCGCTCTGGAGGAGGGCAATGCGGTCCGCGAGAGCGAAGGCCTCGTGCTGGTCATGGGTGACGTAGACACAGGTGAGGCCGAGCCGGAGCTGGATTTCGCGCAGTTCCACCCGGAGACGATCGCGGAGGCGGGCATCAAGGTTGGACAACGGCTCATCGAGCATCAAGACACTGGGGCGCATGACCAGGCTGCGGGCCAGGGCAACGCGCTGCATCTGCCCGCCGCTGAGCAGGCTTGCACCGCGGGGTGCAAATTTCTCCAGCCCGACCATCGTCAGCACTTCCATGACCCGGTCCTGAATCTCCTTTTTCGAGATCTTTTGCATCCGGAGCGAATATGCAACGTTTTGGAAGACGGTCATGTGGGGCCACACCGCATAGGACTGGAACACCATTCCCACATTGCGCTTGTTGGGCGGCAGGTTGATGCCCTTTTCGGAGTCGAATACCACCACGTCGTCGATAATGATTCGTCCCGCGCTCGGCTCTTCCAGCCCTGCCAGGCAGCGCATGGTGCTCGTCTTGCCGCAGCCGGACTGGCCGAGCAGCACCAGTGCTTCACCATCCCCGACGTCGAGGTTGAGATTTTCTATGGCAGTGAAATCGCCATACTTTAGTTGAAGATTCTGGATGCTTATTTTCATAACAGTTCCTTAGGATTGAGACGACCGGTCCATTCAGTCCCCCGGGACAAGGACGGTCCCTTCGCTGATAACACGGGCTGACCTTTGAAAAGTGATCTGCGTCGGCATGGAGGCGTCGAGCGAGAATCCGGTGGCGCCCTTAAGCATATGGATCGTCATTGGCGTTCCGGCCGCCGTCTCCGCAGATTTTACGGTGTAACGGTTGACGACCGTGCCTTCCCTGCCGGCGGCCACGGCCACTGCCACGGCACTGGTCAGGCCGATGGCCGGGTGCAAGGCGCCCATGGAGATCATCCTGGCCGACACGCCTTCTTCACCAGGTGGCGGTGAGCCGACGATACCGACCTTGGGGATCGAGGTGAGGTCATTGGGGATACTCATCAGTTTCGCCGCCGCCGCTCGAAGCTCAGGCGCGAGTTCAACCAGGCCCTGTAGCTGGCCGGCGCCTTCCTGTCCGGAAACACCGAAGTCAGCGGCATCGAAAAGTGCGGCGGGGGCCCCCGCATCTATCAGCGTCACGCGGTAGGTGGCGCCGCCCACGGTGATCTCATCAACCGGGTTCCCGGTCGGGAATTCA
This sequence comes from Arthrobacter sp. STN4, assembly GCF_024539665.1. Taxonomy (NCBI): domain Bacteria; kingdom Bacillati; phylum Actinomycetota; class Actinomycetes; order Micrococcales; family Micrococcaceae; genus Arthrobacter; species Arthrobacter sp. STN4. The sequence continues at coordinate 105,439 of NZ_JAKZGX010000012.1, forward strand.
ACACCGAAGGTCGACCAGCTGCCCTGTTCGAAAATGATGTCCACCGGGACGCCGGGATAATATTGGCCGTCCAGCCGGCGGTCACCATAGGCGGGCACGAGCCCACCAGGCGTAGGAACCTCACACGTGAGGTTGAGCCCGGTAATGGTGTTCGTAATGGGAATCCGTGTTGTGCCTTCGCCGGGCTCAACAAGTCCGGCGTGCAAGGCGTACAGGCCCAACCCCGTGGCGCAGTTCCCGCAGTTGCTGTCCCATTCGACCGCCGGCCGGTCAATGGCAACTTGGGCGAACCGGTATTTAACCGCCCCGACGTTCATGCCACGGTCGTCGACGACGATCGCCTTGCTCGTGGTGGACGATGCACCTCCCACGCCGTCAATCTGCCTGACATCCGGCGAACCGAACATGCGGATGAGCAGCCGTTCCACTTCCCCGGTGTCCTGGGGGAGGTCGCTTTCACGGAAGATCCAGCACTTGCTGGTACCTCCGCGGACCAGCGTGGCCGGGACAGCCGATATGGAGTGCGGCATCCGATGGACATCCGGGTCGGGGTCGAGTCCTGCGTGAAGCACCGTTGATTCTCCTATATGCCATTCAATCGGTTGGCGTACCGCCCAGTCTTTCTAGTCGATCAAGTACTTCAAAAAAGTGCAGACTGGGAGTTGTTGTATGTGATCTGGATAAAATGTATACCGAAATCACTGCCGTGACAACAATCACTATCCAAAGTGGCGGATTTGGGGGAGCCGGACATCGGACGGGACGGTTCCTCCCGCGCTGTTCCGGCCGGATTGCCGATTGCAGACAGTAGCCCCAAAATGTATACAGGTGGTAGAATGTAGGCAGAAGGTATGGCGGCGGCTGTCGCCGCCATCGTTGTCCGCTGCCTGTCGTAGACCCTTATTTGGAGGACTCCGTGTCGTCACCGGCGTTGATGAGCCCGTATCTGATGATCCGTAATGCGATCATTGCCCAGGAGTTTCCGCCCCGTGCGCAACTGGTGGAGAATGCCTTGGCTAAAAAATACAATGTGTCCCGCACCCCGATCCGTGAGGCCCTGCGCCGACTGGAGACGGAGGGGCTGGTGGAACGCTACGGTTCCCGTATGCAGGTTCGCGAGTACAGGCCCGAAGAAATGCTGGATCTGTATGAAGTGCGATCCTTCCTGGAGGAGGCGGCTGCGAAAACGGCGGCATTGCGCCATACCGACATGGATCTGATGCTTATTGAACGTGCCCACCAGAGCATGCTGGATATCAAGTTTGAGGAAGCGAGTGCGGCGCAGATGGCCGCCGCCAACCGGACATTCCATGAGCGGGTATGGGCCGCCAGCCACAGTGCGGCACTTGTGGACCTCCTGGACCGGATTCTGGTGCACTTCATCCGCTATCCGGGAACCACCCTCTCGACGCCGGAGCGGTGGAGCCAGGTCCTGAAGGAACATGAGGAACTTGTTTCCGCGATCCGGGACCGCGACGCAGAGAGTGCAGGAAAGATCGCCAGTGTCCACATGGAAGAGGCGAAAAACATTCGCATCGAGATGTACATCGATGCCCAGGAGATAGCTCCGTCCTAATGCTTCGCCAAGACGCGCGAAGAGCATTTCACACCCCTGCCGACGGCAGGGGTGTGAACGACGCCAGCGGCGGGGCGGTTTGAATGGTGGTCACTGGGACCACCGACTACGCCACGTGGCCGCCCCGCTGGCTGGGCTGCAGCCAGCCAACCATCCCTGAAGACAATGCCGTAGAGCCACCATGCCGTGGCATGGGGCTGCCGGCAGCAGCCAGGGCACCATTGCAGGATCAAACACCAAAAGGAGAGTGCACATGTCCGGGATTATCATCGTCGGAGTGGACGGAAGCGAGACGGCGTTAAAGGCCGCGCGCACTGCCGCGGACTTGGCCGCGGGTACAGGGGCAACGCTGACCGTTGTGACAGCCTACGGGAACGACAAAAGCGAGATCGTTGAAATTGCGGGGGAGGAATGGACCATCTCCAACGCTGCGGAAGCGAAGAAAGTGGCGCAGCGGGTGGCCGGGCAGTTAAGTGCCAAGGGGGTGCGGGCCACATACACGGCTGCACTGGGTAAGCCGCACGAGGTCCTGCTCAACGAAGCTGAACGCCTCGGCGCGGCCATGATTGTGGTCGGCAACCGTCGGATGCAGGGGCTGGCCCGCGTCCTGGGCAGCGTTGCCAACAACGTTGCGCACAACTCTCCCTGCGATGTCTACATCGTCAAGACCGATTAGCCTCCCGCTGCCGCGCCGGATTTGCCGGGTTCCCGGGCCGTAAAGGCCGGAGCCTCCAACAGGAGCTCCCGGCATCCGACCGCGCTGGCCTGGGAAGGGCGGTTACGGCCGGCGGTCCCTGAATGGGGCGCCGGCCCGGCGCGAGTGAAACGCGTCGCAACTCTATGGACAAGTCTGTCGACGATTGTATACAGTTGTATATAGCAGAATCCGCCATGATGAATGGAGCCAAAAATGCAGGACGTTGCGCAAGTTGTTGTTGTTGGAGGAGGGAATGCCGGTTTCGCGGCCGCCCTGGCCGCCGCGGAGCGGGGCAGGTCGGTGGTGCTGCTTGAGAAGGCCGAGGAAGACCTTTCGGGGGGCAACAGCTATTACACTGCGGGGGCCACCCGGATTCCCCACGATGGCCTGGATGACCTCCTGGATGTTATCGAACCCGATGAGCGGCACGCGGTCACCGTCGTTCCTCCGTACGCGCCCGGCGATTACCTCTCAGACCTGGAAAAGGTCTCAGAAGGCCGAAACGACGCTGAACTGTCACAGGTCCTGGTGGAAGAGAGCCAGGCTGCGCTGCGATGGCTTCACGGGCATGGCCTGAAGTACCGGCTCATGTATGAACGCCAGGCGTACACCCAGCCTGACGGTTCCTACCTCTTCTGGGGCGGGCTGCATGTCGGAAACGTTGGAGGCGGCAAGGGACTGATGGCCGACCATCGGGCGGCAGCCGAACGGGCCGGCGTGACGGTACTGTATGGCCATGCGGTAACAGGCCTTGTCACCAACGCAGACCGCATCGAGGGCGTAAGCTTCGAGACCGCCGACGGCCAATCTGGAACCATGCGCGCCGAATCGGTCATTATCGCCTCGGGAGGCTTTGAAGCCAACGCCGAGATGCGCCGTCGGCATCTCGGGGAAGGGTGGCAGAACGCGAAGGTGCGGGGAACCCAGGGCAATACAGGAGAAATGATCGTGTCCGCGCTGGAAACCGGTGCAACCAAGGGTGGAGACTGGGCGACATGCCACAGCGTTGCCTGGGACGCCGGCCATCCGGAAAATGAAAGCAACTTTGAGCTGACGAATCAGCTGACCCGTGGCGGGTATCCGTTGGGAATCGTCGTCAACCGGTTGGGCGAGCGCTTCGTCGATGAGGGTGCCGACTTCCGTAACTACACCTATGCGCGGTACGGCCGGGACATCCTGCAACAGCCGGGATCCGTGGCGTTCCAGATCTTTGACTCCTCAACCCGTCCCATGCTGCGGAGCGAGGAATACGACATGCCGGGCGTTTCGGTGGTGTCCGCGGACACCATTTCCGAGCTGGCCATCCAGACCGGAATTGAGCCGGAGGCGTTGGAGAAAACCGTCAAGGAATTCAATGCGGCAATCGATGAATCGAAGGTTTTTGACCCGAACATTAAGGACCAGCGGCTTTCGGATGTCACTCCGCCGAAGAGCAACTGGGCCCTCGCCATCGAGTCGGGACCGTATTACGCGTTCCCCGTCACCTGTGGCGTGACCTTTACGTTCGGCGGATTGAAGACCGATACCCATGGCCGTGTCCTTGGTGAAGACGGGGCCCCGTTGCCTGGGCTTTTTGCCTGCGGCGAGGCCCTCGGCGGCCTGTTCAGCGGCAATTACCCCGGGGGAAGCGGGCTGGCGGCGGGTGCTGTCTTCGGCAGAAGGGCCGGAGCCATCGCCTGAGGCACGCCCCCGAATGGAAGTCCTGCTGACAATGGTCTGGCAGGGGCCGTCATTGGTCCATGATTTCCTGAAGAGCCAGCGCGGACTCTTTCGGATTTGTGAGCATGGCGCAATGGTCCCCGCTGATCTTCACCAGCCTTGTTCCCTGGGGCAGGTTGGACAATGACGAGCGCATACGCAGTTCCGTGTTTTGTCTGTCCCCGGTGGGCCACACGTAAGTGGTGGGGATATGCGAGAGGTCTCCGGAAGGCGCAGCCGGCTCAAAGAGGGGAGCGAGGGGCTGGGGCGTCAGCCGGGAGCGAATCGATTGTGCCAGCCTGCTTTCCGGATGCAGGGATGACAGCCATCGGGAGTTCACTATCCCCTCTGGCACTGTGGAGCTGCCGTCGCCGCTGGCGGCGGCGAGGGCTTCATAAGTCGAGCGGGTCTCCGGGTCCAACGTTTGCGCCCAGGTCTGTCCCGCGGGACGGGCCTGGGCGCTGAAGTAGACCAGATGCCGGACCTGCTCCGGGCGCTGCTGCGCGGCCATCGATATCGGATATCCCGCCATGCTGTGGCCTACCAGGACCACCGGTGAACGGAGCCGCTCAAGCTGTTCGACGACGGCGCGTATGTAGGTGGCTGCGGTGACCGTTCCGCGCGGGGTCCCGTCAGCACCGTGCCCCGGAAGATCGAAGGACCGGCACTCTGCCCCAACCTGTGTCAGTTCACCGGGCGGCCAAAAGCGTGCACACAGGATAAAATACACCTGTATACAGATATTCGCTGCTGGATCGTTGGTTCGGCACCAGGCACATACGGGTGCAATGCGTCCCTCAACAAAAAGTCGGAGAGATCGTCATGTTTGGACTATCCAGGTCTGTCGATACCCGCATGGCCGGTGGTGGTTCACAGCCGTGTTGAAGTAATCCGTGTACAGCCGTTTGCGCGAAGACATCCTGACCCGGACGATCCCCGTTACCTTTTTAGTAGCCCCTTAAACGAGTAAGAATTGGGGTTGTTGGCCTGTCGGTCCCGGCATGATTGAAGCCCCCAGTCATCAATGATCCGGGGGGTGTTGTCACCGGGAGTCGATAGGCG